>CAMLHP010000008.1 GCA_946479805.1 uncultured Gemmatimonadota bacterium | reverse complement strand
TCTCCTCCGCGCTCGCCCGCGCCAGAGCGCTTTCGTCCCACGGCCCCTCCCGGTCTGCAAAGGTGTCGAGCAGCCGCCGCAGGTAGCCCACCAGCGCGGCCCGCTCCCGCTCGCGTCCCCGCTCCTCCGGGGCGGCGCCTCGCCGCTCCTGCAGCCGCTCGAACCGGTGCGCGTTGCGAAGCGCGCGCGCCGTGAGGCTGGCGATTACCTGGCAGAAGCGCACGTCCGCGTCGGAGAAGGCCTGGCCGTCGCGGAAGGTCCGCAGGAAAATGGCGCCGATGGCCGCGCCCCGCCAAGTGATGGGCACGACCGTGATGGACCGCACCCGGCGGGTCTGCAATGCACCACGCACGTGGCGCAGGGTCGTGTCAGTGCTGACGTCATCGATGTGCACCGTCTGCCCGGTGCGGATGGCCTGCTGCAGCTCGGGGTAGCGCTCGAGGTCCACGACGTAGTTGCGGATGCTTGGGTCCTCGTAGCTTGCGACCAGGCGCACGGTGCGCCCGCCCCGCTCGGTAAGGAAAATCGACGAACGGTCGAGCCCGAAGGCCTCGCCCAGCCGCCTGGCGACGGCCTGAACGATGTCCACGAAATGAAGCGAGCCCCCGATCTCCTGGAGAATCTCGATCACCGCCAGCAGGTGGCGGCGTTCGCTCTCAAGTGCCGAAACCCTGGCCTTCAGCCGCTCCACGTCTTCTGCTGCGCCGACACCCAGCGTCGTCATGTCCGTGTCCGGAAGGAGTGATCGAAGATATACGCCGAAGGTCGGCGCCGAAACTGATGCAACAAGCGGCAGCCGGGTGTTCGATTATGAGTGATGTCACGATCCGTGACAGTGGCAGTTGACCGCAGGTGGGGATGCGGTAGGTTCAATGAGAGCGGCGAGGCGCGAGGCGGCGGGTACAGGACTCGTGACTTGAGACTCGCGACTTGAGACTCGTTACTTGAGACTACTTGAGACTCGTGACTGATACCGAAAGTGAGGCCCCGATGGCACGGCATGAAGATTCCGCGGGCAGCGCAGGCTCATTGCTGGCCGGCATTACGATAGGCGCGCTGATCGGCGCCGGCGTAGCTCTGTTGCTGGCGCCCCAGGCAGGCGAGGATACCAGGCGAGACTTGTCGCGCCGAGCTCGCGAGCTGCGCGACGAGGCGACTGATCGCTGGGATGATGCTTCTCATCGCGCCCGGCGCGAAGTCCGCCGCCGGGGCCGCCAGCTGAGGGAGCGGCTGGACGAGGGGGTGGATCAGGTGCGGGAGAAGCTGGAGCGGACCTGACGTTGCGGGTTACCAGCAACCCTTCGGGCCCCGGCCACTGCCGGGGCCCGATTGCATCCCGGGCTACCGGGCCAGCGAGGCGAGCAGCTCTGCCGCGCGCTGCTGGTATTCCTGGTCGCCCGGATCGCGGGGGGTGAGCTGGGCAATTCGTTCGAGCTGGATCCGGGCGTCGGCTTCCCGGTCCACGTCGAGGTAGATTCTGGCGAGGTCGAACCGGTGGATTATCCGCTCGGGGTCCAGCTCCACTGCCTGTTCCATGTTCGCAACCGCGGACTCCCATGAGGCCTCGGAGAGCACCGTGCCGCCCAGGAAGGTGCGGGCCAGGAAACGGGTGGCAGCCGAAAGGCGCATCACCTCGGCATGCCACCGGCCCAGCACATGGTAGCCGCCGTCGTGACGCGGGTCGAGCCGGATCGCCTTGATGGCCTCCAGCCTGACCTCACCGGCCCGCCGGATCTTCTCGCGAACGCCGGCAGTGATGGCGACCCGCCCGATGGCGTT
The DNA here is from genome assembly GCA_946479805.1 of uncultured Gemmatimonadota bacterium. The sequence goes on along the minus strand of CAMLHP010000008.1, from coordinate 30,248 downwards.
GGCGAGGACAAAGTGCCCATCCGCCCCCTCGGGACGCACCTCGGTGGCTCGTCGCCCCAGCAGCTCGGCCCGGGCGTAGAGTGAGTCCCGGGCTGGCGAGCGGATTTGGTCGGCCGTCTCGGCCCCGATGTCGATGAGCGAAAGCGCCGCCTGCCAGTTGGCCTCGTAGTCGAGGGAATCCACCGCGAGGGCGGCTTCGAAGTGCACCAATGCCCTCCGCGCATCAAGTGCGTTCCGGGCCGCGATTCCCATCGCCACGTGGTCGGCAGCGCTCTGGGCCGACGCCGGCCAGGCAGCCAGTACCCACAGCAGCAACAGCGGCGCGAGGCCGCACTTCAGCGAGGGAGCGAGCTTCAAGTGACTGTCGGACTGTCGATTCATCCGCTCATCCGTTTCATGGTACTGGTGCCCGGCAGCTGAATGCTCATTCCCCGGCTTATCGAGCGCAAGCGCGACGGCGGCAGCCTCATTGCCGAAGAGTGGACCGAACTGGTGCGGCGCTACGTCGCCGGTGACGTGCCGGATTACCAGATGTCCGCGTTGCTGATGGCGGTGTACTTCCGCGGACTGGAACCGGCGGAACTCGGTGCCCTGACCGACGCCATGCTCGCAAGTGGCGACCAGCTCCGATTTGACGGCTGGGAGACGCCGCGGGTAGACAAGCACTCCACCGGCGGCGTGGGTGACAAGACCAGCCTGCTGATCGCTCCCATCGTGGCCGCGGCCGGAGTCGCGGTGCCGATGATGTCGGGGCGCGGCCTGGGCCACACCGGCGGTACACTCGACAAGCTCGAGTCAATCCCCGGATTCCGTACTGACCTGCCATTGCGCCAGGCAGAGGCTCAGGTCAGGAGGCTCGGCGTGGCGCTCATTGGCCAGACTCCCGAGATCGCCCCGGCGGACAAGCGGCTCTACGCTCTGCGTGACGTGACCGCCACCGTGGAAAGCATCCCGCTCATTGCCGCCAGCATCATGTCCAAGAAGCTGGCCGAGGGCCTGGACGCACTGGTGCTGGACGTGAAGACGGGGAGCGGCGCATTCCTGCCGGAGACGGCGCGCGCCCTTGAACTGGCCCGGACCATGATCGAACTGGGAGAGGACCGGGGCTGCACCGTGGTCGCCCTGCTGACCGCCATGGACCGCCCGCTGGGACATGCACTTGGGAATGCTCTGGAAGTGGCTGAGGCCATCGCGGGCCTTCGGGGCGAGGGCCCGCCCGACCTGATGAAAGTGACCAGCGCGCTGGCCGCGGAGATGCTCCTGGCTGCCGGGGTCGCATCGACCATGGAAACAGCCATCGCCGAGGTGCGGCGCACTGTGGAGTCCGGTGCCGCGCTGGACAAGCTCCGTGAGGTCGTCGAGGCCCAGGGTGGCGAGCCCGAGGTGGTGGATGACCCGTCGCTGCTGCCGGCCGCGCCGGTGACCCGCGCCTTGACCGCAGGGCGGGCAGGCGTCGTGACCAGGGTCGAGCCTCGCGCCATCGGCCGGGCCATCGTGGCGCTGGGTGGCGGACGGAGAAGAGTGGAGGACCGAGTGGATCCGGCAGTTGGCTTCGTGGTTCCGGTAAAGCCGGGAACGAGGGTGGAGCAGGGCAGCCTGCTCGGAACGGTGCACGCGCGCACGGAGCAGCAGGCGGAGGAAGGCGTCGCCGCGCTCGCAGGAGCCATCAAGGTCGGTCACGAAGGTGCCATGACGCCGCTGCTAACACATCGCGCAAGCCGCGACGGCGTGGAGGAGCTGGGCCCGTGGTGACCCTGCTGGGTGTGGCGGGCCTGGTGGCTCTCGCCCTGTGGCTTCTGGCGCGGTTTCGCCACCGCGGCGCGGAGGACCGGGTGGAGGACATCGACTGGGAAGAGCTGGAAGAGGCGGAACAGGAAGTCCGCGACCGCGACATCGATGCCCGGCCGGAGGACGGTCATTCCGGTGACGACTGGGGCCCCGGCGCGCCGCGGCGATAGGCGGTCGGACCGAGTCTTTTCAACACGACGCAGCGAAGGACGCGAAGATCCGTCTATCCGTCTAACCGTCTATCCGTCTAACCGTCTAAACGTCTGTCCGCCGCGTCATCCCCGCCGCCAGGCCCAGGTGCAACGGCAAAGCCAGCGCGATGATTTCCCAGTTGGTCTGCGAGGGCCCGGGCAACAGCTTGACAAGGAGTCCGGCCGCAGAGAGCAGCACCAGCGCTATCGCCAGCCTGCCGGTGCGCGGCCGGGGTTCGGTCGGCCGCCGCAGCGCCAGGGGCAGCGCGACCAGCATCACCAGGGAGAAGGGCGAGAACTGAAGCAGGTTCTCGTTGGCGTGCGCCGCGGTGTGATTGGTGAAGATCCAGAGCCCCGCCAGCACCACCCCGCCCAGTCCTGCAAGCATGCTCCAGGCCGATCCCAGCACCCCGAAACCGATTCGCGCACCCCGGCTTGCCCCGCCCCTACTTCCCAGCCAGGCCAGCAAGGACCCGCCCGCCATGCCGACCAGCAGGTACCAGTGCCAGCGGGTCGGGGGAGCACCGCGTGGTTCCGGTGTGGAGCTGACAAACAGCGTGTCTTCGGACTTCACCAGCGGCCGCTCCACGCCGTCGGGACCGGTCCGCCGGAGCAGTCGCACTTCCTGCTGCACCGCAGATGGAAGCCACATGCCCTGCCAGCGAGTGATGGCCGAATCGGTGGCTCGCGCCATGGCGAGTTCGGTGCCCGTATAGATCCAGAAGCTCGGCGCCGTCAGCCGCCGCACGTCATCGCGCCACGTGGTTGCTGCCGGGAGCGTTTCGGTGGAGGTCCTGAGGGCACCATCCAGTACCCGGTCGATCGCGTCGCGCACCCGGGTGGAGCAGTTGTCGCGGAAGTAGTCGTAGGCATAGAACCGGTTCTCCGGGAGCTCGTTCCACGCGAGAAAGTCGCGCATGGCAGCGCGCTCGTCCGGAGTCAGGTCGAGCTCCTGCAGCCATACTGAGCGGTTGGCGCCAATGTAGCTCCTGAGGCTGGCGCGGGCGTCGTGACTCTCCATCCAGTAGCGCATGTCACCCCTGGCGAAGCGGGGCCAGAAGTCGGCGGCGCTGAAGTCGAACATCCCGTAGTTGTACCAGCGCGCCTCGCCGGTGGCGGCATCTTCGATCATGATGGCGTTGTGGCCAAACTGCTCCCACACCGGCGCGCCTGGTCCCATTGTCACCAGGGAGACCCGGAGGCTCACGCCCGGAGTCGCCGAATCCTGCGCCAACGCCGGCCCCGCCCCCGGCACGGCAACGAGCGCGAGCGCCACCATGAACTGCCTCACGTTACGGTTTCGTCCAGCAGGGTGGGGCGCTGCCTCAGTCCCCGGCCCAGCGCCCGGAGGTCGACCTCTCCGCCGCTGCCCCACAGCGCCAGCACCGCCATCGTGCCGTAGATGGGCAGGTGGCCCACCAGCTCACGCCAGCCGAACGCCGCCAGCGAAACGTTGAAGGGCAGCCACAGCACCAGGATCCCCAGTCGCACGTACACGTTGAAGATGAGCAGAAGCCCTGCCAGCAGCTCGACCGTTCCAGCCATGTGGAGGAACGTTGCATTGCTGACGGGTATTCCCAGGGCGGGAAGGAAGTTGGCGGGGTAGTGCTCCAGGAACTCCATCCCGAGCGGGATGTTCCAGAGCTTCTCGGTGAGCGCCAGCGTTACCAGCGACACTCCCGCACCGATTCGCAGCACCTGCATTGCCCTCTGCAGCATGTCGTTCCAGGGGCGGTTCCAGCGCCAGTCCAGCAGCGCGTCCACCGCAAACGGGCCGCGGCCGGTGATGGCCAGGGCCGCGGCGATGCCTGGCACGAGAGCGTGCTCCAGCAGCAGCAGCGGTCCGAACATCATGCACCCGGCGAGCCAGAGGAGGATCAGCAGGATTGCCGCTGCGCGGGTGAAGAAGCCGTAGAACAGCGCCAGTCCGATCGCAATCTGGGCCAGCGAAACGATGGCCCCCACGAACGACCCGATGGCCACGGAACTCCCGCTGGCAAACGTGAGGTTGGGCACGAACAGCTCGATTCGGACACCGGATACGAACAGCGTGACAGCGAGGTGGGCGGCAAGGACCAGCGGCACTATCCCGAAGAGGATTGCCAGGCCCCGCTCGCTGGTGCCGAGCGCCAGCGGGCCCGGCACCACCGGCTTCTTCCCGGTTGCGTGCCAGGCGACGGCCGCCACCGCGACGATGCCGAGCGCCGTGCCGACCGAGGCCAGCGCGCCGGGTTCCAGTGCGGCGGCCAGCTGAACCGGGAAGCGGCTGCCATCGACGAACCAGCGCTCGTGCATGAGTGATGGCATAAGGCATAAGGCGCAGGGCATAAGGCAGTTCCTCACGCCTCATGCCCCATGCCTCAAGCCCTATACATCGAGGTTGGAGACATACTTCGCGTTCTTCTCGATGAACTGCCGCCGAGGCTCGACTTCATCGCCCATGAGTTCCTCGAACAGCTTGGACGCCTCCACCGCATCCTCCATCGTGACCCGCAGCACGGTGCGGGTCTCCGGGTTCATGGTTGTCTTCCACAGCTGATCCGGATTCATCTCGCCCAGTCCCTTGTAGCGCTGGATCAGCACATTGCCCTTGCCTTCAGGGCCGGCGAGCCGCTTGGTGAACTCGTCGCGCTCCGCCTCGCTGTAGGCGTAGAACTCCTCCTTGCCACGCGCCACGCGGTAGAGCGGCGGCTGGGCGATGTAGATGAACCCGGCCTCGATCAGCTCGGCCATCTGGCGGAAGAAGAACGTCAGCAGCAGTGTCCGGATGTGGGCGCCGTCCACGTCGGCATCGGTCATGATGATGACCTTGTGGTACCGCGCGTCCTCCAGCTTGAAGTCCTCCTTCACGCCGGTGCCGATGGCGGTGATCATCGCGCGGATTTCCTCGTTGCCGAGGATCCTGTCGATCCGGGCCCGCTCGACGTTGAGGATCTTGCCACGGAGCGGCAGGATCGCCTGGAACTGGCGGTCGCGTCCCTGCTTGGCGCTGCCGCCGGCCGAATCGCCCTCGACCAGGTACAGCTCGCTCAGCTCCGGGTCGTTGATCGAGCAGTCGGCCAGCTTCCCGGGCAGCACCGCGTTCTCCAGGCCTGACTTCTTCCGGACCAGGTCGCGCGCCTTTCGCGCCGCTTCCCGCGCCCGCGCCGCGCTTACCGCCTTCTCGACCACCGCACGCAGCACCGGAGGGTGCTCGTCGAGGTAGGTGCCCAGGTGCTCGTTGACGACGGTCTTCACGATGCCCTCGACCTCGGAGTTGCCCAGCTTGGTCTTGGTCTGCCCCTCGAACTGGGGCTCCTTGACCTTGACGTGCAGCACCGCGGTCATGCCCTCGCGGATGTCGTCGCCCGAGAGAGTGAATGACTCCTTCTTGAGCGCGCCCGACTTCTTGGCCAGGTCATTCACCGTTCGGGTCAGCGCCGCGCGAAACCCGGTCAGGTGGGTGCCTCCCTCGTGGGTGTTGATGTTGTTGACGAAGGTGAATGTGTTCTCGTTGTATCCATCCTCGTACTGCAGCGCGAGGTCCACCTCGACCCCGTCCTTCTCGGTGGTGAACGCCACCGGCCTGGGATGCAGCGTCTTCTTGTTGCGGTTGAGCCAGAGCACGAACTCGGTGAGGCCACCCTTGGCATAGAACGTCTCCTCCTGCCCCTCGCCCCGCTCGTCCTTGATCGTGATGCGGATCCCCTTGTTGAGGAACGCCAGCTGGCGCAACCGGTCAGCAAGGGTCGAGTAGTTGTAATCGAGGACGGTGAAGATCTCGGGGTCGGGCTTGAACCGCACGGTGGTGCCGGTAACCCTGGTCTTGCCCAGCACGGAGAGCTTCTTCGTGGTATGGCCTCGCGCGAAGCTCATGTGGTGGCGGTGGCCGTCCCGATCCACCAGCACTTCCAGCCGTTCAGAGAGCGCGTTGACCACCGATACACCCACGCCATGAAGTCCGCCCGACACCTTGTAGGTGTTCTTGTCGAACTTCCCGCCGGCGTGCAGCACCGTAAGGGCCAGTTCAACGCCGGGGATCTTCTCGGTGGGATGGAGGTCCACCGGGATGCCGCGCCCGTTGTCGGTAACGGTGATCGAGTTGTCGGGGTGGATCGTTACCACGATCGTGTCGCAGAAGCCGGCCAGCGCCTCGTCGATGGCATTGTCCACCACCTCGTACACGAGGTGATGCAGCCCGCTCTCGCTGGTGCTGCCGATGTACATGCCCGGCCGCTTCCGGACTGCCTCCAGACCCTTGAGGACCTGGATTGCTTCGGCCTTGTACTGCGGCTCGACGCTGGTGCTCATTCTCCCTCGCTCGAATTCCGTGTGACTGTCACGGTGCCCGGCGTCCCGCGCCGGCCACCCACCTTATCTCCCTGACCCGGCCCTTTCGGCCCTGGTTGACCCTCGCCAGGATCCGCGGCGTCATGAGTCGCAGCTCCTGCGCCCATGATGCGCTGGCAACCCTCACCCACAGGATGCCGTCGGCGGTCACGCTCTCCGCCTCGGTGACCGCGGCGATCTGGGGCCCCACCAGCTCGGCCCACTCCGCCACCACGCCCGCCGCCGAAACCCGCCGGGTGAGCCCATGCCGCTCGAAATAGCGGGCGATGGCGTCACCGATGGGCACCGGCCGTTCAGGCTTGCTCATGCGTCACCACTCCGTCCTTTATGGACCATACCGGCAGGCCCAGCGACCGAGGCAGCGTGTCCGGCAGTTCGCCAGCCCGGGGTGCGGTGAGGAAGATCTGACTCGCCGCGCCCGCCGTTATCCGGCTGGCCAGCCGGTCCTGCCGCGCGCCATCCAGTTCCGCAAAGACGTCATCCAGCAGCAGGGCGGGCTGCCTGCCCGTGGCCTCGGCCAGGGTGTCCAGCTCCAGCAGCTTGAGCGCGATGGCCGCGGTGCGCTGCTGGCCGCTCGACCCGAACTCGCGGGCTCGTTTCCCGCCCAGCGTCAGCACCAGGTCATCGCGGTGCGGCCCGATGCTGGTGGTCCCGCGAGCCAGGTCGCGGGCCCGATGCGCAGCCAGGGGTTCCGTCCAGCCCTCAGCGTCGGCGAGTTCGGCGCGCCCGGCGTAGGCCAGGGACGCATCGGCAGGCTCGCCCAGCGCGCGAAGCTCCTCGCCAAACGCCGCGCTCCGCTCGTCGACCCAGCGCTGCCGGGCACGCACCAGTGGCGCGCCGTGCCGGGCGAGGTGCGCTTCGAACAGCTCCGCCATGTCCGCGCGACGTGCCCGCAGCGCCCGGTTGCGCTGGGCCAGCGCCGAGCGGTAGCGGGCCAGGGACCGGAGATAGCCGCGGTCCGACAGCGCCAGCATCCGGTCCAGGAAGAGCCGGCGTTCCGCTGCGCTGCCCGCGGCCAGTGCGACGTCGTCCGGACGGAACGCCACGGCGAGCCAGTAGCCGACCGCATCGGCCAGCCTTGCGGGTGTGGTTCCATTGACGGTGATGAGTTTGCGCCGTTCGTCGCGATGCCACGACACCGCCAGACGGTCCGCATCAGTTTCGGCAATGACCTGGAATCCGGCGCCGCCGAACCGCGCCACCTCCGCGTCCGGTGATCCGCGAAATGACCTGAACAGCACCGGATAGCAGATGGCCTCGAGCAGGCTGGTCTTGCCATGCCCGTTCGGGCCCAGTATCGCGGCGCCCTCGGCGGCCAGTTCCCAGGCCCCGTCGGCCAGGTTCCTGAAGCCGCGGACCTCGATCCGCGAAAGCCGCACTCCTAATCGACTATCAGTCGCCGAACGGCGGTGTCGCCCCGGTTGCCGATCGCGTCGGTCGCGAACACCAGCACGACGATCGAGTCGCCGCCGGATCCGATGGTCCGAATCGGTATCCCGAATGAGACCGTGTCGTCCGGCTCTGGAGGCGAGTAGGGAGCAAAGGCCAGCGCCGCGCCCAGGACCACGAAATAGACGCTGTCCACGCCGTCAGGGTCGATCGACCGCCCGGCCAGGATGAAATCGGGTCCGACATCCACCCGCACTTCGCCGACGTCGGGGTTGTCGATGAACGTGATCGGCCCCTCGCCCGGCACAGGGTTCTGCTCGAAGATCAGTCGGTCGCGGGTGCCGCAGCCGAGCAGCACGGTGGCAAGCACCAGCGCAACTCGTTTTGCACCGTGCAGTTGTGGGAGCCGGTGGAGGGGTGCCAGCATCCCCTAAATCTAGCGGATTGGCACCCCGAAAAGGAGGGTTGTGACGGGGCCTACTTCCCGGTGAACTCCGGAGGGCGCCGCGCCAGGAATGCCGCCGTTCCCTCGCGCATGTCTGCCGTTCCGGAAAGCTCGCCAAAACGTCGCGCCTCGAGCTCGAGCGCCTCGACCACCGGGAGGTCAAGTCCGGCATCGACCACTTCGAGGCAGGCGCGGACCGCAAGCGGGCCCTGTTCCAGAATTGCCCCCATGAGAGACTCGGCCTCGGGCATCAGGCGGTCGGCTGCCACAACCCGGTTGACCAGTCCGATTCGCAGCGCTTCCGCGGCGTCGATCATCGCGCCGGTCAGGAGCAGTTCCAGCGCGCGTCCCCGTCCAACCAGCCGGGGCAGCCGAACAGTGCCGCCGTAGCCGGGGCAGAGACCGAGCTTGACTTCGGGCTGCCCGAACTGGGCGCTCTCACTGGCCACGCGCATGTGGCACGCCATCGCGAGTTCGCATCCACCGCCCAGCGCGAAGCCATTGACGGCCGCGATCACCGGCTTGCCACCCCGTTCAATCCGCCGGAACACGTCCTGTCCTCTCCGCGCCCGGTCAGCGCCCTGCTTCGGGCCCTGGTCCGCGAGTTCCGCGATGTCGGCGCCTGCGACAAATGCCTTGGTGCCCGCGCCGGTCAGGATTACGCCTCGCACATTGGCGTCAGACTCGAGTGCGGCAATCGCCTCGTCCAGGTCGTGGATCACGGCGTCGTTGAGGGCGTTGAGCTTCTCAGGCCGATTAACGGTCACTTTCGCAACCGCACCGGCGATCTCGACCAGCAGGGTATCGTAGGTCATGGGGGAACGGTAAGGCGGTAGGGCGGCAGGTGCTAGCGGGATCCCTACCGCCTCAGCGCCCTACCGCCTCAGCGCCCTACCGCCTTACCGTACAGCCATGCCCTCGATCCTCTCAATCGACCAGGGCACCACCGGCTCGACCGCGTTGGTGGTGCATCAGGACGGCACCGTGCTGGGCCGAGGTTACCGCGAGTTCACCCAGCATTTTCCGCGGCCGGGGTGGGTGGAGCACGATGCCGACGAGATCTTCCGCGTCAGCATCGATGCCGCGCGCGAGGCCATCGGCGCAGCGGGCGAGCTGCCGGCCGCCCTCGGGATCAGCAACCAGCGCGAAACTGTCGTTCTCTGGGACCGGGCCACCCTGGCGCCGGTGGGCCGGGCGATCGTCTGGCAGGACAGGCGGACCACTGACCGCTGCCGGGAACTCTACGCGGCCGGAATGCAGCCTCTGATCAGGGAGCGCACCGGCCTGGTGCTGGATCCCTATTTCTCGGCGACCAAGCTCGAGTGGATGCTGCACGAGCCGGACGTCCGGCGGCGCGCGGAGCGGGGCCAGCTCGCGGCGGGCACCATTGACAGCTGGCTCATCGCCCGGCTCACCAGGGGCAGGCTGCACGTCACCGATCGCACCAACGCGTCGCGCACCATGCTGGCGGCCCTGGGCAAGGGTGCGTGGGACGACGAGTTGCTGGCCCTCTTCTCGGTTCCTCGAAGCATCCTGCCCGAGATCGTCGGATCGAGCGACGTCGTGGGTCATACTGATCCGGATCTGCTCGGCGCCGAGTTGCCGGTAGCCGGCATCGCGGGCGACCAGCAGTCGGCGCTTTTCGGGCAGGCGTGTGTCAGGGCGGGCATGGCCAAGAACACCTACGGGACTGGCGCCTTCCTGCTGTTGCACACGGGTGACACCGTGGCACAGCCGCCGGCCGGTGTGCTGGCGACGGCCGCGTGCGGCCCCCGCGGCGAAGCGGCCTTCGCACTCGAGGGAAGCGTCCTGGTGGCCGGAGCGGCGATGCAATGGCTGCGCGACGGATTGGGCCTGATAGAAAATGCGTCGGAATCCGAGGCGCTGGCGCGCTCGGTACCTGACACCGCTGGAGTGCATTTCGTGCCCGCCTTCGCGGGCCTGGGAACGCCGCATTGGTCGCCTGATGCCCGAGGTACCATCACAGGCCTCACCCGCGGTACCACCCGCGCCCACCTGGTGCGCGCCGCGCTCGAAAGCATGGCATTTGCCTCGGCCGACCTGCTGGAGGCAATGGAGAGGCCGGGTACGGAAGTGCCGTCGCTTCGGGTTGACGGCGGGGCCAGCGCCAACGACTGGCTGATGCAGTTCCAGGCCGATGTGATCGGGCGGCCGGTGGAACGACCGGTGCAGGTCGAGACGACGGCCCTGGGTGCTGCCGCGCTGGCAGGGATCTCGACCGGCATCTGGCGTGACGCTGACGACTTTGCCTCGTCGCGGGCGCCGGTGACCTTCGAGCCGTCCATTGGTGGCGCAGAGCGAAAAACTCTCCGCAGGGGCTGGCAGAGGGCCATAAACGCCGCCTTGGCGTGGGCCCGGGATTCTGGCGCATGACGGGGGCCGGTTGTGGCTCTATATTGCAGGCACGCACGAGCCCCCAGTCGCGAGCAAGACATGCCGGGCCGCAAGCGCCGCGACTCGCGACTCGCGACCAGTCCCAAAACTCTCAACTCTCGAGTCGTCATGAAGGCTGGAACCCGTTTTCTCATAGGTGCGCTGGTAATTGCCGTGGCGGTCGGGTGGCTGATGGTGCAGGGCGTCCGTGAGACTGGCGTCTTCTACCTGACGCCAACCGAACTTGCGAGCAAGGTCGCAACCGACAGCAGCTTCTACGATCTGGGAGTCAAGGTTGGCGGCGCCAGGGTAGTTCCCGGCTCCGTGGTGCGTCATGATGCCACCAGGCAGATCGACTTCCGCATGAGCGACGGCCGGCAGGAATATCCCGTCAGCTATCAGGGACTCGTGCCGGACACCTTCACCGACGCCAGCGACATCGAGGTCATCGTGGAAGGCCGCCTCGGCCATGACGGCGTATTCCACGCCACCGAAGTGCTGGCCAAGTGCGGTTCCCGCTACGAAGCAGCCGCGGAGGAAGAAGCTCGAAGGGTATAGAATGACCTTCCTCGGCACGTTTGCGCTCTGGACGGCGCTCCTGGTGGGCCTCTGGGGAGCCATTGTCGCTTTCTCCGGCCGGTGGCAGTGGCAGCCGGCCCTCGAGCGAAGCGTAACCCGCTCGGTGTACGCTGTGTGGCTCGCGGTGGCGGTCGCCGCGTTCGCGCTCTGGAGCGGCCTGTTCGCACACGACTTCAACATCGAGTACGTCTGGGCCTACACCGCGCGCAACCTGCCGGACGTGTTCCTCGCCACGGCATTCTGGGCGGGTCAGAAGGGGTCTCTCCTGCTCTGGGCGCTCATCCTCACGATGTTCGGCGCGCTGGCGCAGCTCCTCACACCTCGCCGCTACGCCCCGCTGCTCCCCTATGTAGCCGGCGTGACCCTGGCGGTCGCGGTGTTCTTCGTTGCCGTGATGCTGTTCGCCGCAAATCCCTTCGAGCGGCTGGCCTTTACACCGCTGGATGGACGGGGGCTCAACCCCCAGCTGCAGCATCCCGGCATGATCATCCACCCGCCGCTGTTGTACCTGGGATACATCAGCTTCACCATTCCCTTTGCATTCGCGGTGGCTGCGCTCTTGTCGCGGCGGCTCGATACCGGGTGGATCGTCGCCATCCGGAAGTGGTCGCTGGTTTCGTGGCTGTTCCTCTCGGTCGGCATCACAGTGGGCATGTGGTGGGCCTACGTCGAGCTCGGCTGGGGTGGATACTGGGCCTGGGACCCGGTGGAGAACGCAAGCCTCCTTCCCTGGCTCACCATGACTGCGTTCCTCCACTCGGTGATGATCCAGGAAAAGCGGGGGATGCTGAAGCGCTGGAACCTCACCCTCGTGGTTGCGACGTTCCTGCTCACCATCTTCGGCACCTTCCTGACCCGCTCTGGTGTCATCGCAAGCGTCCACAGCTTCACCCAGTCGCCCGTCGGCTGGTACTTCCTGGCATTCCTGGTCATCGCCGGCACGTTTGCCTACACCCTGCTGCACACCCGCTGGGCCCGGCTCGAGCCCGAGGCCGAGCTGGAAAGCATGCTGAGCCGCGAGGCGGCATTCCTTTTCAACAACCTGCTGCTGGTGGGAATAGCCTTCTCGGTTCTGTGGGGCACCATGTTCCCCATACTGTCGGAACTGGTGAAAGGCACCAAGCTCACGGTGGGCCCGCCCTTCTTCAACCGGGTGAATGTGCCCCTCGGGCTGCTGCTGCTGGGCCTTACCGGTATCGGCCCGCTGATAGCGTGGCGGAAGGCGTCGCGCGCCAATCTGACGCGCCAGTTCACCATGCCGCTTCTGGTCGGCCTGGCAGCGCTGGTTGCATCGCTGGCCGCCGGAATCCGCCAGTTCTATCCACTGGTGACTGTTGCTCTCGCTGCCTTTGTGGGCGCTGCAATAGCGCAGGAGTTCGGTCGCGGTGTGCGCGCCCGGATGCGCATGTACGGCGAATCGGCGACTGCTGCGCTGGCCCGGCTGGTGGGCCGCAACCGCCGGCGGTACGGCGGCTACATCGTGCATGTTGGGATACTCTGCTACTGCGTGGCGTTCGCCGGCATGGCCTTCCGTACCGACCTCGAGGCCACCTTGAAGCCGGGCGAGAGCGTCACGCTCACCAGCCCCTTCGGGCACGAATGGAAGTTCACCCACACGGGGATCTCCCAGTACAAGGCGGCCAACCGGTACGTGTCGGCTGCAGCCGTGCGGCTCGAGCGCGACGGCAGGGATGAGGGCCTGCTCACGTCGGAAAAGCGCCAGCACTTCACGATCGAGGACGGCGCCGAGGTGAAATCGTTCGAGCCCAGCACGGAGGTGGGTCTTCGCAGCGACCTGCGCGAGGACCTGTACGTGGTCTTCGTGGGGGCCGTGAACGGCACCGAGGAGGCGCAGTACCGGTTTACCGTCAATCCGCTGGTCTGGTGGGTGTGGTTCGGAGGCCTGGTGCTGGTCATTGGCGGTCTCGTGACCATGTGGCCCGGCGGCGGCACGCCGGCAGTGATGCGGCCGAAGGTAAAGGCAGCGGCCAGGGAGCCGGTGGGAGCCTTGGCCGATGCCTGAGCCGCACTCGCCCACGCGACGCGCATGGCTGGCAGCGGCTGGCGCCCTCCTGGTTGCCCGCCCGGCCGCCGCGCAGCAGCAGGACTCGCTGGGCGGACGCGGGGACGTGGGGACCTTGCATTACCCGTCTGTGGTTGGCCGCCCGGCCGATACCGTGCCAGCGGGAGCCAACGACGCAGCGATCCAGGCGCTGGAGAAGCGGCTCAAGTGTCCCTGTCCCTGTGGGCTCGACGTCTACACCTGTCGCACGACCGACTTCACCTGCACCTACTCGCCCGAGTCGCACAGGCAGGTCGTGGCGATGTGGGAACAGGGCCTCACCGCGGACGAGATCATCGCCGAGTTCGTGAAGGAGTATGGTGAGAGCGCGCTGATGGCACCGCCGCCTCGCGGCTTCAACCTGGCGGGCTACCTGGTCCCGGGTGCGCTCATCCTGCTGCTCGGTGCGGTGCTCAGCTGGGTCCTGGTGCGCCGTTCGCGCGCAGCGGCCCGTGTGCCGGCAGGTGCCGGGACCGCGGTTGGGGCGCCTGACCCAGTGCTCGCAGGAGGGGCCACCCCCGAGGAACTGGCCCAGCTCGATCGCGAACTGGCGGAGGACGGCGAGTGACCGAGCTGGTGCTTGGCACCCTGCTGGCTCTGGTGGTGCTGGGATATGTGCTGTGGCCGATACTCCGGGGCACGGGGCCGATCGCGAGCGATGACTCCGTTCCCGATGCCGAGGAAACCCGCAGGGGGCGGGCAGTGATCGCGCTGCGCGAGATCGAGTTCGATCACGCCACGGGCAAGCTGGCGGAAGACGACTACGCAGCGCTCAAGGATCGCTACACCGCCGAGGCGGTGGCCGCGGCGAGGGCGGAGTCCGCCGCGAACATTGCCGACGCCCCCGACCTGGAGGACATGATCGCCGCCCGCCGGGAAGCGCTTGCCGCCGGCGGGAGTCCCGCCGGATGTGTCACTTGCGGTACCAGGCCGGAACCCGATGCCAGGTTCTGTTCCACCTGCGGCCAGCGCCTCTTGACCGGACGCTCCTGCATCAGTTGTCGCTCGGTGGTCCCCGCCGACGGCATCTTCTGCGAGATCTGCGGGGCCTCGCAGGCGGCTTGATCCCTGCGCAGCACGGCAGTTGCAGCAGCGTGAACGGGTGCTCGACCCGTTCACGCTCTTGCTCTTCCCGTTCAAGCTTGTGCAGCACTACCGAAAATCGAGCTCGACATACCCGTTGGTCTCGCCGTTCTTCCCCTTCACGATCCAGTTGTACCCCGAGTAGCGCTCTGCCGTAGTGACGTCCTCCACCGCATTGCCCACCACGTCGTCGTTGGTCTTGATGAGCGACGCTGCGACTGAAAGGAGCTTCTGGGCGATGGGGAAGGATTTCCAGGTGCGCCCCGCCACAGACCAGATGTCGGTGCCGCCTGACATCCCGGCCACCAGGGAATCCACCGACTTGATGAGTGCCTGCAGGTCGGCGGGGTCGGACTTGATGACGCAGCGGGTGTCATCGTCCTCCACGAAGAACAGCCTCATGGCCTGGCCCGGGTGGACGGCGCGGTAGTTGTCCAGCTGGGACTGGCTCAGCACCAGCACGGAGCCGCTCCACTCAGTCTGGTCCTGGTTGTAGTAGTACGGTCCCGGCGCGCGCTCGTTGGTGCACTGATACGTCGTGAGGGAGTCGGTGGTGCCCTTCTGGCCCAGGGCCAGCACTTCGAACTCGGGGGAGCCCTTCAGCCAGGATTCGAAGTCGTCATTGAAATGGGTGCGGGTGAGGTAGAGCCCCGGCGTCGATCCGGAACCCGCATCGTCGCCCGGGGCCGACGCCGCGAAGGATGGCGCGGCCGTGAAGTCGGTTTCCCTGGGTACGATGGCCAGCACCGGAGTGGAAGGCGGCTGTCGCGGATTGAGCTGGTGGCGCCGGCCATCGATGCCGAACGCAATGGGCACTTCTCCGTCGTCGCCGATGGTCCCCACCAGGATCCGCCGGGAGCCGTCCCATGCCGCCTGGTGCTCGGGCACCGGGAAGTAGAGTTCGAGCTTGCTGGCGGTGGCGATATCAGGATGAGCGCCCGCCGCAGCCCGCACCAGGCCGCCAACACGGCCGTGATCGGCCTCGAGAAACTGGTCGAGCGGGACCTTGCCTTCGGGGAATCGGGAAGTGCGCACGGCTGCTTGCACTGCTGCGCGAACGTCGGGCCGCGCCAGTGCTCTTGCGAACTGGGCCGCCAGCCGCTCGCGGGCCGCTGGACCGGGCGCGGCGGCAGCGCCGGCGGCTCCGGCGCTCATCCCGGCGCCTGTGCCGGATGCCGGGCCTGACGAATTGGGGCCGGCTGGGGCATCGCCGTTGCAGCCGAGCAGGGCGACGACTGCGAGTGCGGCGAAGGTGGGGACGATCCTGGACCTGGACATCGGTGCCTCCCGTGGAGTGGGCCTCCAAGGTCGGTCCCGATGGCGCTTCGTGTGTCACCGCCGAAACGCGGGCATGCAGCAAAAAGCGCCGCCGGCCTACTCTTCGAGCTGGTGCATCCGGCGCACGGCGAGCTTCAGCGAGATCACCGTCGTGGCAATGCAGATTGCGACCACGCTCAGCCCGGCGAGGGAAAGCAGCGGCGTCAGGCGGAAGGGGTAGTCGAACTGCTGCGCCCGGAGGTAGGCGCCCACCGGAATGGCTTCGATGGCGATGAGCAGGCCGAGAAGGCTGATCGAACTCATCATGAAGACCAGCCCCCCGAATCCGGTGGGAATCTGGGCAGCGTTCTCGGTGTTGAACTTGGGATAGTACGCGCCAAAGCAGAGCGCCAGTGCGGCGGTCGCCAGGGTGAAGAGGACGATCGTCCCCACACTCACCGCCATCATGAACGCCGTTGCGTGCAGCAGCAGGTTGGTCACGACGGTGATGAACACTGCCAGCACCAGCAGCGGCAAGGTGCCCAGCCAGTACTTGCTGATGAGCAGCGAGTGGAACTCCAGCGGGCTCGACTGGATCAGCCAGAGCTGCCGCCCTTCCAGGGACACGGACGGGAAGACAAACCGCGCGGCGATCGCGGCGAGCACGAACCCGGCCAGGCCCAGGTTGAGGAAAGTCACCGCGGTGACCAGGAAGAACGGCACCTCCTCGCCCGAGAAGAGCGGCAGCGACTGGATGTTGAAGATGTACACCACAAGGAGCACGCCCAGCAGGATCAGCTGGCTCCACTGGGATGGATCGCGGAAGAAGAGCCTTACGTCCTTGAGAAGGAACTCCCGACGCGCCGGGCTGAGCCCACCGGCAAACCGGTTGAGCCAGTTCGACCATGCGGCTCCCCGCACGAACCTCTCGGCGCCTTCCTGCGACTTGCTGTACCCCTCGCGGAAGAGCCGGCCGTGGAGCCAGCCTCCCATGATCACAAAGGCGCCCGCCGTGGTGTAGAGCAGCGCGACAGGCAGCGGATCCGCCACATGGCGCAGCCAGTTCATGATCATGTCCGCCGCCCACTCGGTGGGCAGGAACGGATTGGTGGGCGCGCGGAGGAGCTCGAGGAACTCCACCAGGCTCTGGAAGCCTTCCGGCCGGGCCAGTTGTTCCGGCCTCAGCACCCTGAGAAGCAGCGCCAGCCCGCCCACCGCGCCCAGCATCACCAGAGTAAGCAGGTCCCGGATCCGGCGGGCGGGGAAGACATTCACCAGCACCAGGGTCACCGCAGCACCGATGGTTGCCGGCAGCAGCACGAAGGGAATCAGGGCCGCAATCACGATGAACGGAAACAGCAGCCCGCCGTCGAACACCATGCCGTAGGCGGTCAGTATCGGCACGGCCATGAGGATCACCATCCACGAGCTGTGACCCGCGGTTTCCGCCAGCTTGGCGAGGTAGAGCCTGAACCAGTGCACCGGGGCGGCCACAAGAAGGTCGAGGTCCCGCGCCAGGAAGAAGCTGGATATGGCGGTGATGATGTTCGAGAGCAGCAGGATCGCCGCAAAGGCGAGGAAGATGATGCCGAGCATCTTCGACGCCAGGAGCACGCCTATCTCCTGGGTGCTGACATACCGAAGCACCCGGTAGCAGATGCCGAAGGCCGCGGTCCAGAACACCGCTCCCACGACGGCGAACAGCAGCAGCCGGGCGGCGCGCCCGCGATCCTCGCTGCGGGAGCGGGCCAGGGCGCTCCGCCACTTCGGGGTGAGCAGCTGCCCCAGCGAAGGTTGCGGCGGCGGCGGCCTGAGGGCCACCGGCAGTGCCTCACTCATCAAACAGCGCGTCCATCGTGGTCTCGCGCAGGCCACCTGTAAGCCGGAGGAACAGCGCCTCGAGGCTTTCGTCGCCCGACGCGGACTGGGCCCGGAGTTCCGCCATGGTGCCCTCGGCCAGCAGCTGGCCCCGCTGGATGATCGCGATCCGGTCGCACATCCCCTCGGCGATCTCCAGCGTGTGTGTGCTCATCAGCACGGTGCCACCACGGCCGACGTACTCGCGGAACAGGTCCTTGAGCGTTCGCGCGCTCTTTGGGTCGAGGCCCACCATCGGTTCGTCCACCACGATCACCTCGGGCCGGTGGGCGAAGGCGCTCGCGATGATCAGCTTCTGGCGCATGCCGTGGCTGTACGATTCGGTGAGCTCGTCCCGCCAGGGCGTCAGTTCGAATACCTCGAGCAGCTCGTTCATGCGGCGCTCGACGCTGTTTCCCTCCTGCCCGTACAGCGCCGCCACGAACCGGACGAACTCCGCGCCGGTCAGCTTGTCGTAGACGTAGGGACGGTCGGGGACGTAGCCGATCATCTGCTTGATCACCTGCGGCTTCTCCCAGGTTGGTACTCCCCCGATCAGGATGTCGCCGCTGGTGGGGCGGAGGATCTGGGCGATCATCCGCATCGTCGTGGTCTTGCCCGCGCCGTTGGGCCCCAGGAAGCCGTACAGGGTGCCGGGCGGCACCGTGAAGGAGAGATTGTCCACCGCGGTGAACTTCCCGTAACGCTTTACCAGATTCACTACTTCGATCATGACCGGGGCCCCGGCAAGAGGTTGACCAGCGGCTCGTATTCCAGGGGAAGGCATGCGATCCCGAATGCCAGGCCCCTCTGGGCGGACTCCGGACGCAAGTCTCCGTGCTCGGTATCCACCGCGCGCCAGCCTTCGTCCCACGCCTCGGCCCAGCAGCCAGGCGACCACCTACCGCCCTCGGCCAGCGCACCTCCCGTGAGCCTCGCCGGAATGCCCAGCTGCCGAGCCAGCGCCACGAAGCGTCGCGACTGGTGCCAGCTGCTGCCGGGGAAGTCTCGCGCTGCCAGGCTCGCCAGCGAGCGCAGGGTGTCGGCCCGGCTGGCTGCACTGGCAGAGACACGAGCGGCTTCAGACCGTATCAGTGTGTCGGGAGCTCCAGCCAGCAGGGTCGGCCGGGTATCGGCATCCGACGGCCCGGGAGACGCAGGGATCAACACAGCGAACCCCCGCAGCGTGGCGGCTTCCGCCTTCCCCTCGAGGAAGTTGAGCTGTGCAATCTCGAATGCGGTCCGCTCGAGAGTAAGGCCGTTGGGCAGCAGCGCCCGAATGAGGTGGCCGTTGCCATCCACCCACAGCCGAAGGTTGGCCTGCCCGCGGTCGGCCTGGAGCACCCACCCCGTGACCGTGTCGTGCCGCGCCGGTACCCACAGCCCGTCGGAGCCGACGTAGTGTGCGCTGTCCACTGGATATGTGACGAAAGGCGCGCTCAGGTCGAGCGACTCAAGTCCCGGAGTGGCAGTCAGCGGATCCAGCAAGGCGGCGCGTACCTGGGGCGATTGCTGCAGGCGCCGAGTTGCGGCCAGCCGCACCAGCCACGGCGCCAGCGGCAAGGCGCTGCCCACTCGCACGGTCGCACTGTTGCTGTCACTGCCCTCGGCCAGGACCACTTCGGCCAATCCCGAGTCAGCCACGGTCCCGGTGACCTGGTAGGGGGGGACGTCGCCGCGCAGGGTGGCAACCCAGCTCCTGAGGCCCAGCGAAGGGGAGAGCTCGGTGTCCAGGCTGTAGCGGATGTCGCGGGAGCCGGCGGATTCGCCGATGACCAGGTGATAGCGTTCGTTGATTCGCACGCCGGCGGACGAAGTGTCGACCGAGACAGACGCGAATCCGACCGGGCGGGAACCCTGGAGAACCCGGAAGAAATGGGCTTCCGGTGACACCAGCGCGTAGAGTGCCCGTTCGCCGGGAGCCCTGCCGGTGGTGAAGTATTCCCGGCGCACCAGCCAGCCCAGCGACGCCACCCACGCCGCCAGCACCAGCGTGCCGGCAACGTGCAGTTTGCGCGGCTTCATGCAGTAAACCGGCGCAGCACCGCTTCGATCATTTCGCGCTCCCGCTCCCGCTCGACCACCAGGGTCAGTTTGAGCGGCGACGAGCGCTCGGCCAGTGTCTCAGCCATCAGCGCGGCCGCTTCGTCCACATCGAGAAGGCCGGGACCAGCACCGAGCGGCGCCGCCGCAACGTGAGAAAGGCCCCACTCGGAGGCACGCTGCCACGCCGACCGCAGCGCCCGCCGCACCGTCTCCCGCGAGGCTTCCTGTTCCCGGTCCTGGAGGACGACGTGCAGCACGAAATCGGCTGCCAGGTCGCCGGCAGGCGTGATAACGGCCGCGCCGGCCTCCAGCGGCGCCCCGAGCCGGCGCTGCTGTGCAAAGGCCGAGCCCGCCTGGCGGTCGAGCGCCTGGGCAGCCGCGGTGACCGGTTCCAGCAGGGCGTCCGCCGGGCGCACCACTGCGTCCGCCTTCACGAAGGCGAGGTCATCCACAATGCATTCGATCACGCTTCGATCCCCTGGGCTCTCCGGTAGGCACGCACGGCGTCGTCCGGCCGCTCCAGCCGGTCCAGCACCCTGCCATACAGATGCCACGCTCGCCGGTTATCCGGCTCCTCGGCCAACGCTCGCTCGAAGGCTACCGCAGAATCCTCGAGGCGGTCGGCCCGGTTGAGGGCGTCGCCCAGGCGCAACTGCATTCCGGGGCGGTCGGGCTGCACCGCCAGCGACCGGCTGAAGGCTTCCACCGCTTCCACCGGCCGTCCTCGCCTCAACAGCACGTCGCCCAGCTCCACCAGCGCCGGGCCGTGCGCCGGATGCAGGCGCAGCACCCGCCGGAGGTCCTCCTCGGCTTCGGTAAGGCGATTGAGCCGGGCGTGCAGCGCTCCCCGCAATGCCAGGTATTCGGTCTGCTCCGGCGACGTGGTTATCGCTTCGCTCAGCGTGGCGACCGCGGCATCGAGATTGTCATCGGCCTCGAGCGCATGGGCCAGGCCCAGCCTCGCCTCCACATGTCCCGGCGCCCTCGCCAGCGTCTCCCGGAATGCGCGGACCGCCTCGCGGTAGCGGCCGTCGCGCCAGGCGCGTTCGCCCTGCTCGAACAATTCTTCAGCGCCGGCGCGGGGGGACTCCCCGGCGGCGGGAGTATCTCTGCGTGACATGGTGCTCCGGTCCTGCGGGGAACCTTGAACGTACGACAGGTGAAAGTAGCCGGGTTGAAGCCGATTCTCCCTTCGGGTAGCTTTCGGGGCTATGGCCCAGGAACACCTCGTAGTGCGCGGTGCCCGCGAGCATAACCTCCGGAACATCACGGTCTCCATCCCCCGGAACCGGCTCACCGTCATCACCGGGCTCTCCGGCTCGGGCAAGTCCTCGCTCGCCTTCGACACGATCTATGCCGAAGGCCAGCGCCGCTACGTGGAGTCGCTGTCGGCCTACGCCCGCCAGTTCCTCGGCTTGATGGAGAAGCCGGACGTGGACGCGATCGAGGGCCTTTCGCCCGCAATTTCCATTGAACAGAAGACCACCGGCCAGAACCCGCGCTCCACCGTGGGCACGGTCACCGAGGTGTACGACTACCTGCGGCTCCTCTGGGCCAGGGTGGGTGTGCCGCATTGCCCCAATGATGGCTCACCGATCTCGCGGCAGAGCGCATCGCAGATCGTCGATGCCGTGCTCGGATGGCCCGAGGGCGCCCGCATCGAGGTACTGGCGCCGCTGGTGCGGGGCAGGAAGGGCGAGTTTCGCGAGTTGCTGGACGACGCCCGTCGCCGCGGCTTCGTGCGCGTCCGTGTGGACGGCGAGGTGCATGACCTCGCCGATGTGCCCAAGCTCAATCGGCGGCAGAACCATGATATCGCACTGGTCGTTGACCGGCTCGTAGTGAAGCCCGCCGATCGCGGCCGGCTCAACGACTCGATAGAGACCGCCCTGCGTGAGGCCGACGGGATAGTCGAAGTCCTGCGCTACGGCACGCGCGCCACCACCCAACCGGAGTCGGTGCTCTTCTCCGAGCGGCTGGCCTGCCCGGTGTGCGGCCTGTCCATGGCCGAGCTCGAGCCGCGCCAGTTCTCGTTCAATTCACCTTATGGCGTCTGTCCCGATTGCCACGGACTGGGCACCCGCAAGAAGGTCAACGAGGCGCTTATCCTCGGCGACCCGAGTATCTCCATCCTCGAGGGCGTGGTGCTGCCATGGGGCGAGCCGACCGGCTACCTCCGCAAGGTGGTGCTTCCGGTGCTGGCGGAGGCGCTCAAGTTCGACCCCGCCAAGCCCTGGCGGAGCTATTCGGACGCGGCGCGTCATGGCCTGCTGCACGGACTGAGCGGTACCCTCAAGTTCCGCACCGAGGCGGCCCGCTCCAAGTCCGAGCACGAGACCAGCTGGGAAGGGATCCTCAGCAACGTGGAGCGGCGGTACCAGGAGAGCAGCAGTGACTCCGTGCGGCAGCAGTACGAGGAATACATGGTGGCGATGGCGTGCCCCACCTGCGGTGGCAGGCGGCTCCGTCCCGAGAGCCTGTCGGTGCTGGTGGGAGGCACCAGCATCGGTGACGTGGTCGAGATGCCGGTTGACCGCGCAGTCGATTTCTTCGCGAACCTTCCAGTGGGCCGCGGCGGAATCGACGCGGATGTGGCTGGTCCTATCCTCAAGGAGGTCGGTGACCGGCTGCGATTCCTGGTGGACGTCGGGCTGGGGTACCTGACGCTGGGCCGCGGTGCCACTTCGCTTTCGGGTGGCGAGATGCAGCGGATCCGGCTGGCGACCCAGATCGGATCCCGGCTGGTGGGTGTGCTGTACATCCTGGACGAGCCCAGCATCGGGCTCCACCAGCGCGACAACGAGCGGCTGCTCGGCACCCTGCGAGGGCTGCGCGACCTCGGGAACACGGTCATCGTGGTCGAGCACGACGAGGATACCATCCGCGCCGCAGACCACGTGATCGACCTCGGCCCCCGTGCGGGACGCCTGGGCGGCCAGGTCGTGGCCCAGGGCGGAGTCGAGGATCTGATGGCGGCGCCGGAGTCACTGACCGGTCGCTACCTCCGGGGCGACCTCCGGGTCCCGCTGCCGCCGAGCCGCCGAGCCGTCGAGCCGTCGCGGGTCCTGCGCGTGGTGGGCGCCACCGCCAACAACCTCCAGAACCTGTCGGTCGAATTCCCCCTGGGGCTCTTCGTGGCAGTGACCGGCGTTTCAGGCTCGGGCAAGTCGACACTGGTCACTGACATCCTGTATCAGTCGCTGGCCCGGCACCTCTATCGCGCGAGGGTACTGCCCGGTGCCCACAGGCGAGTCGAGGGCCTCGATCACCTCGACAAGGTCATCGACATAGACCAGAGTCCCATCGGCCGCACGCCCAGGTCCAACCCTGCGACATACACCGGTCTCTTCACGCCGATCCGGGAGCTTTTCACCCAGCTTCCCGAGGCCAAGCTGCGCGGGTACGGACCGGGGCGCTTCTCGTTCAACGTGAAGGGCGGACGCTGCGAGGCGTGCCAGGGCGACGGCCTGGTCAAGATCGAGATGCACTTCCTGCCGGACGTGTACGTGCCGTGCGAAGTTTGCAAGGGACGGCGCTACAACCGCGAGACCCTCGAGGTGCGGTACAAGGGCAAGAGCATCGCCGACGTGCTGGACCTGACAGTGGCCGATGCGCTGGAATTCTTCGGCAACCAGCGCCGGATTGCGGACAAGCTCGAACTGCTCAACGACGTGGGCCTGGGGTACATCCACCTGGGCCAGTCAGCCACCACGCTCTCCGGCGGCGAGGCGCAGCGGGTAAAGCTTGCTGCCGAGCTCTCCAAGCGCGACACGGGCCGAACGCTCTACATCCTCGACGAACCCACCACGGGGCTTCACTTCGAGGACGTTCGCCTGCTGCTGGAGGTGCTCCACCGGCTGGTGCAGAAGGGCAACAGCGTGGTTGTCATCGAGCACAACCTCGACGTCATCAAGACCGCAGACTGGATCATTGACCTGGGCCCTGAAGGCGGTGACGCCGGCGGGCAGGTGGTGGCCGAAGGCCCGCCGGAGGCGGTCGCCCGGGTGCCCGAGAGCCACACGGGCGCCTTCCTCACGCGAGCACTGAATGGCCGTACTGACCGGCTGACCGTCTGACCGCCCACTTACCGCCTTACCGCCTTGCCGTTGCGCCTTCCCGTTTCTCGTGACACCCTTCAGGGCATGCGAGACGGCTTCACGAAGAAGTATTCCAACGGTGAAGTGACGGTGGTCTGGAAACCGGCCATCTGCCAGCACACCGGCATCTGCTTCATGGGCCTGCCTCAGGTGTTTGACCCCTCCAGGCGGCCATGGGTGGCCATCGACGGTGCCTCCACCGAGGAGATCGTCGCCCAGGTCGGGCGTTGTCCTTCGGGCGCCCTGTCGTACTTCATGAATGGCGACACCGAAGCCGCGACCAGGGACTAGTGACTCCCACGCAGCTCCAGCTTCCACTTCCACACCTGTCCTCATGCCAGTCGCGTCCCGCCGGCGCACAGTAGTTGCGCTCGCCCTGCTGCTCGTCCCCGGTGCCCTCACGGCACAGCAATCGGCTGCGGTTTCCGATACGAGCCTGCTCACGGTTGACCGCATCTACTCGAGCGGCGAGTTCGCCGGCGAAAACTTCGGGCCCGCACGCTGGATCGAGAACGGGCGGGCATACACGACGCTGGAGCGGGCCGGGGATGGTGAGGGACAGGACATCGTCAGGTATGACACCGAGCGGGGACAGCGTGAGGTGCTCGTGCCGGCCACACTGCTCACGCCGGCTGGTGACACCACGGCGCTGGATATCGAGGACTATGACTGGTCGGCCGATCACAGCCGCCTTCTCGTCTTCACCAACAGCCGGCCGGTTTGGCGATCGAACACCAGGGGAGACTACTGGGTGCTCGATCGAAATTCCGGCCAGCTGCGACAGCTGGGAGGCGGTGCGCCGGAATCGTCACTCATGTTCGCCAAGTTCTCACCTGATGGTGGCCGGGTGGGCTATGTCCGCGAGAATGACATGTACGTCGAGGAGCTCGAGTCCGGCGAGATCACCCGGCTCACGTCTGACGGCTCGCGTACGGTCATCAACGGAACATTCGACTGGGTGTACGAGGAGGAATTCGGCCTTCGCGATGGGTGGCGCTGGAGCCCGGATGGCAGCCGCATCGCCTTCTGGCAGCTGGTGGCAGACAGCGTACGCGACTTCATGCTCGTCAACTACACCGATTCTCTCTATCCGGTAATCACCCCGATCCAGTATCCCAAGGCCGGCGAAGCCAACTCGGCGGCGCGCATCGGGGCGGTGGCCGCGGGCGGCGGGCCGACCACCTGGCTCGAGCTCGAGGGCGACCCGCGCAACAACTATCCGGCGCGGATGGATTGGGCCGCCAATTCGAGCGAGGTCGTGGTCCAGTATCTCAACCGGCTGCAGAACACCAACCGGCTGCTTCTGGGGGACACGCGGACCGGGAAGGTGACGACCGTGCTGGTGGATCGCGACTCGGCGTGGGTGTACGTGGTGGACGCACTCGAATGGCTCGATGGAGGCCGGCGGTTCATCTGGGTGAGCGAGCGCGACGGCTGGGAGCATGTCTACTCGGTGTCACGCGACGGCGCGGACGTGAGGCTGCTGACGCCAGGCGAGTTCGACGTGGTGTCGGTGACTGCCGTTGATGCTCGCGGCGGCTGGCTGTACTACATCGCCTCGCCCGAGAACCCGACCCAGCGCTTCCTTTACCGGTCGCGGCTGGATGGCCGGGGCAGGCCCGAGCGGGTCACGCCGGCAGGGCAGTCAGGCAGCCATTCCTATGATGTTTCCCCGGACCGCCGCCATGCCGTTCATGTGCATTCGGCATTCGGGCTCCCGCCCGCCACAGATCTGGTTCGGCTGCCCAACCACCAGGCGGTTCGTGGCCTCGCCGACAACGCAACCTTGCGGGCCCGGGTGGCGGGGCTGGCCCGGGGACCTTTCGCGTTCACCAGCATCGACATCGGCGACGGGATCGAACTCAACGCCTGGGTCATGAAGCCGGTGGGTTTCGATCCGGCGAGGCGCTACCCGGTCCTGTTTCACGTCTATGGCGGCCCCGGCTCCAACACGGTGCTCGACGGGTGGGGAGGATCGAACTACCTCTGGCACCTGATGCTCACGCAAAAGGGCTACCTGGTTGCCAGCGTCGACAACCGGGGCACCAACACCCGGGGGCGCGATTTCCGCAAGATCGTCTATGGCCGCATGGGCGTAATCGAGACCCACGACCAGGCCCGGGCTGCAGCCGCCTTCGGACGGCTTCCCTACGTGGATTCCACCCGGATGGGCATCTGGGGATGGAGCTATGGCGGCTTCATGAGCCTCAACGCGCTCTTCCGCGCTCCCGGCGTGTATCGGTCAGCCATCGCGGTGGCGCCGGTTACCCATTGGAAGTACTACGACAACATCTACACCGAACGGTACAACGGCCTGCCCCAGGACAATGCGGAGGGATACGACGCCGGCTCGCCCCTGACCTGGGTGGACAGCCTGCAGGGCGACCTGCTTCTGGTCCACGGCAGCGGCGATGACAACGTGCATTACCAGAATTCCGAGGCGCTGGTGAACGCGCTGGTGCGGGCCAACAAGCCCTTCCAGCTGATGGAGTATCCCAACCGGAACCACGGAATTTTCGGTGGCAACACCCGGCGCCACCTGTTCGAGCTGATGACTCGCTACCTGGACGCGCACCTGGCGGCGCCGGAATCGCCCTCTCTCACGTTCTGAGCTAGATTCGGGAGACAGATTGCACGGGAGGCAACTCCATGCATTACGACGAGATCGTCTCGCTGCTGGGCTTCGCGGGGGATCACGATCAGGTGGTCCGAATCCTCACCAGCGACAAGCAGGAAGTGGTAGGCGTGCCGACCAGCGTGGACACCCATGTGTCGGCCCACGAGGTCTATCTCAGGCCCCGGGGCATCGACGACACCGAGATCGCCATCTCATTGGGCGCAATCCAGGAAGTCGAGCTGGTCTGAGCGTCCCCAACTGAAACATCAGGCTGCTTCTGGCCGTAGAAGGACGGGAGCAGCCCGTCAGGGCCGCGTTGTACCGAAAGGACGGGGCCAGTGGAGGACGTGCTTGCGATCATCTTCATATTCGGGGTCCCAGGCCTCATCGGGTTCACGTTTACCCCGATGGGACGGGCGCTGACCGATCGCATCCGCTACGGGGTGCAGCGGCGAGACGCCATCGATCCGGCCGTCTATGACGAGATCGAGCATCTGCGCAGCGAGGTCTCCGAGCTCCACGAGAGGGTGGACTTCACCGAGCGGCTACTGGCTCGGCAGAGCGAGATTGCCCGCCTCGGCGGCGAGCAATAGATGGGAATGCCATGAGTGACCGGAACGAGTGGGTGGGATCAGCTTTCGTGGGCATCGGCCTCGCGGGCATGGGCCTTTTCGGTGCGCTGGCAGCGGCCTCGGCGGTGATGGGGCCGGCGTCGATACCGGTCTGGGGCATCGCGATGCTGATCGTCTTCGGTGCCGTGCGGTCCCCCATGGGCAAGGCGTTTGCCGAGAGGCTCTCCGGCAAGGCCGGTGATCACGCGGCGCTTCCACCAGAGCTGTTCGCCGAGCTGGACGACCTTCGCAACCGGTTGGCCGAGCTCGAGGAGCGGCAGGACTTCACCGAGCGGGTGCTGACACAGAAGGCTGACCCGCTGCTGGGTGGCGGCCGGTCGGCCGGGGAGGCGTGATGCTGGTCCAGGACATTGTGGTCCCACCCGTGCCCGACATACCCCGGGTGATCGTGCAGACCGGTGGTTCGCCCTTTGATGCAATGCCGCCCGAGGCGCTGTTCCTGATGGTGCTTGCCATCCTGGCCGCCGCGACGATCGTCCTCTTCCCGCTCTTCCGGGCGATCGCCCGCCGGATCGAAGGTCGGGGCGGCATGAGCGCCGAGGCCAGGACCGAACTGGACGAGTTGCGCGAGCGGGTCAGCCGGCTTGAAGAGGGCCATCCGAGGATGACCGAGCTGGAGGAGCGGGTGGACTTCGCCGAGCGGCTGCTGGCTCAGCGCGAGCCTGCCCGGCTGCGGGAGGGGGCACCGTGAACAACTCGGGCGACCGGACTGCTGTCCGGCTCCTTATGGCCGTGACGGGGCTGATGGGGCTCGGGTTTGTGGCGATGGTCGTGTCCGCGCTCAATTGGCAGCCTTCGGTTGCGCTGGCGATGCTGGGATCTGCCACTTTCGGCGCGATCGCTGCCTCGACCTGGTGGCTGGCGCGTGGCGCACGGCACAGCGTGGTGAGCGACAAGACGCCCCCGGGGGTCCGGGCACTGGTGGACCGCCTCGAGGAACTCGAGTACGATCACGACATCGTCGCCCAGCTGGAGGAACGGCTCGAGTTCACCGAGCGACTCCTGGCAGAGCAGCGCAACCCCGGCGCCATCGCACGGCCCGAGGCCACTCCGCGATGAGCTGGAAGCGGACATTCGGGCTCGACCCGATCGAGTTCATCATGTTCTGGGCGGTCACCATCTTCGCCACCATCGGCTTCGTTGAGCTGACAAACGAGGATGCCTTTGTGCCCCTGATGCTCGGGATCGGCGGTGTGGCGTATGTTTTCCTGCGGCGGAGAGTCCTGCGCGATCTGCGCGAGGGGCCCGGCGGGGACACCGATGCGCTGCTGGCCCGGCTGCAGGATGAGCAGGCGGCATCGGCGGACTTCTTCGAGCGCCGAATCAACGAACTCGAGGAACGCCTGGATTTCACCGAGCGGCTGCTGACCGAACAGCGCAGCCAACAGCTGGCGCAAGGCCAACCTTCATCGCACGACCGAGGCTGACATGATCACTCACGACGACATACAGTCGTGGCTGGACCGGCTCGACGGCGGGTCGCTGCAGGTGTCCGAGATAGAACCCAATATCTGGGTGGCAAGGAACCCGGACGGCGCGGAGTTCGTGGTGCATTACGCCCCGCCTGTGGTGCTGCTCCGGGTCCGGGTCATGGAGCTGCCGCAGGGCGAGCCCCGCAGGGGCGAACTGTTCCGGCAGCTGCTGGAGTTCAACGCCCGCGACCTGGTGCATGGCTCCTACGGCCTCGAGGGCGACCACGTTGTCCTCACCGATGCCCTCGAGCTCGAGGACCTCGACTACAGCGAGTTCGAAGCCAGCTTCGACTCCGTCACCCTTGCGCTGGCGTCCCACCTGGGCGCACTGGCGCCGTATCGCGGGCAGTGAGAGACAATCATGGGAATATTTGACCGCTTCTCGACGGTACTTCGCTCCAACATCAACGACCTCATCTCCCGGGCGGAAAACCCGGAGAAGATGCTCAACCAGCTGATTGTGGACATGAAGTCCCAGCTGGCCAAGGCCAAGCAGCAGGTCGCGTCGGCCATCGCCGACGAGAAGAAGCTCGAGTCCGACGCGCTGGCCATGAAGAAACAGGCTGAGGACTGGGAACGGCGGGCGATGCTGGCGGTGCAGGAGGGCCGCGACGACCTCGCCAAGCAGGCGCTGATGCGGTACAACGAGTCGCTGCAGGGGGCTCAGTCGCTGCACGAGACATGGATCCGGTCCAAGCAGGAGACCGAGGCGCTCAAGCTGTCGCTCCGCCAGCTCAATGACAAGATCGAGGAGGCCAAGCGCAAGAAGAATATCCTGATTGCGCGGGCCCGCCGGGCCGAGGCCCAGGAGCGGATCCAGCAGACGATGTCCGGGCTCTCCGACAAGAGCGCCTTCGACAACTTCGAGCGGATGGCGGAGAAAATCGAGGCCAACGAGCGGAAGGCGCTGGCTGCGGCGGAACTCCAGGAAGAGTTTTCGGGCGATTCGCTCCAGAAGCAGTTCGAGGTGCTGGAATACCATGGCAGCGCCGACCAGCAGCTGCTCGAGCTCAAGGCCAAGATGGGCATGCTCGGCGCCGGCTCGAGCGGCGACGCCAAGCGACTGGGCAAGGGCGCCGAGACCATCCACGACGCCGAGCTGGTGGAAGACGACCAGGACAAGGCGTAGGGCATAAGGCTTAGGGCATATGGCGAGGCGAGGTGGGGAGTGGGCGTCCAGCCTGCTCCCCACTTGCTCTACCCGCTACATTTGTGCTCGCTCTCAAACCCCGTACGCCCTATGCCCTACGCCCTACGCCGCCATCCACATGTCTGAAGCCCGGTTTCTCATTCTGGCCGACGGCGACTTCGGCCCCATGACTTCGAAGACCGCCAATTCCGTCATCCGCTACCGTCCCGAGCAGGTCGTGGCGGTGCTGGATCGCCAGCAGGCCGGACGCACCGTGCAGGACGTGCTCGGGTTCGGGGGTGACACTCCGGTGGTGGCGAGCATGGCAGAAGGCCTGCAGCGAAAGCCGACCGAGGTGCTGGTTGGGATCGCGCCCCAGGGCGGGCGGCTGCCGGAGGAATGGCGTCGGTGGCTGGCCGAGGCGCTGGATGCCGGCTGCGACCTCTGGAGTGGGCTTCACACCTTCATGTCGGACGATCCACTCCTGGCCGAGCGCGCCCGGGCCAATGGGCGGAAGCTGCTCGACCTTCGGCGGCCCCCGGCCAACCTGCCCATCGCCAGCGGCGCTGCCAAGGCCACCGAGGCGTTCAGGGTGCTCGCGGTGGGAACCGACTGCAACGTCGGCAAGATGACGGCCCAGCTCCAGCTGGTGAACCAGCTCAATGAGCGGGGCGTCCGCACCCGGTTCGCGGCCACCGGCCAGACTGGCATCATGATCGAGGGCTGGGGCATCGCAGTGGACGCGGTGGTGGCGGACTTCATTGCCGGTGCGGCGGAGCAGCTGACGCTCGAGGGCGCCAGGGATGCCGACGTCGTGCTGGTGGAGGGGCAGGGGAGCATCAACCACCCTGGCTACTCCGGCGTGACGCTGGGATTGCTGC
>CAMLHP010000007.1 GCA_946479805.1 uncultured Gemmatimonadota bacterium | reverse complement strand
CGACGAATATACGGCTTACGTTGCGGAAACCGGTAGAAGAGGCGGAAGAGGTAGAGGAGGTAGAGGAGGTAGAAGAGGGTACATACCCCCCTCCACCTCTTCCACCTCTTCTACCTCTTCAACCTCCTCTACCGCATTCAGGGCCTGGTGAAAGTGGCCGAGGCCTGCAGGAAGAAGTCACCGGTTGGCGAATCGAAGACATAGATAGCCACCCGATACTGTTCACCCGAGACCAGGGTCGCGTCGGGAATCATTTCCGTCGCCCCGGCCGGCACCACGCCGTACTGGATTGTCGGATTGATGATGTTGGTGGCTGCCTGCACCCGCCACACGGTCTCATCGGTGTTGGGCCCTCCGGCGTCGTTATCGAGCCGAGTTACTTCCACTCGCGCCACACCGCATGCCGGCGTCCAGGCGATGTTGGGAGGAGTGCCGGCCTCGTCGATGCTGAGAGGAGTCACGGCTTCACAGGCGCCGTCACCCGGCCCGGCGCCGTCGTCGCATGCAACTACCGCCACGGCAAGCCCCGCGAGCAGGGCCAGTGAAAATCGCTTCATCGGTTTGCTGCCTCCGTTGCGTTCATCCGCCGGGAATTGGCGGCTGGTTCAATACTGGAGTCACAAGTCGCAAGTCACAAGTCACGAGTCGCAAGTCGCAAGTCACAAGTCACGAGTCACAAGTCTCGAGACTCGTGACTCGTGACTCGTGACTATGGCTGCAGCGGTGCCTCCTGCTTGTTGAAATCCCCCGCCCGGACCGTCGCAAAATGTGCCGGGTCCAGATGGGTTTGCATCACTTCATTCACCTGGCCGGGAGTCAGCGTCCTCATGCGCGACTCAAGGTCGGCGTTGTACTGCAGGGTCCGGTCAAGGTAAAGCCCCGTAGCCAGCAAATTGGCAAGCGAGCCGTCCTGGGATCGCGAGACGTCCTGCGACTGGAGCCACCCGGTTCGGGCCGCGTCCAGTTCCTCGGCGGTGAAGCCATCCTGCCTTACCCGCGCTATCTCCTCCCCGAACGCCGCCGTGAGCTTTTCGGCGTTCTCGGGAGCGTAGATCGCGTACGAGAGCCAGAATCCGCTTTCATCCTGTGATGACGCGCTGGCGAACGAGCCGACGCCATAGCTCAGCCCGTCCTGCTGCCGGATTCTGGTGGCGAGCCGGCTGTTGAGGAACCCGCCTCCCAGCATGTAGTCGCCGATCACCATGGCCGGCCAGTCAGCGTCGTCGTCCCGCATGTTCAGAGTGGTGCCGCTGAAGAACATGGCGTTGGCCTTGTCCGGCGTCTCGATCACGATCGTGGTCGAGTCCACCGGCCGGTACTCGTCGGGGATCCTCTCATATGGCGTCCGGCTCTTCCAGCCCCCGAGGAACGACGCCAGCAGCGCTTCGACTTCGGCGGGGTCGAAGTCTCCCACCACCGCCGCCTGCGCGTGATCCGCGCCGTAGAAATCCTGGTAGAAGTCGCGCACGCCGTCCAGAGTGACGGCGTTGAGCGCCGCGACCTGCTCCTCGACCGTGAGCTGCGCACGGGGGTCGTCCGCAGGATACGGCCGCAACTGGCGGAAGAAGGCCTGCGATGCC
The DNA here is from genome assembly GCA_946479805.1 of uncultured Gemmatimonadota bacterium. The sequence goes on along the minus strand of CAMLHP010000007.1, from coordinate 30,821 downwards.
AGGACCTGCGGCTCAGACTTCCCCTGCTCCACCTGGGCCAGGCGCTCCTGCTTCAGCTCCGCGAATTCGCGCTCGTCGAAGGACGGTTCCCTCAGCACCTGGCCCACCAGCCGAAGTACCGCCGGCAGGTTGGGGCGCTGGGCCTCGATCCGGACAAAGGCACTGCTGGCCCCACCCCCGATGTTGACCTGGGCGTTGAGCCGGTCGAACTCATCCTTGATCTGCTGCCGGCTCATGCTGCGGGTACCACGCATCAGCATGGAACCAGCCAGCGAGCCCTCGGTGGCCCTTCCCTTGAGCGACGCGAGTGAGCCGAACCGGAGATTCAGCGCCACGTTGAGCCGCTGCGCCCGGGTCCGCTTGGGAAGCAGGGCCAGCTCGGCGCCACCGGCAATTGTGGTCCGGGTGGTGCGGCTCTCGATGTTGGCAGGTGACGGATCAAACTCCTCGCCCACCACACGGGCGGTGTCACCCTTGTAGTCCTTGACCAGCATCGCCACGTCCGGCGGCGGGGGGATCTCGGCGCGAAGCGGCTGCTTTTCGGGGACGAACCGGCCGAAGGTCAGGTTGCTGGGCCGGAGATAGGCCGCAGCCACCCGGGCCACGTCCTCGGCCGTCACCGCACGCACCCGGTCGCGGTGCAGGAACATCATCCGCCAGTCACCCAGAGCGGCCCATTCAGAGAGATTGAGCCCGGCGCGCTGGGGATCGTTGAGGATGAGCTCGAAGTTCTTGAGCTGGACGTTCTTCGCGCGGTCGACTTCCTCCTCGGTGGGCGGACGCGCGACAACCTCGGCGATGGTCCGGCGCATGGTCTCCTCGGCCACCGCGAGCGAGTCCTCGGCCCGCAGCCTGGCAAATGCCATCAGCAGCCCCGGCTCGCGGAACTGCCACGAGAACGACCCGACCGACGCCGCCTGTCGGGTACGCACCAGCGCTTCGTACAGCCGGCCTGACGGAGCGTTACCCAGCACCCCGGCGAGCACCTGCACCGCCGCAAAATCGGCGTGGGTGCCGGCCGGCACGTGATACGCGGCAAGCGCCACCTGCTCATCGCCCACCCGGCGAAGAGTGACACTGCGTTCGCCGTCCTGGGTGGGTTCGTCGGTGTAGGTGGGCCACAGCAGCATGTCGCCGGCCCGCTCCGGACGCGGGATGGCGCCGAACTTCTCTGCGACCAGCCGCCTGGTGGCGTCGAGCTCGAACTTGCCAGCCACCACCAGGACGGCGTTGTCGGGCTGGTAGTAGCGCCGGTAGAACGCCTGCAGCCGCTCGATGGGCACCTGCTCGATGTCGCTCCGGGCACCTATCGTGGAGTTGCCGTAGTTGTGCCAGAGATACGCGGTGGACATGACCCGTTCAAGCAGCACGCCGAAGGGATCGTTCTCTCCCGATTCGAATTCGTTCCGGACCACGGTGAACTCGCTGGCGAGGTCATCCTTCGAGATGAAGCTGTTGACCATCCGGTCGGCCTCGAGGTCCAGCGCCCACTCGAGGTTCTCCGGCGTCGCGGCGAAGGTCTCGAAGTAATTGGTGCGGTCGGTCCAGGTGGTGCCGTTGGGAGAGGCGCCGTGCCCGGTCAGCTCGGCCGGGATGTCAGGGTGCCTGGGCGTACCCTTGAACACCAGATGCTCGAGCAGGTGCGCCATGCCGGTCTCGCCATAGGACTCGTGCCGGGAACCGACCAGGTACGTGATGTTGACCGTGGTGGTCGGCTTGGAGGCATCCGGGAAGAGCAGCACACGGAGGCCGTTGGGCAGGCTGTACTCGGTGATCCCCTCGACCGTGGTGACTTCGGTGAGCGCCGGGGCCGACGGCCCCTGGGCGAGGACCGGCGCCATGGGCGCCAGGACGAAGAGGCCTGCTGCGAGCAGAGCCCACCAATGGCGCGTCAACATGAGCGAACATCCTGTTGTGGTAGAACTGAAAAAGATACGGCGCTGGCTTGGGAGGGCAAACCTGGCTTGGGTATTCACCAGCAAGGCACGAAGGGTACGACAGGCACGAAGAGATTAACCACAGAGACACGGAGGACACGGAGAAAAGCCATGGAGAAGGGCAATTGTTGTGGGTGCCACCCCGAAGCAACGTACCGTCCCGCACACCCACAAAAACGACAGCGGATTCCACTGCGTGACCCCGTGAACTCCGTGCCTCCGTGGTATCCTTGTTCGTGTTCAATGCGAAGGCCGGTAGCGCGAGTCAGAACCCGTGTTCGACGCTGAGGTAGAGGAACAGCCCGTCATCGCCATCGGTGTCGATGGTCCACGCAATGCCCGGCACCAGCTGGGTGGTGCCGGCGTTGAAGGCAAGGCGCACGCCCGGGTTGATGAGCGTGGTGCTGGCACGTTCGATCTCGCCCTCGGCGACCACCACCGCCTCATCCAGCCATAGGGCCTCGAGCATAAGGTTGACCCACGGTTGCATCAGGTAAACGATGCTGCCGCCGGCATGCAGGTCAGCCGCGAATGCGCGAACCAGGCCGACTCCCCTGGCCGAGGGAACGAGGGTCGAACCCACGTTGCCGTGGATCACGATGGCCGGCGCCACGTCCACGCTCACCGGCAGGTTGAACTGCACGCCCGCGGAGCCCCTGCCGCGACCCCGTTCCCACGAACCGGTCGGCAGCAGGACGCTGATTCGCGGTGCAACACTCGTGCGGCTACCATCCGCTCCCACAAGCTGGTAGCGGTAGTTGACCGCGCCATCACCCAGGCCGACACCATCAGTGGCGTCGAGCAGGCCGAGCGACCAGCTCAGCTGGTGCCGGATCCCGCCCAGGGGCCATTCCTGGGTGAACGAGTAGGCCCAGTTGTCACCCCCCACCCTCTGGAAAGTCGAGACGTGCTGGACCACGCCGGCTTCCTGGTTGTAGGCCTCTTCGATCAAGAAACTGTTGTCGCGTACAACCATGCCCTCCTGCGCTACACCGATGACCGGCGTCAGCATCAACAGCGTGAGCGGGAGAAGCGACAGTTCCCGTTCACGCAGTTGCAGGTCATGCGGGTACGAGAATTCCGGTGGCATACATGATGACCATTCCCAGCAGGAGACCGAGTGTGTTGAGCGGTGAGAACAGGCCTTCGCCCGGTTCGCGCTTCCGGAACATCTTCCACAATTCCCACACTACCTGGGCCACCGCGCCGGCACCCAGGGCAAAGAAGAGCGTCGTCAGTGCCGGCGAGTAACTGAAGCCACCGATCCACGCGCCGATGATCGTCGGCGCACCCGCCAGCAGCCCCAGCAGCATCAGCTGGGTGAGCGTGGGCCGTTCCCGGCCCAGCGGTGCGACTATGCCGAGGCCCTCGGTGGTGTTGTGCAGCAGGAAGCCGATCACGAGAAACGCACCGAGCGCGACCGCACCGGAGGCGTACGCGGTGCCGATCGCCAGTCCCTCACCCAGGTTGTGGAGCCCGATGCCGAGCGCGACGAGCGTGGCGACGTATAGCGGCGTGCGCTGGCCGCCGCTGTGCCTGAGCTTGCCGATGGCGTTGATGATTAGCGGTGCACCGACAAATCCCAACAGCGCCAGCGATATCCCCTGAAACGCGCTGGGCACCAGCGCCGCGGTTTCCAGCGACTCAGCCAGCGCATCGACTCCCAGGAACACCAGCAGCCCGATAGTGAGAGCCAGGAAGAAGTCCACCCACTTCCTGTCGATGCCCCTGAGGAAGGGGAGCCACAGGAGACCGATGAAGACAGGGATCACGCCCACGTAGATGCCGATGAGCGCGAACGTGAGCAGGTAGCGGGCATCGGGTGTGGGCGTCCGCACTGCTACATCAGTCACGTGGCTGAAGGTGAGCCCGGTGCTGGTGACCAGCGTGAGCGTGACCGGCTCGCCCGCAACCCATGGGTAACGGAGGGTTATGTCGCGCCGCGCCAGGCGCTCGAGCGTCCGGGGACCGTTGAGATTGTGGACCCAGTACGCCTGGTCCACCATCACCTGTGCGATGGTGACAGGCTCTGGGCCACCGTTCACCACGCTGGCGCGGATCAGGCCTGGCTGGGGAAATGCGAGCCGCTGGATGGTGAGCTCTTCCACCGGCGGGAAGGCGTCACGCGCGAGGCTGGCAGGCCCGAAGCGGATGACCGCGAGAACCACCATTGCCAGCAGCGCAAGTGGCAGCACGGCCCTGAGCCATAGCGGCACCCGCTCGCCCCAGCCGGCAGTGGCCCGGTCAGCAGTGGTGTCATGCATTGAGCGCCGGCTCCACCTGGAAGATCCCCATCCAGCCCAGCTCGGCGAATTCGCTCTGGTGGGCGTGGAACATGAACGGCCCGGTGTGCTTGTAGGAGAACTCGAGCACCGCCCGTTCCCCCTGCCCCATCGTCACAACGTCGGTCCACTCGAACCGGTCGAGGTCGGTGCCGGTCCGGAACAGCTTGAAGAAGTTGCCGTGGATGTGGAGCGAATTGACCAGGTCGAACTCGGTGAGGTTGCCAAGGTAGACCCGCACCAGCTCGTGCTGCCTGATGCGGATGGGGTGCTTCTGGTAGTGAAACGCCACGGTGTTGACCGCGTACACCTCGTTCTCGTCATCGAAGTTGGTGTCGAACGCATTCATCACCATCACCAGCTCGCGCGCCGGCGGCCTCCCCTGCTTCGGGTCGATGATGAACGCCCCGTAGAGTCCCTTGTGGATGTGCTTCTTGAGCGGCACCGCGTGGCAGTGATAGAGCTGCAACCCGAACGGCTCGGCGTCAAAGTCATAGGTGTAGGTTGCGCCGGGCGAGACCTGCTCGAACGCGCCATCGGCGGTTGCGCCGTGTATCCCGTGAAAATGGATCGTGTGCGGATGGAGGCCCTTGTTGGTGAAGTGCACCCGGACCCGGTCTCCCTCGGTGGCGCGCAGCGTGGGGCCAGGGACCTGGCCGTTGTAGGTCCAGGCCGGGAAGAACACACCGGGTGCCACCTCGATCTCACGGTCCTCAGCCACGATGTAGTACTCGCGGAGGGTCTGTCCGGTGGGGAGGGTCGAGACTTTTCCGTAGTCGAAATCACTCAGGTAGGCGGTGGGATCAAACCCGCCCGCGGCGATGTCGCCCACGCTGGCCATCGAGTGGTGCATCGGCGAGGAGTCGGACTGCTCACCAGGCCGGGCGCCGGGTCCCTGGAGCGCGACGGCGGCGCTGCCGGTGGCAAGGCCCATCCCGCCGAGCGCTGCGGCACCCAGCAGTCCCCGCCGCGACAGGCGGGCGCGCGCAAGCTCGGCGAGCCGGGGGAATCGCTCGCTGCTCATGCGTCCTCCACCGTGCAGAGCAGCGCCGCCGCCAGTTCGTGTCCCACCACGTGGGTCGCACTGTCGGTTTCCAGCGTGATGGGGCCGAGAAATGGGCGGCGATCTCGCAACGTGACGTGAGCGCCGGGCACCAGGCCCAGCTCGGCGAGGTGGCGGAGGAAGTCGGGCTCGCGGCTGCTGACCCGATGAATCCGGGCCGAATGGCCGGGCTCGACTTCGGGCAGAGAGATGACGTCGGTCTCGGGCATGCTGCCGTCGGCCGAGGGTATCGGGTCGCCGTGAGGATCGACGCGGGGGTCGCCCAGTGCCTCCGCCATGCGTTCGACAAGGTCGTCGGACACGGCGTGCTCCAGCCGCTCGGCCTCGTCGTGCACCTCGTCCCAGGAATACCCCAGCTTGGCGACGAGGAAGCTCTCGATGAGCCGGTGCCGGCGAAGCATTCGGAGCGCCACCCGCCTGCCCTCAGGCGTCAGCTGGACCCCGCGATAGCGCTCATGCTCAAGCAAGCCCTGCTCCGACAAGCGCTTGACCATCCCGCTGACAGAGGCCGGAGCCAGGGCCAGGTGCTGGGCGATCTCGCTGGTGGAAGCAGGGCGATCGGAGCCCGATAGCCGGTAAATGGCTTTCAGGTAGTCTTCTACGGACCTTGTGAGCGTGTCAGAAACGGCGGTCACCTGGTGCCTCATTTGGAAATTAGGCTTGCCTAACTTAACAAGATCTCGATATCGCGCAAGGGGCAGGCTGGGCATTAACCACGGAGCCACGGAGGACACTGAGTCGCACAGGGAAATCCAGCTGTTGTCTTGTGGGAGTGCCTTCGGGCGACGGTGCGCGGGAGTGGCACCCACAACAAGAAGCAGTCCTCCGTGAACTCCGTGACTCCGTGGTTAATGCCCCAGCAGTTCGACGAACTGGGTGAGCAACCGCTCGGTCAGCCCCCACACGACGCCGCATGCGAGGTGGTACGCCGGCCGGACGAACTCGGTCCCCCGCGCCATCACCGTCGTGTCATAGTAGTTGCCAGAATCGTGGAGCTCCTCCAGCGAGACCCAGTTGGCGGTATCCACCTCATCGCTCAGCGTGAGCGACGGTCGGTGGTCGAGGTGGAAGACGAACGGCCGCACCGCGACCGGCGGCAGCACCGGCGTGCTGGGCGCGAAGTCGTCCAGCGCGCCGAGTGCGCTGGCGGGTGCCAGCGAGATCCCCACCTCTTCCATGGTCTCGCGGCGAGCGGTGTGTTCGAGGTCCGTGTCACGCCGGTCGCGGCGACCGCCTGGCAGGGCCATCTGCCCCGACCAGGGATCGCCGTCCCGTTCGGCCCGGCGGATAAGAAGCAGCGACTCCGGATCGGGCGCGATGATGATCGCAACTGCCGCCCAGATGAGCCGGTCTCCCGTCGCCTCGCGGCCCTGCCTCTGCCGCAAGCCTGCCGCGATGCGGGCCTCGATCGATTCGGTCACGACAGGTGCTTCATCAGGAAGCGCAGCGACTCTGCCATCACGAGCTCCGCAACAGGCGCGGGCTTCCAGGGATGGGCCGCTCCGAAGGTGTGCCCGGTGCCGGGTACGATCAGCGACTTGGCACCCGGATTCGCGGCCGAGAGGCGACCGGCATCGGCAACCGGTACCGACTCGTCGTCTTCGCCATGCACTATGAGCCAGGGAATCGCGAGGCGAGCCGCGGCTGCCGTGATGTCCAGAGCGGCCTGGTTGGCCTCGACGTCGTCGAGGATGTCGGTTCCCAGTGGCAGCACCTGACCCGTGCGGCTGTTCTCGATGTCGAGGTGCCCCCGTTCGCGCCAGGCCTTGCGGGTCGCCTGGCTCCAGCGATCAGCGTCGGCAATCGCGGCCCACGTGACCAGCGCCTTGACGCGCGGGTCCGACTCGGCGGCCAGGATGGCCATGCCACCGCCCCGCGAATGACCCACCAGCGCCACCGTCGCGGGCGCAGCGACGTCCAGCTCGCCGGCATGGAGCGCGGCGATGACTGCGCGGATGTCGTGCAGCTGGCGCGAGTAAGTGTCGCGGGAAAAGCGTTCGCCCAGGGTCGGCTGTCCTGCGGCATCCACCCCACTTCCACTCAGGTTGAATGTCACGGCAGTGAATCCCGCCCGCGCCGCACGCTCGGCGAGGGGCGGCCAGAAACCCCAATCCTTGAAGCCCTTGAAGCCGTGTACGCCGATGACGGCCGGTCGCGCGCCGCCATCACCGGCCGACCGCACGTCGATAAACAGTTCGCCGAGCGCTCCGGAGATGGTGTGCTGGGTGAGTCGGGAAGTGGCCATGATCGAAGTCTCAAGTCGCGAGTCACAAGTCACAAGTCTCAAGTCACAAGGCCGAATCGCGAGCAACAAGTCTCGCGACTCGCGACTCGTGACTCGCGGCTTGTGGCTTCAGGCAAATACGATAATATTGTTCTGGTATCTAATGATAACCATTCTCAACTAGTTCTCATACCCTGATTAACCATAACCCGGTCAACAACTTCCATGAAAGTTGCAGCCTTCGCTGCCCTCGCCTTCTTGCTCGCCGCAATGCCGCTCGCTGCCCAGGATTCCGCCGATACGCTTCGGGCCTACCGGCTCGATGACATGAACGTCACCGCAGAGCGCCATCCCAGCCGCTCGAGCGACGCCGCGGCCGCCGTTCGGACAGTGACCAGGGCCGAACTCGAGCGTCGCGCAGCTCCAGACGTTACAACCGTACTGCGCGATGTGCCGGGAATTCAGTTCGACCCCGTGGTCGGCTCTGGCGCGGGTGTCGCGCTGCAGGGACTTGGCTCCGAGCGGGTGCTGATCCTGCTCGACGGTTCGCCACTGGCAGGCCGAATCGGCGGTGAGTTCGACCTGAGCCGGGTGAGTCCTTCGCAGCTCGAACGGATCGAGATAGTGGAAGGTCCGCAGAGTACGCTCTATGGTTCCTCGGCCCTGGGCGGGGTTGTGAACCTGCTCACCCGGGATGACTTCTCGCGGCGTGCCGAACTCTCGAGCCAGATCGGTTCCGAAGGCCAGCTGGACGGGCGTGGCCGGATCAGCGGCCGCTTTGGCAGCACCGGGCTCTCGCTCGACGCCGGCCGCCGCACGGTTGACCTGGCTCCAGGCGCCGGCGCGACCACCATTGGCGCGGCCGGCCGCTGGGATGGCATGGCGCGAATGTCGAAGCCGCTGGGTAGTGGCTCGCTGGACGCGCGGGTGCTTGGGATCATCGACCAGCAGTCATATCGCTCTTCTGCTACTTCCAGTCCGTCAACCAGCTTCAACGACAACTGGCAGCTCGATGGCCTGGTGGCCACAACGCTCGACGCCGCGGGCCGCACCGAAGTGCGGCTCCATGGCAGCCTCTATGACCACCGGTTCATAAGTTCGGCCACGGGAGTGCGTGCGGATGGCGCCGCCGAGTGGGACCGGCAGCGATTGCTGGATGCCGAGATCATCCGGCGGGGCGTTGCCGGAGCGCACCGCTGGCTCGTCGGTGTGAAGGGAGAGCGCGAATGGCTGGAGAGCGAGCGCATTGATGGCGGCTCGCGCGCAGCCTGGACCGGCGCCGCGTTCGCGAGCGGTGACTGGGCGCTGACGAGCGGGCTCCGGGCCTCGACCGGAGTCCGGCTCACCAGCGGCGAGCGCTGGGGCACCGATGTGGCGCCCCGTGTCGGACTGGTCGCGTCGCTGCCGGCGGGTGGGTACTTCAAGCTGGCAGGCGCACGCGGGTTCCGGGCGCCCTCGTTCAAGGAGCAGTACACCAACTTCACCAACTCCCAGGGCGGCTTCACCTACACCGTGCTGGGCAATGCCGACCTGGACGCCGAACACTCCTGGAATGCCAGCGCGGAAATCGGGCGGTCCGCCGGCGGCACCCGGGTGTACCTGCGCGGCTTTCACAACTGGCTCGACAACTTCATCGAGACCGAGCTGGTGGATCCCGCCACCAGCACCTTCCGCTACCAGAACGTGAGCTCGGCCCGCACCGCGGGCGTCGAGGGCGGGGTGACCGTGTCGCGCGGCATCCTGATCGCTCGCGCATCGCATGCGTGGCTCTCCACCGAGGACGAGTCCACCGGCGAACCCCTTCTGGGCCAGGCGGCGAACACCAGCCGGGCATCGGTCACGGTGCTTCCAGGTCCGGTGAACGTCACCGGTGAGGTGGTCTACACCGGCGCGGTTCCCCTGCGCCGGACTTCCACCGGGACCGAGGAGCAGGCCGACTACGCCCGGCTCAACCTGTCCGGTGGCATAAGCCTGCCTTCCGACCTGCGGCTGACCGTGGGTGCCGACAATCTGCTCGATACCCGGCCCGAAGGTGCGGCCACGTTTCTTGGCCGCCGGCTCTTCGCCGGCCTGACCTGGGGGTTCGGATGGTAGCTCGCTGGTTGCTGGCGGCGGCGCTCGCTGCGGCGCCCGCCGCGCTCGAGGCCCAGAGCGGGCTGCTGGTCGTGGCGCACGGAGCCAACAAGGGCTGGAACGACCGGGTGCGAGAGACGGTCGGGAACGTCAACTGGAACGGACCAGTGGCGCTCGCCTTCCTGATGGGATCCGAGGCGGACTCGCTGGGTTGGAACGAGGGGGTCGCCCGGCTGGTTGGAGAGGGCGCGAAGGACATCACCGTAGTTCCCCTGATGGTGTCGAGCCACGGGTCGCATTATCGCCAGATCCGCTTCTATGCGGGCGAGCTGCCGTCACTGCCGCCGGAAATGGAGAAGCATGACCACGGTACCCACATCGCGGCTCCGGTTCCGATGCGGGTGACGCCTGCGCTGGATGACGCGCCCGAGCTGGCTGCGGCGCTGTCGGCCCGGTGGCGCGAGATGACGGAGGACGATCGGTCACGTCCGCTGCTGCTGGTGGCGCATGGCCCCAACGATCCAGCCGACGCAGTGGAATGGCTCAAGGACATTGGATCGGTGAGCGAGGAACTGCGCACCGCCACCGGCAAGGAACTGCACGTGGGCCTGCTTCGGGACGATGCCCCGGCGGAGGTGCGGGCCCAGGCAGTTGCCGCCATGCGTGACAGCGTGCTGGCGATGGCGGAGCGCTCGGGCGATTCAGTCGTGGCGCTGCCAGTGATGATCTCGTCCGGGTTGATCACGCGGACAAAGATCCCCAACGACCTGGCGGGCCTGCCGCTTCGTTATCACGCCGAGCCGCTGGCGCCGTTGCCCCAGCTCTCGCGCTGGATCGAGCGGGTGGCGCGTACGGCGGTCGCGGTCGAGCGCGCCGAGGCGCGATGAATCAGGAGACGGCCGGCTCCAGCAGCTCCACGGTGCCGGCGTCCGCATCGAGCCTCGCGCGCACGCCGATGGGCATGGTCCACTGGTCGTCGAGATGGCCGATGGGAAACCCGAAGGCGACTGGAATGCGCAACGGTTCGAGGTAATGTGAGAGGACCTGGTCGAGCCCGGCGGCGCCATCGGCGCCCCGGGTGCGCATTTCGGTGAAGCGGCCGATGATGACGCCTGCCAGCCGCTCCAGCACGCCGGCCAGCCTGAGGTGGGAGAACATGCGGTCAATCCGGTAAGTATCCTCTCCCACATCTTCGAGGAACAACAGCGCTCCGTCCAGCGACGGCATGTAGTCGGTCCCGATCAGGCACTGCAGCAGCGACAGGTTTCCTCCCACCAGCGTGCCCTCGGCGCGACCACCAACCAGGGTGGATACCCGTCCCTGCTCCGGCACCAGCACGGCTGCTGGCGGCTCGGGCAGGCCCAGCTGCCCGGCCGCGGCGGCTGACACGACCACTCGCTCGAGATGGCTGCGGGAGAAGGGCCGGAGCTCCCGGCGCGCCACCGGTGCGTGAAACGTGACGCAGCCAGCATGGCGATACAGCGCGAGCAGCAGCGCGGTGATGTCGGAGTACCCCAGGACCGGCCTGGGCTGGCCCCGGCTGCCCTCGTAGTCGACCCGATCGAGGATGCGGGTGACTCCGTAGCCGCCCCGAATGCACCAGACCGCATGAATGGCGGGATCGGTCAGGGCCCAGTTGAGGTCGGCCAGCCGAGCGTCGTCGGGTCCGGCGAACCAGGCGTCGTGCAGCGCAGTGCTCCGTCCCAGCACCGGCTCCCATCCGAGAGCGCGGCACAGTGCCTGGGCGCGGTGCAGGTCATCGCGCTCGAGGAGTGGTCCGGCGGGCGCTACCAGCGCTACCCGGCTTCCGGCGGCGACCCTGGGTGGGCGAACAATCATCTTTGACCCCATGAAGGCACGGGACTAAATTTGACACTCAACCTGTTCAGGAGCACGGCAGTGCGCGCTTCGCAGCCCGCGTTGCTCGCCGCTGGTCGTGTGATCGTCGAATCTCGCGATGCGATCGTAGCGGAGTGGACCGAACGGCTCGGTGACCGCTTGACCGCCGCACGCACGATACCGCGTTCCCTCGTCGAGCGGGAGTTCCGCCTGCTTCTTGACCTCATGGCTCATCAGGCCGGGCCGCTGAGGCGGGAGGTAAGGCCCATCTGGCAGCGTGCCTCCGAGCACCACGGCCGCACCGCATCCGCGCGGGGCCTGGCCGCGGGCGAGGTGGTGGAAGAGCTGCTGCACCTTCGTGACATAATGACCCGGCATCTCGCGCCGGTGGTGGCAGCGATGCGTGCCCGCCAGGGCATGGCCATCCTGCTGCGGCTCAACCGGGTGCTGGACTACGGCGTTGCCGCATCGGTGGTGGGTTACACCGACGCTCTGGTCGCGACGCTGATGGGTTCCAACGGAGTGCCGGGCGACGACGGGAAGAGCGACGCCGAGGACGTCGAGCGCCAGCTCGGGCTGCTGGAAGCAGAACTCGAGCAGCTCGTCGGCACCCGCTGATCCTGCCGGCCTTGGCAGCTGAGTGGTGGTGGGCGGCCTGGCTCGCGCCCTGGCTGCTTTTCCTGAGGCTCTATCCCAAGCGCCCTCGGCTGGCGGACGTTCCGCCCCAGCTCGAGGGCGCGCTTGTTTCCGTCATCGTACCCGCCCGCAATGAAGCCGCGGTCATCCGGTCGTGCATCGAGTCGGTGCTGGCTACGAATTACCGCCCAGTGGAAGTACTGGTGGTGGACGACCGTTCCACCGACGACACCGCGGCCCGTGCGATGGAAGTGGCGCAGGACGACCCGCGGCTCCGCGTGATCGAGGGTGAGGAACTGCCCGCCGGATGGTACGGCAAGCCGTGGGCGTGCATCCAGGGCGCGCGCCAGGCACGAGGCGAGATCCTGCTCTTCACCGATGCCGATACCCGCCACGACCCGATGCTGATTCCGCATGCGGTGGCCGCGCTGGGTTCAACCGGCGCAGGTATCGTCACCATCTCGCCTCACCTCAGCTGCGTGACATTCTGGGAACGCACTGTCATGCCGCAGGTCTGGCTGCTGCTGGGCGCGCGTTATCACCCCGCGGTGGTCAACCGCGCCAGGCGAAGCCGCGACGTGATAGCGAATGGGCAGTTCATCCTGACCACTCGCACCTCGTACCTCGAAGCCGGGACCCATGAAACGGTGAGGGGCGAAGTAGCGGAAGACCTCGCGCTGGCGCAGCGCTACGCTGAACGCGGCATTCGGGTCTGGTTCGGCTTCGCCGAGAACCTCATGACGACCCGGATGTACACCGGGCTGGCGCACCTGGTCGAAGGGTGGTCCAAGAATATCTATCTCGGCGGCCGGCGCTCGTTTCCCGACGAGCCGCTGCTGCGCGCGCTGGTGCCGGTGGCGCTGTCGCTGGCGATGATCTTCTGGCTGGTGCCGCCGCTGGCGCTGGTGGCCAGCCTGGCATATCCCGCTTTCATTCAGCCGGCTTTGCTGGCCTCCGCGATTTCGGTGCTCTTCTGGGCGGCGGTGTCGCTCGGCATGCGGATCCCGCCGTGGTACGCGCTGGCGTACCCCGCAGGTGCGGCGGTGGCGCTGTGGATCGTGCTCCGATCGACCTGGCGCGGCAGCCGCCGGGTGGAGTGGAAGGGCCGGGTGTACCAGGCGGATTGAACTGCGGAACCACCGTCATCGAACTGCGGAGCCGCAGATTTCACAGATTTCGAACCGCAATTGGCGCAGATTTGTCCTCCGGGCGAACCAGCCACGTCGCCTTCGGCAGCGATCCCGATTGTGTTCTTGTGGGAACGAGGGCGTGGCCCTGCGCCCACAGCTGGCCCCGAGACACTGAAGGCTGCGGCACTCCCACAAAGACCACACAGCCAGGCCTGCCCGAGCAGTCGAACCACTCCGGGCGAGGGATCCATCTGCGTCAATCGCAGTTCGAAATCTGCGCAATCTGTGGTTGCGGTTGCTTTTTCTCAGCCCGCGCTGGAACGATCCCCACTGCGCTGAAGCGGTTACCGCACATTCATGGTTGCATGCCACCATGGGGCGACCATGTCGTCGCCCCGGCCGCTGGCACTCGCCGCAGTCCTCCGTTCCATCGAAGGGCTCCCTGACCTTCCGCATCTCGCTGGCTGGCTTGGCGCAGTGCCGCTCTGGCAGCCGATGGCATCGCCGCCGAGAGGCAGCGTTGCCGCGGCGCTGACAGGGCGGCTGGGAGACGTTCTCTGGATAGGCGTGGAGTGCCGAGGCCAGGCCGAGCGAGCCGCGATGCGCGAGGCCCGCCGGCTCGCAGCCGAAGGGCAGCAGGCGGTGGCGATCGCGCTGTCGCGCGATGCCGTGTCGCTGACACCGCGGATCGCACTGGCAGTTACCGGCGGCATCGCAGCACTGGGCATCGACACACGCGCGCCCGACCGGGTCGCACATATCGCGCTGGAGCGCCTGCGGCTGGCGTCGGGAGAACCTGCTGCCACCTGGCTCGCGCGCGCGATCGACGCGCTCGCGGGACAGGGGGCTGGCACAACGTTCTTTCGCTGCTTCCGCGATTCCCTGGCGCGTTTCGAGCAGCAGATGGACACGAGCGCCCGGGGCGAGCAACGACGCACCCTCGCGCTGATCCAGCTCACCCGGCTGCTCTTCCTCTACTTCATCCAGAGCAAGGGCTGGCTGGACCACCGCCCCGCCTACCTGCGCGAGGAAGTCGATCGCGCGCTAAATGCCGGCAGGAACCTCCAGCGCTGGGTGATGGCGCCGCTCTTCTTCGGCGCACTGGCGTGCCCCGCCCGGAGCCGAATCGGCAGGGCGCGGGCACTGGGGAACCTGCCCTTTCTCAACGGTGGTCTCTTCACAGCCCATCCCCTCGAGCGCATTTCCGGGTGCACGGTGCCTGACATCGCCTGGTGCGAGGCGGTGGATGATCTGTTCGAGCGATTCCACTTCACGGTAAGCGAGGACGAATCGGGCGGGCACGCGATTGCGCCGGACATGCTGGGGCATGTGTTCGAGCGGGTCATGGCCACGGAACGCCGGAAGGAGGCGGGCGCCTTCTACACTCCAGCAGGCCTCGTGCGCCAGACACTGGATGAAGGACTGACCGCCATTGTCGCCGAACGGCTCGGCATGTCGTGGAACGCCGCGGCCGAAGAACTCGCGCGCGGCGAGGTGCAAGTTCGCGGCGTGCCCGGTCGCGACTCGCGGGTCCAGGAGGCGATTCGGCAACTTCGGGTGCTGGATCCCGCGTGTGGTTCGGGGGCCTTCCTGCTGGTCGCGCTGGAACGGATCACCCAGCTGCGCGCCACACCTGATGCCCCGCCGCACAAGCTCAGGCGGGAAGTCCTGTCCAGCCAGATCTTCGGCGTGGACCTCGACCCGATGGCCATACGGCTCACCGAACTCCGCCTCTGGCTGGCGGTGGCCGCGGGAGACGAGCCCACCGAGCCTCAGCTGGTGGAACCGCTCCCCAATCTCGACGCCAGCGTTCGGCAGGGCGACGCACTGCGAGAGCCGGCTGAGCTGATCGTCGCCGACGTGGGCGCAAGCCGGAAGCTCCGAGTCCTCCGCCAGCGCTACGCCCGCGCCACCGGGAGCACCAAGCGAAGCCTGGTGCGCGACCTCCGGCGCTGCGAATTGCTGGCGGCGGCGCGGGCGCTGGAGGGAGGAATCGAACGCCTGGAGCAGCGCATCAGGGCGCTGCTGCGGGCGGCGCGCGCTCCTGACCTGTTCGGCCAGAAGAGCCGACTGTCCCGGGAGGGGCGTAACCAGCTGGCCGAGCTGCGCCGAGCCCTGCGCGATTTGCGGAAGGCGGGGCGCGAGCTGAAGCGCGAGGGCCGGCTGCCCTGGTTCAGTGCCGCGGCGCAGTTTGGGGATGTCATGGCCAGCGGCGGCTTTGACCTTGTGGCGGGCAACCCTCCCTGGGTGCGGGCCGAGGCCATCGATCCAGTCGAGCGCGAGAGACTTTCACGGCGGTTCAGATGGTGGCGCACCTCGGGCGGCCGTGGTTACCAGCACCAGCCCGACCTCGCCGTTGCGTTCATCGAGCGCGCCTCTGAGCTGGCCGCGCCTGGTGGCACCATCGCGCTGCTGGTGCCGGAGAAGCTTGCGACCGCAGGTTATGCCTCGGTAATGCGCGGCGCACTCACGTCGGGGTACACCTTGCGCACTGCGGCGCCGATCGCGCCCGATGCCGCGGCAAAATTCGGCGCCACCGTATATCCGATGATGCTGGTGGCATCCAAGCGGGTGGCCGAGCCGGACGCTGAGGTGCGGATCGCGCCAGGCCCTGGTGCCGCTTCCGTGGCGCAGCAATCGCTCGGCGCCGGCGCGTGGGTACTCGAAGCGAGCGGCGTCGCGGAGCTGATGGCGGAGCTGCGAGCAGCGCATCCACGCCTGGGGGACACGCTCCGCCCAAGGCTGGGCGTCAAGACCGGCGCCGACCATGTGTTCCTCGATCCCGACGATGTAGAAGCAGAACTTCTCCGGCCCGCCGTGCGAGGCCGGGACGTGCGACCCTTCCGGGTCTCGAGCCGGCACCAGCTGCTGTGGACCCACGACAGGCACGGCGAGCCGCTCCCGGCGCTCCCGCCGCGGGCGGGCGCCTGGATCGCTCGCCACGAGGTGCAACTCAGAAGCCGAAGCGACGCGAGGCCGGGGGTACCCTGGACCCTGTTTCGGGTGCGGGGAGCACTCGATGCGTGGCGCGTCATCTGGGCCGACGTGTCCCGGACTCTCACCGCGGCCGCACTGACAGGCGCCACTTCGGATCATGTCCCGCTGAACACCTGCTATGTGCTCTCGGCCTCGAGCGCGGACCAGGCCAATGCTCTGTCGGCGTGGCTCAATGCGCCGCCAGTAAGGGCGCTGGCAGCTGCTGCGGCGGCGCCGGCCTCGGGCGGGTATCGTCGGCATACGGCGAGCGTCGTCGAGCAGTTGCCGCTGCCCCATGGAGTGCTGGAGAGTGATGCCTTGCGGGACCTGGCACTGGCGGCCGCTGACGGCGATGAAGACATGGAGTCGCTGGCGCGGATAGCCGGCGGGTTCCTGGGACTGGCGCAGAGTGACCGCCCCAGGCTGGCCTCGCTGGAGTGAGCCGGTGCCCAGGCTGGTTGCGGAAGCGCTGGCCGAACTGGCCCAGCCCAGCCGCACAGCTACGGGCAGAAGCTCAGCGGATCCTCGCGACGTGGTCGGCGCCATGGCGGCGGATGCGCGGATGCCCGAGTCAGGGGCGGCACTCCCCGCATGGCTCCGCGCCGACCAGGTGCGCTGCTGCCGGCGCGCGCTGGCAGCGATGGAACTCCACGGCGGCGCGCTGGTCGCGGAGCCACCAGGCACGGGCAAGACCTGGATCGCGCTGGCCGCAGCGCTGGCAGGTTTCGGAGGGCGCGCCTCCTGCCTGGTGCCCGCCGCAGTCGCCACGCAATGGGAACGGACCGCCGCCCGGCTCGGTGTGCGCATCCGGATTGCGACCCACGAAGCCGCGAGCCGCGGGACCCTGCCATCGCCGGACGGGCTCATAGTCATCGACGAGAGCCACCGGTTCCGGAACCAGTCCACCCGCCGCTACGACCACGCCGCGCGCTGGCTGGTGGGCCGCCCCGCCCTGCTCCTCACAGCAACCCCGGCAGTCAACCGGCTTGCCGACATCGTCCACCAGCTGCGGCTGGTTCTTTCGGATGATGTGCTGGCACCGTGGGGCGTGCCCTCGCTCTCGGCCCTCGCGGCGCTCGAGTCGCTTCCCGACGCGATATGCCGAGTGGTGCTGCGCTCGCCGGGGCACTGGTCGTTGCCCCGGCGGGAAGAGTGGCAGGAGCGGCCGGCATGCTCGAGGTCCATGCGGCGAATGCTCGGGGGCATCGACCAGCTGGCGCTCGATGCCGAAGGAACGGTGGCGGGCCTGGTGCGCGGGGTGCTGGTCCGTTCAGCAGCATCCAGCCCGGCCGCGCTGCTCGCTGCGCTCATCCGCTACCGAGCCCTGCTCGAGTCCGCCCGGGACGCGGGCGAGGCCGGCCGGTCGCTGTCGCGCGCCGCACTCCGGCACTGGGCCGGCGTGGATGGGCAGATGGTCATGTGGCCTCTGGTTCCGGATGAAGGCGAGTCGATCCAGCTCCCGCTGGCCGACCTTGGTCACCTGGACCAGCTGGTCGAATGGGCCAGGCGCGCGGGCAACCTGCGTGATCCCCGCGTCGAGCGGCTGGGCGCGCTGCTGCAGGACGGCCGGAGGACCCTGGTCTTCACCACCGCCCGGGCAACGGTGCATTACCTGGCTCGGCGGCTGGGCCGCCACCGGGTGGCGTGGTGCACCGGCGACGACGCCGGGATCGGGATGGAGCGCTGCGACCGCGACACCGTGCTGGGGCTGTTCCGCCCGGGCCCGGTACACGAGCGCGCGCCCCGGGTGCTCGTCACCAGCGACGTGTCCGCAGAAGGGCTGGATCTCCACGGTGCCGGACGGGTGATTCACTACGACCTGCCATGGACACCCGCGAGAATGGAGCAGCGCGAGGGCCGAGCCATTCGCCATGGCGCGGCTCACGAGGTGGCGGAGGTCGTAAGGTTCCTGCCACCGAGAATCATCGAGCGGCGACTGGGCCAGCTGTCCATCCTCGCCCGCAAGTCATCGCTCCCGGCTCGGGCCCAGCTCCTCAACCAGGAACTGGTGGAATGGCCCGAACTGCTGGAGCAACTGGCGGAGGTGGGAGACGCGGAAGCTCTTCTTGGCGTGGTGCACGACTCCGGGCCGAGCGGCGTTCTGGCCGCCTTCCAGCTGCATGCCCATGATGGTGAAAGGTCGCGCGCCGCGGGGGCAAGGCTGGTTTGGGTTTCAGCGGACGGAGCCCTTCGGGAGGATGTCGCTGCCCTGGCCGCGGCGGTGCGCCGAGCGCGCGCTCCTGGAGCGGCATCCGGAAGCGGCAGCGAACTGAGCTGCATGGAGCACGAGCTGCTGACGCGAGCACTCGCCAGGGCCAGCGTCGATGCGCTGGGAGTGGCGACCGGGCACGAGCGCAAGGCATCACGCGCCCTGATCCGGCGTCTGGGGCTGCTGGCAGGTGCCGCGGCCCGGAGGCGTGATTCGGCCCGGTTCGAGCGCTGGGCCAGAGCCTCACAGTGGCTCTCCCGGAACCGCACCGCCGGCACCGAGCGGGTGGCTGCGACGCTGGCTGCCGCACCCAATGCCGACCTGGAGCGGCTGGCCTCGGCGCTGCCGCCACCGCCACCGCTGGTAACCTGGGAACTGCGAGCCACCCATGTAGTCGCCTTCCGTTCGGCACCGGACTCGCTACGTTGAGGCGCATGACGCGCCTGACTACCGTGCTGTTCGACCTCGACGGCACGCTCATCGACTCGATTCGCCTGATTCTCGACAGCTACCACCACACTCTTTCGGCCCACGGTATCCCCGCCCGAAGCGATGACGACTGGCTCCGCGGTATCGGCACCCCTCTCAGGGTGCAGTTCGCGGAGTGGGCCCAGTCGCCCGGGATAGATGCGATGATCGCCACCTATCGCGACTACAACCTGGCCCATCACGACGCCCGGGTGCTTCCCTACCCGGGCATCGTGGACATGGTTCGCGAGGTGCGACAGGCAGGGTTCCGAACCGGGCTGGTCACGAGCAAGAACCGGACGGGGGCGCTCAGGGGGCTCAGGCTCTGTGGGCTGGATGAGGCGATGGACGTACTGGTGGGCGCCGACGACGTCGAGCACCCGAAGCCGCATCCGGAACCGGTGCTCAAGGCGCTGAGTGAGTTGGACCAGCCGCCCGACGCCGCGATGTACGTGGGCGACAGCATCCACGACATGGAATCGGGCCGCGCGGCGGGCGTCCGCACTGCGGCGGTGCTGTGGGGTCCGTTTGGGCGAGCTCACCTCGAGGGCAGCCATCCGGACTTCTGGCTGGAGCGACCGGAGGAGCTGGGGGTGCTGGTGCGGGGATTGATGTAGAATCGTCACGCTGAGCGAAGCGAAGCGGCCATCACGTTGACCGGTCGTTGAGAATGCCGAGTACCCTTGATTCATGCGAACGTACTGGGTGTACATCACCAGCAGCGATACCCGGGTGCTCTACACTGGTGTGACCAACAACATCGCGCGTCGCATGAGTGAACACGAGAGCGGGATATGCGAAGGATATGCCCATCGTCATCAGGCAGTCAGGCTGGTTTACGCGGAAGAGTTTAGAAGTGTACGTGAAGCCATCTTCAGGGAGAAGCAGCTGAAGGGATGGAACCGACGGCGCAAGCTGGAGCTGATTGAGTCAATCAATCCGGAATGGAAGGACTTGCTCAGAGGCTAGCCTCAACGTCACGCTGAGCGAAGCGAGCATGACCAGGCTCGGCCCCTTCGCTACGCTCAGGGTGACGTTTGGTGAGGCCCCGCCCCTTTGCCGCAACGTCACGCTGAGCGAAGCGAAGCGGCCATGACCAGACCCGGCCCCTTCGCTGCGCTCAGGGTGACGTTTTCCCCGCTCTTGCCCCACCGCCCGCGGGCGGTATTTTCCCGGCGCCTCCCCGTAACACGGACGTGACAATGCGCCTCCTGCCGCGCGACGAGAAGTTCTTCGACCTGTTCAGTTCCGTCGCCCAGCTCAACGTTGATGCAGCCAAGTTGTTGCATGACTTGGTGATAGCGCCTCCGGACCGGCGCCGCCCTATCGTGGATGCCATCAAGCGGCTGGAGCACGAGGCCGACGAGATAACCCACCAGGTAGTGACCCGGCTGGACCGAACCTTCATCACCCCCCTCGATCGGGAAGACATCCACCTGCTCGCGTCGCGGCTGGATGACGTGATGGACCTGATGGACGGCACCGCCCGCCGGGTTCAGATGTTCCACGCCGGCGACTCGCCCGCGGGCGCGGTGCGCATGGCCGACGTCATTCACCGCGCCAGCCAGGAGCTGCTGCACGGGGTCAAGCATCTCGAGAATCCCAAGAACGGATCGGTCCTCGAGGCGTGCAAGCAGGTCAAGCTGCTGGAGGAAGAGGGCGACTCGCTGTATCACGAGTGGGTGGGGCGGCTGTTCGAGGGCTCGCCCAACGCGCTCGAAGTCATCAAGTGGAAGGGGATCTACGACAACCTCGAGCGCACGCTGGACCAGGCCGAGGATGTCGCCAACGTGCTGGAGTCCGTCTTCATCAAGCACGCCTGAGCATGGATCCAGCAACGTATGTCATCATCATCGTGGTGGTGGCGCTGGTCTTCGACTTCATCAACGGCTTCCACGACAGCGCGAATTCCATAGCCACAGTGGTATCCACCAGGGTGCTTTCACCCGGAATCGCGGTGTTCTGGGCCGCGTTCTTCAACTTCGCAGCTGCGTTCATCGTCGGAACCGCCGTCGCCAAGACCGTCAGCCAGGGCCTCATCGAGCCTTCCATAGTATCGGCGGACGTGGTTCTCGCCGGGCTGCTGGGCGCGATCATCTGGGACCTCATCACCTGGTGGTTCGGGCTTCCCACCTCGAGTTCACACGCCCTGCTTGGCGGCTACGGCGGAGCGGCCATCGCCAGCGCCGGGTTCGATGCGCTGATCCTGAGCGGATGGGTCAAGCCGATCATCTTCATCGTCTTCTCGCCGCTGCTCGGATTCATCCTGGCGGTCTCTCTCACCGTGGGGCTCAGCTGGCTGCTCCGCTACGCCCGGCCCGGGCCGGTGGACAAGGCGTTCCGTCGGCTGCAGTTGGTCTCGGCCGGGCTCTACTCACTGAGCCATGGCGCCAACGACGCCCAGAAGACCATGGGCATCATCGTGGGCCTGCTGGTGGCGTCGCAGGGGCTGTTCGCGGAGAGTGAAGGCTGGACCCGCATTCTCTATCTTCAGACCACCGACCACATCCCATTCTGGGTGGAACTCGCGGCCTATTCCGCGATTGCCCTGGGCACCGCGCTGGGCGGCTGGCGGATCGTCAAGACAATGGGGAGCAAGATCACCCGGCTCAGGCCCTTCGGCGGATTCTGCGCCGAGACTGCGGGCGGCATGTCGGTGATGCTGGCGTCGGCGTTCGGCGTGCCCGTGAGCACGACGCACACCATCACCGGCGCAATTGTGGGAGTGGGTTCGGCGAGGCGGCCCTCATCGGTGCGCTGGAAGATCGCGACCCGGATCGTGTGGGCCTGGGTGCTGACGATGCCGCTGGCTGCGGCGATCGCGGCTCTTTCCTACCTGGTGCTGGTGCACTGATTCGCGGCTGGGCGGCTAGCTCAACAGAATCGTCACCCTGAGCGAAGCGAAGGGGCCGTGCCTGGTTATGGCCGCTTCGCTGCGCTCAGCGTGACGATGTACCGATCCCTACGCCGCGCGCAATCCGTCGTGATTGCTCGCAACCTGCCGGTACTGCGCCAGCAGCGCGTCGTCCACTGCATCCCAGCGCCGGGCAGCAGCGGTGGCAATCGCTCCATCGGAGAGCTGGCGCCGGAGCGTCGGATCCGACATTACCCGGTCCAGTCCGTTCACCAGTGCCGGCACCGAGTTGGGCGACACCAGCAGTGCGTTGTTCCCGTCCTCCGCAAACTCCAGCACACCACCCGCTGCGGCCGCCACCGACGGCAGGCCTGAAGCCATCGCCTCCAGCAGCACGTTGCCAAAGGTCTCGGTGACGCTGGGGAACGCGAACACATCGGCGGAGGCATACGCCTGCGACAGCGCCGTGCCGGAAAGCACGCCGGTCAGGTGCACGCCTGGCTCCCTCTTCTGGCGCAGCTCGGTCTCGAGCGGCCCTTCGCCCACCAGGAGCAGGCGCGCGCCGGGATGCCGCGGCAGGATCTCGCGCCAGGCCTGGATCAGGAGGTCGAGGTTCTTCTCCCGCGCGAGCCGGCCGACGTAGGCCACGACTGGTGTGTCGGCGCCGGCGCCAATCGAGGCCCTGAAGGCATCGTCCCGGAACGCGGGGTCGAACCGGCGGGCATCAACACCCCGGGTCCAGACATCGGTGTGAGGTACGCCCCTGGCGTTGAGGTGCTTCTCGTAGATCCGGGTCGGCGTGAGCACCTGTTCGGCCTGGCCATAGAACCAGCGGAGATACTTCCAGCCCGCCTTGAGCGCCCAGCCAACGTGGTAACGCGCGGCGTAACTCTCGTAATCGGTATGGGCCGAAGCCACCACCGGAATCGAGAGCTCGCGGGCGACGCGGAGTCCGGCGTAGCCGAGGGCGAACTCGGTGGCGACGTGTATGAGGTCGGGACGGAACGCGGAGACGTCCTCCACCAGCTCACGGTGGCGGGGGAAGGCCCACTGAACGTCGGGATAGAGGAAGAGCGGGGTGCTGCGCGAGCGATGCACTTCCGGACGATCGCCCTGGGCCGGGAGCTGATAGGTGGCGGTGTAGACCCGCACAGCATGGCCGCGAGCCATCAGGCTGTCGGCCAGGCGGGTGAGCGTGATGCCCACCCCGCTGACCATCGGCCAGTAGACCTCTGAAAAGATCGCGATCCGCATGCGCGAAACATCCATTGCCTGGGTCACACCCTCGCCCCGCCCGGGATACGGTAACTTACCGTGATGCATTGCTTACTCGCGACCCACCAACCCCGGCTGCCGTGAAGCTCGAACTCAGCGGCGCCGAAACCATGGCCGCCGACCGGGACACCGTGTGGGCCTGCCTCATCGATCCCGCCTTCGTGGCCCGGTCCGCCCCGGGTGACGGAGAGGTCACGATACTCGGCCCCGGGCATTTCCGGATGCATGTCGGCGTAGGCATCGCGATCTTCAGGCTGACGTTCGAGATGGACGTTGAGATGCACGACCTCGTGCCAAAGGAGAGCGCGCGCCTCACTGCCACTGGCGGGGCTCACGGCACCCAGGCCTCGGTGCGATCGTCGATTGAGCTGGAGGACGACGGGCCCCGGCGCCAGCGACTCAACTGGCAGGCAGTGGGCGAGGTGCACGGCACGCTCGCCGACCTGGGCGGCCCGATCGTCGAATCCGTCATACGCATGATGAGCCGCGACTTCTGGGAGGATTTTGCCCGGAGGGTGGAGTCCCGCGCCTGATGGCGTTACAGCGAGTCGCAGGCCACCCGGCCGGACCTCGCCGCGGTAAGCCGGTGCCTGTCGGTAGCGGGCCGAGCGGCCACCCGGCCCACCCAGACCACGCAGCTGGATCCAGTCCACCCCTCCATCGTGGAGCGGCCGGTCCAGCCGCTGTCCGATGCAGATTCGATCTGAACGGTCACACCTGACCGTGGAACCAGCCTCAAGGTGAGGTACGAGAGGTTGCTGGCGTAGCGGTTGTTGTTGGCGAAGTGCTGCTCCTGCGCAGTGACCAGGTTCTCGAGATCGAGCCTGGGCGGAATCGAGCGTGGTGGCTGAGTGGGGGTGGCGGGCTGGACTGCCGGAGTTGCGCCAGAGGTCGGCATGCCGACGGGACCATCGGCCACGTCGGCGGCGCTGGGATAGCCGCGCGAACCGGACTCCTCCGCCGGCCGGGCGGGCCGGCGCCGCGTGGCCGCGGGCTCGGGCGTGGTATCAGCCACCTCCAGCGCTGTGGGCGGAGGTGACGGCTGCCGGCCCAGGCCTTCGCAGGCAGCCAGCAAAAGCCCGCCAAGAGCGAGCATGGCTGCAGAGCGGCTGCCCCGGAGGCCGGGGAAGCTCAAGGAGAGGGGGGACTCCATGATTGATCGTACGTCCGGATTGAAACTCGCGCCAGATACCACGCCCGGAACGCCCAGGAGGATAGTTCGAATGCGGCTGCGCCCCGGTTTCGCCCTGCTCATGCTGCTGGTGGCTGCCTGTGGGCCGGGCATGCAGCCGGCAGCTCCCGAGTACGACGTCATCATCCGCTATGGTACAGTCTTCGACGGGAGCGGAGGCCCGGGTGTGGTGGCTGACATCGGTATCAAGGGTGATTCCATCGCCAGGATTGGTGACCTGAGCGGAGCGCGGGCCGCGCGCGAGGTGGACGCCGAGGGGATGGCAGTGGCGCCCGGGTTCATCAACATGCTGAGCTGGGCCAACACGGCGCTGCTGCACGACGGCCGGTCGCAGGGAGACATCCGCCAGGGCGTCACGCTGGAAGTGTTCGGCGAGGGCACCTCGATGGGTCCGCTCAGCGACTCGATGCATGCACGAACCGTGGCCAACCAGGGGCGGATCAAGTACGACGTGCCGTGGCGCACGCTGGGCGGATATCTCCAGCACCTCGAGGACAAGGGCGTGTCACCCAACGTGGCGTCGTTCGTCGGTGCCACTACGCTCCGGATCCATGAAGTGGGCTACGACAACCGGCCGGCCACGCCGGAAGAACTCGCACGCATGCAGGACCTGGTGCGCGAGGCAATGCAGGAAGGCGCACTGGGCGTGGGGTCGTCGCTGATCTACGCGCCGGCCAACTTCGCGCCCACCGAGGAGCTGGTGGCGCTGGCGAGCGCGGCCGGCGAGTACGGCGGGATGTACATCTCCCACATTCGTTCGGAAGGTTCCGGACTGCTGCCCGCTTTGGACGAGCTCATTCATATCGCGGATGCCGCCGGAGTCCGGGCCGAGGTTTATCACCTCAAGTCGTCGGGCCGCGCCAACTGGCCCAGGCTGGACAGCGCTATTGCCAAGATTGATTCGGCGCGGGCGGCGGGGCTCGCAATCACCGCCGACATGTACACCTACCCCGCGAGCTCCACCGGGCTCGACGCCATCATGCCGCTCTGGGTGCAGGAGGGCGGGCACGATGCGTGGGTGGCCCGGCTCAAGGACCCGGAGGTGCGGAAGCGACTCGGCGCCGAGATGCGGGGAGAGGGAAGCGGAGGCGTGAGCCACGGCGGCGGGAGCGACCACGCTTTCGACAACACCGGCGGGCCCGATGGCATCCTGCTGGTGTCGTTCCGGCAGGACTCGCTGCGTTACCTGATTGGCAAGACCCTGGGCGAAGTGGCGCGGATGCGGGGGACATCGCCCGAGGAAACGGCGATGGACCTGGTGATCCAGGACGACAGCGACGTGGGCTGCGTGTTCTTCACCATGTCCGAGGACAACGTGCGGAAGAAGGTCGCGCTGCCGTGGGTGGGCTTCGGGTCCGATGGCGGGTCGTATGCCACGGAGGGGGTGTTCCTGCTGTCAGGCACCCACCCGCGCGCGTACGGCAACTTCGCACGGCTGCTGGGGCGATATGTCAGGGACGAGAAGGTGATTTCGCTGGGCGAAGCGATCCGCAAGCTCTCCGCGCTGCCGGCCAGCAACCTGCGGATCGAGCGGCGGGGGCAGCTCAAGCCGGGCTACTTCGCGGATGTGGTGGTGTTCGATCCAGCGACGATCAGCGATCACGCGACGTTCGAGCAGCCGCACCAGTATTCGACCGGCGTGCGGGATGTGTTCGTGAACGGGGTGCAGGTGCTGCGGGACGGGGAGCATACGGGCGCGATGCCGGGGAGGTTTGTGAAGGGACCGGGAGCCGTTCAAACGTCACGCTGAGCGCAGCGAAGCGGCCAGGACCAGGCTCGGCCCCTTCGCTACGCTCAGGGTGACGAACCCTTCGCTCAGGGCGACGAACTGCTGACCAGACCCTCAATCACCCGCACAAACCTCCGCTGCTGTGACCTTCCCCCGGTCGCCACGAAGATCGTGTCATCCCCCGCGAGGGTGCCCACGACCTCAGGCCATGCGAGCCGGTCCAGCGCCGCCCCTACCCGGCTCGCCTCACCCGGCGGGGTGTGGAGCACCACCATGGCGTCACCAGCGGTGTCGACCGTGAGCACGCCCTCGGCGATGCGGCGCTCGTCGGGGTCGTCGGAGCTGCGGGCCGGGGCCTCCGGGCGGCGATAGGCGCCGCCAGCCTTTACCAGGCCCAGCGCCGAGATGTCGCGGCTGACGCTCGACTGGGTGACGTCCCATCCCTCCGCAGAGAGTGCCTCGGCGAGTTCCTCCTGGGTGTGGATCGAGCGGGTCTCGATCAGCTCGAGAATCTTGAGATGCCGCTTGCGGCGGTCGGAGGTCATTGGGGAGCTCGCCTTCCCGCCGCCCGCCTTCCCGTTTGCCCGCCCGCGAGCCGCCTTCCTGCCAGGCGCGACATGGCCCGCTCGAAGCGCTGCCGCTCGGCACGGCTCCAGCGACGAGCGGCGCGGGCCCGCGCCGCAGCCTCGCTGAGACCGGGGTCGCCGATGCCACCGGTGCTTCTCCGCCGGCGGATGATGTCCGCCGCACTCGGCGCAGTATAAGTCGCCCCTGCTCCGAGTTCGTCAGCCACGGCGCGGTAGGCCCGCCGGAACGGCTCGCCCGCTTCCACCCGCCGCATCACCTCATCAGTCGCCAGCGCGCCGCCCCGGAGCGCGGCGACGCAGCGCTCCCGGTCCACCTCCAGCGCAGCGATTGCACGGGGCAGCATCGCCAGCATCTCGCCTGTGAAGTCGAGTCCCCGGAAGAGCGGCGCCTTGAGCAGCTGGAAGTCGCGGTGATACCCGCTCCCCAGCCGGGCCTTGAGCGCCATCACGCCTGCAAGCTCCCCCTCTACCGCAGCCACCCGCGCCCGGGTGAGCTCGAACAAGTCGGGATTCCGCTTGTGGGGCATGATGCTGCTGCCGGTGGTGAACGCCGCAGGCAGCACGAAGTAGCCGAACTCCTCGGCGCTATAGAGGATCACGTCGGTCGAGAGTCGAGCCAGCTCGTGCCCCGCCTGGGTGCACCAGAAGAGCACCGCCGCCTCGAGCTTGCCCCGGCCGTTCTGCACCGAGGCGACGTTGCGGTCGATGCCGCTGAAGCCGAGTGCCCTGGCGACGCGCTCCCTCGGGAGCGGGAGCGGCACGCCGTATCCCGCGGCGCTGCCCAGCGGCGAGCGGTCCACCCGGCGCCACAGCGCCGGCAGCTCCTCGGCGGTGTCGAGCAGCCCTTCCGCGAGCGCACCGGCCCAGAGCGCCACCGACGACGGCATGGCGCGCCGCTGGTGGGTGTAGCCGGGCAGCAGCACCCGCCGGTGCGCACGGCCGAATTCGAGCAGGGCATCGGCCAGGCCCAGCGCGCCATCGTGCAACTCCAGCAGCCGGTCCTTCAGCATCAGCCTCAGGTCCACCGCCACCTGGTCGTTGCGGGAGCGGCCGGTATGGAGCCGTTCGCCTGCACCCTGGTCGCGCCTAGTGAGCCACGCCTCCACCGCGCTGTGGGCGTCCTCCTGCCCCGCGCCGATCGCAAGCTTCCCTTTTTCGACTGCGAGGAGTGCCGCGCGGAGCCCCGCCCTGAGCCGGGCATGCTCTCGCCCGGAAATGAGCCCCGCCGACTTGAGCCCGTCGATGTGCCCCAGGCTCCCCAGCACGTCCCACCGGAGCAGGCGGGTGTCCCAGTGGGGATCGTCGCCGATGCTGTAGGCCAGCATTGCGGCATCGGGCTTCCCCTTGGGCTGCCACAGTGTGCCAGGAGTGGCGCGCGCGTTCGTGCGGCCGTTCGCGCGCGATTTCGTGCGCGCGCTTTTGCGGGTGCTCGTGCGCGATTTCGTGCGCGGGCTCCTCCGCGGACTCATGAGAGGTACTTCCTCGCAACCTTCGCGAAGTAGCTGCGCGCCGCGCTCACCTCGTGCAGGTCCACGTACTCATCGGGCGTGTGGGAGCGGCGGCTGGTGCCGGGTCCGCACTTCACAGCGTCGGCGTGCCGCAGGAAGACCCAGTCGGAACAGGTGGGGCTGCCGTAGGTGGTGGCCTGGGGCCGGAGCCGGTGCATTACTTCCAGAAGCCGAGACGGACCCGGTGTCTCGCACGGCACCAGCCGGTCGGACGTCACCACCACTTCCGACTTGAGCCGCTCCTTGAGCCGCTCAGCGATGGCGTCATGAGGCCAGGCAGGCGTGCTGCGGATGTCGAGCACCGCCCGCGCCGAGGCGGGCGTGACGTTGCGGCTCACACCGGCCTCGAGCATGGTGGCGGTCACGGTAGGCGCACCCAGCACCGGGTGGGGCTTGTCGGGAAAGAGACCGTCCAGCGCCACGAGGTCACGCGCCAGCGTGGTCACGGCATTGACGAACTCGCCGTCGGCGGCGGCGTAGCCGGCGTGGCGCTGGTCCCCTTTGGCCACCAGGTCCACCATCATGAGGCCCCGCTGGGCGATAGCGAGATCGAGATTGGTAGGTTCACCCACGATGGCGGAGTCGACAGGGCCGGTGCGAGCCAGCGCCTCGGGCATGGAGGTGTGGCGGGTCTCCTCGCCGTAGCCAAGGATCACAACCAGTTCGCCCTTGAGACCCGACGGTTCCTCGGCCACGTCACGCGCCGCCAGCAGCATCGCCGCCACCGACGCCTTGGCGTCTCCCGAGCCTCGGCCATAGAGCTTGCCGGTCTCGATGGTGGCCTGGAACGGTTCCCGCAACCAGCCGTCGCCCGCGGGCACGGTGTCGAGATGCGACACGAACGCGAGACGACGTCCAGGCGTGGCGCCCGGCGCGCTAGCTGGCGTGGCACCCGCCACCTTCACCCGCACACCGGCGTCGTCGCGCACGACGTCCAACCCCCACTCGCGGGCGCGCTTCTCCACCAGGCGGCCCACCGACTCTTCATCGCCGCTCACCGAGGGAGTGCTTACCAGCTCCCGCAGCAGCTCAATCTCGTCCGGCCAGGTCAACGCCAAGGTAGGTCGCTTTCTCCTTCCGGCCCACGATCATGGTGCCGCAGCCGGCGCCGGTGAACACTTCCAGCAGCAGCGCGTCCGGCTGGCCGCCATCGATGATGTGAGTGCGCTCGACCCCGTTGGTGGCGGCCCGAATGCAGGCCTCCACCTTGGGACGCATCCCTCCGGCCAGCGCTCCGCTCTGCATCAGCTCGGTGAGGTCATCCGGATCGGCAAAGGTCACCAGAGTCGCCGGATCGTTCCGGTCGCGCAGCACGCCTGGCACGCCAGTGAGAAAGATCAGCTTCTGCGCGTGAAGCGCGGTGGCAATCGTCTCGGCCACAGTGTCGGCGTTGACGTTGAAGACGCTGCCTTCGTCGTCGCCGGCGAGGCTCGCCACCACCGGCACGAAGCGGCCCTCTAGCAGGGTGGCCAGCACCCGCGAGTCCACCCGGTCTATGTCGCCCACATGGCCGAAGTCCACAACCTCTTCCCTGCCGTTGTCATCCACCATCGACACCGGCGGCCGCCGATGGGCGGTGAGCAGGTCGGCGTCCACTCCGCTCAGTCCCACCGCCTGCACCCGGTGCTCCCTGAGCGCCGAGAGCAGGTCGGTAGTGAGGAGGCCGGAGTAGACCATCTTGGCCACTTCCAGCGCGTCATCGTCGGTGACCCTGCGGCCGGCCACCATGCGCGGCTCTCGACCCAGGCGGCGCGACATGGCCGAGGCTTGGGGACCGCCGCCGTGCACCACCACGAGGCGAATGCCAAGCGAGTGCAGCAGCGCAATCTGCGCGGCCACCTGGTCCAGCACGTCGGGGTCCTGCAGGACGTCGCCGCCCAGCTTGACCACGAACACCTGGTCGCGATAATGCCGCACATACCGCAGCGCGCCCTTGAGGCCGGCGATGCCGCGGCTGGGGTCCAGGCTCATCCGGTCGTTCTCCTGTCGTCGTTCCATTACGGCCGTCCCAGCAGTTCCAGCAGCACCGCGCGCTGGACATGGAGCCGGTTCTCGGCCTCGTTCACCACCACGCTGCTGGGGCCGTCGAGCACTGCGTCGTCAATCTCCACGTTGCGGCGAACGGGCAGGCAGTGCAGTACGATGCCCTTCCCCTCACGCGTGGCGCGCAGGCGCTCGCCGGTCATGCGCCAGTCGCGGTACGGCGCGCGCAGCGCCGCGCCTTCCTCCGGCTTCCCGAATGCACCCAGAGCGCCCCACGCCTTGACGTACACTGCGTCCGCGCCCTGCATTGCCTCGTCGATGTCATCCGAAACGCTCACACTGCCGCCCGCCTGTCCGGCGAGGCGGGTGACGGTGGCCATGTCGTCGGGGTCGAGGTCGAAACCGGGCGGCCGCGCCACCATCACGTCCATCCCCATCATGGCGCCGGCGATGGCGGCGCTGGCCGGCACCGCGGTGGGAAGCGACTTGGGATGCCAGGCCCACGAGAGCACGAACTTCTTCCCCTTGGTGTGGCCCAGGTGCTCGCGCAGGGTTAGCGCATCGGCCAGCCCCTGGCAGGGATGCCGCCGGGTGCTCTCGAGGTTGATGACCGGCTTGTCGGAGTAGTGGGCGAAGTCGCGGATGACGCGGTCCTCGCGCTCGAAATTCCAGTCAGTCCCCTTGGGGAAGGCGCGCACCGCCAGCGCGTCGGCGTAGCGGGCCAGCACCCGCGCCGCGTCCACGATATGCTCCACCGACGCGCCGTCCATCACCACGCCGTGCTCGGTCTCGAGGGTCCAGGAGCCCTTGCCCGGTTCCAGCACCAGCGCGTGGCCGCCGTGGAGGAACATCGCGG
>CAMLHP010000006.1 GCA_946479805.1 uncultured Gemmatimonadota bacterium | reverse complement strand
CCAGCAGGGGCAGGGAATTGATGAGCGGCTTTGCAGCTGAAGCAGAGGGCATTAGATGGCGGAAAGGCGACACATCATGACTACCGTGACACGAGTACTTCTCCGCGCAGCGGCCTGATCACTGCATGCAGCAGACATGGCATTGGGGCCCTCCGCATGTCCAAGCATATCATTGGTGGCCCTGCAGCTGAAGCAGAGGGCATTAGGCTGCCCCGCACGAGGTAGCATGCGTGGACTGATGATGCTGGTGCTCTGTCTTGGGGTCGGGATCGGCGAAGCGGCCGAGGCCCAGCACGGACCACCGGCGCCGGCGGAAATATCGGAGGTCGTAGTGGCGGGGCCCACCGTCATCGCCTTCTGGCTCGTTCCCGCATCCGATTCGGTGCTCGACGCAGATCCGGGGCTCGCCAGCGCGCTGGACGACCATCAGTACTACTGGGCCGAGACTCGTCCCCGGCTCGAGGCCGCCGGCATCGCGGTGCTCGACCAGCCAGGTCGCCGGTTCCTGGTCCGCGAGCCATGCCGCCAATGGGCCTTCGTTGCCGATCCGGATAGTGCAGCTACCGGCTTTCTGTTGACCGAACCGGGCCACGCGCCCCGGATCCTCTATGGCCGACATTTTCCGGATGAGGTGCTGGCGGCGGCGCGCGCACAGTTTCGCTCGGCTGTCACAAAGCCGTGATCGCATTCGGGCCCATGCCGTCCTGGTCCGGTTTGCAGCAGGCGGCAGGGGCTGCGCCATGACCTCGCACGGCTACTCGCTGTCATCCAAATGCAGCTCAATGGGCCCGACTTCCACCATACCCGCATCACATGCCGGGCTGTCCGCTCCGCCAATCGGCACCCAGGTTTCCGAGATGTGGCCTGGGGCAGACACCTCGAGATGGAGCGTCGCGCAGTTTGGATGCGAGTAGCCGGGCGGAGGGCCGGTTTCGATCAGGAAGCGTCCATCGCTGCCCGTCGTGACGTTGATCAGGATCTGGGTGGTGGGCGAGAATGCTGACCGAAAGCCCAAGCCTACCGTGGCGCCCGCTACCGGTGTCTGGGTTGCCTCCGAGCGGACGATTCCCGATATCGTGAGGGCCGGTTCAGGTTCCGTGGAACAAGCAGCAAGCAGAATAACACCCGCAAGGCAGTTCCAGCGTGCCATGGTGTCCTCGCATGAGAGGGCGCATCGCTGCGCGTGTGCATTTCCGGAGAGCGATGCCCGGATTGTATCGCCCAGCCGTCAAGAGACCGTCAAGCCATTCCATGGCCCCTGCTTGCGCCTGGCGCGGCGCGGCGGATCTTGGATGGGCGGTGGTGGCTGCGCCGCGAAGCCGAGACAGGGGCATCAGGCCGAAGGCCGCCCGTGGGTAGCAGTCTTGGGCAAGCAGCCATTACCGGTCGAACATTTCCCAACCCGAGAGGTCATGCCGTGAGAGTCATCAACCGCGCAATCTGCTGTGCTGGCTCCGCCGCCCTCCTCTCAGCCTGCGCGCCCAAGGATCAGGCGCCGCGGCAGGATCCTGTCGCTGCGGCGCCGCATCTGGTTTCCCTTGCCGCGGACGAGTACGCGTTCACGGCCCCCGACACGATTCTCGCAGGGTGGACCACTTTCCGCATGTCCAATCACGGCGAAGAGGTCCACTATGGGCACATCGTGCAACTGGATTCCGGGAAGACCGTTGAAGATCTGGTGAACGGATACGTTGAGGCGATTCGCTCCTCCGGACCCCGGCCGAAGTGGTTGAAGCGGTTCGGCGGACCGGGCGGCACCGCCCCAGGCGGCATGTCATCCGTCACGCAGTATCTCGAGGCTGGAAGCTATGTCTGGCTCTGTCCCATCGAGGATAGCACCGGATCTCCCCACCTTGCGAAGGGTGAGGTCAAGCCCTTCGTTGTACGCTCTGAAGGGCAGGATGCGGCCACTCGCGCCGCGGCGCCACAGGCGGACATGACAGTCGGCCTAACGGACTTTTCCTTCACGATTGAGACTCCGCTCCGGGCGGGCCGGCACATGGTGCGGGTGGAGAATACCGGCGTCGAGCCGCACGACCTGGTGATGATGCGGCTCGCGCCGGGAAGGACGATCGACGACCTGCGCGCCTGGATGAACCCGGAGCGCGCCCGGCGGGATAATCAGCCAGATGAACCTCCGCCGCCACTGGAAAGCCTGGGTGCTCCCGCCGGTGGCATCGCCGCAATCGCGCCGGGGATGGAGGGCTACTTCGAGACCGATCTCGCTACGGGTGAGTACGCTCTGATGTGCATGGCGACCGCGCCGGATGGGCGGTCGCATATTGAGCATGGAATGATCCGGCAGGTCACGGTCGAATGACGCCAAGGCGGGCAGCCTGCTTCAGCTCGAGCGGGCCGCCCCGCCGAAGAATTCTCCCTTCATCTGCTCATCCACCCGCCGCAGCTTCCCCAGGTTGCGAAGCACCTTCCCCGGCTCCCGGATCGCTTCCGGGCTCAGGAAGTAGGTGTACAGCAGGCTCCGCGCCTGGCTGTGCGACCCACGGTGCGCTACCCGGTACACCGCACCCCTGAACGGCAGCGGCTCCAGCGGCGCGCCGCGCTCGGCCAGAATTCCCGCAATCCTGATGTGGCTGCCGAGCATCGTCTTGATCCATTCCAGTTCGGCGTCTTCGAACCGCCCCGGGAGGCCATACAGATCTGCCCGGACAATCAGCGATGTGCCGCAGAGGTGGTTGAACTCGTCGTGCTCCAGCAGCAGCCGCCCGCCGTCATCCCAGATGTAGCCCCGGTCGATAGTCCAGCCATTCGCATCGGGATGAGCTGCTGCATGCTGCGCCAGCCGCGCGCTCACGAAGTCGTCGTCATCGACAATCATGAAGAACCTGCTCCCGCGCGCCCTCAGCATCCCCGCCAGCACCCTGCGCCCCTTGTCTATCCTGAACGCATCGTAGAACTGGTCGATGGACAGGTCTCCCCTGTCGTGCATCGCATTCGGCGGAAAGTCGACCCACACCACGTCCCACTTGTCGGGCAGCGAGGGAAGATCCGCCCCCTCGTTGGCGACGACGATGCCCCGCCACTCGGGGCTGGTCTGGTTGGATACAGAGCTGATGGTCTGGGAGAGGTTTGCCTTCAGAGCACCCCAGTCGCGGGCGTTGTCCTGATGGCGGACCGGGACAATGAACGTCAGCGCCGGCGTCATTCGCCAGCGTCCCGCGCGGCCCGCTCGCGGGCCCACGCGATCCCGTCGTCCAGCGAGGCAGCCAGGTACGAGAGGTCACTGCCGCCCGAGAAGGCGTTCATGAACCCCTGGACCTTGCCGTAGCTGTTGTCCAGTACCGCGTGGGGACGCCCCAGCAGCAGCGACACTATGTGCACGTGAAGCCGGTCGGTCACAATCGCCCTCGCTCGTGACAGCTGGCGCGTGCCGCGCCGTACCCGCTTGTGCGCCGCGGCGTCGAGGCTGGAAAGCCGCAGCTCCGACCGCCTGCCCCCGATCAGCGCCGAAGCCGCACCAAGAGCTTTCGACAGCCTCACCGGTAGCTTGGGCTCTCCGATCCAGTCCTCGACGGGAACGTCCGGCGGCACCGTACGGCCTCCACCACCGAGGGCGCTTTCCTTGTCGTTCCTCAGCATCGCGAGTACAGGAAACTCCGCGTCACCGGGCTCCAGCGGGCCCATGCCGAACGCCATGTCGGGGCAAAGCCGCACCTCGCAGTCGAAATGCTTCTCAGAGTACTCCTTCGAAGCCTCGTCGCGCACCAGGAGCACGAAGTTTCCATGTTTTCCAATCGCTCTTGCCGTTTGCTCGGCGCGCTCAGGCGAGCGGTAGTGGATCGACTGGGGGAACTGGATTATCCGGCGGCCAGGCAGCAGCTCCATCACCTGCTCTCGGAAATCCTGGTGCGCGCCCCACAGGTCGCCGAAGTTCCCGCCTCCGGTGATGAATACCGGTCCTTCCGGCATCGCACCATCCAATGCCTCGGGGGAGAACTCGTGCAGGCGCGCGACGTAGGCTGGTCGCTTTCCGCAGCGATCCCGCAGCCAGCGCATCTGGCCCAGCCATATGGCCGAGTCACCGCAGTTGGTGTAGTCGGGGAAATCCAGGAAGGCCACCGGTTCCTCGGGCGAGACCACCTCCTTGAGGCACTCGTGGATCCTGTCGTTCAGCCGGGCGATGAGCGTGGTGTGCGATTCCAAGGCGGTTCCTTCCCGGGTCCTGCGCTTGAGGGGGTCGGCAGCGGCAATGCGCACTATTATACCCGGGGCCACCACGATACCGGAGGTCGCGTGATACTGCAGGCTGACGGCTGCCAGTCCCGATGACCGGGCTGGACTGGCTGGTGATCGCGGCGTACTTCGCGCTCACCTTCGGCGGGGCTCTCTACGCCACGCTGCGGGCGCGGCGGGGACGAGGGGCCAGCTCGGCCGGCTACTTCCTGGCTGGCCGGGACACGGGGTGGTTCGTGATCGGCGCCTCGCTCTTCGCCTCCAATATCGGCTCGGAGCACCTTGTGGGGCTGGCTGGAACTGGTGCTGCGAGCGGAGTGGCTGTGGCCCAGTTCGAGATCCTCGCGTCGCTCATCCTCCTGCTGCTGGGCTGGGTGTTCGTGCCGTTCTACCTCCGGAGCGGCGTCTACACCATGCCCGAGTTCCTCGAGCGGCGATATTCTCCGGCGGCGCGCTGGTACCTGGCCGTGGTCTCGATCATAGGCTACGTGCTCACCAAGATCTCGGTGACAATAGCCGCAGGCGCCATCGTCTTCGAGGCGCTCATGGGGATCGACTTCTGGACCGGGGCGCTGATCGTGGTCGTTGCAACCGGCATCTATACGATGGTGGGCGGCCTTCGGGCCGTGATGATCACCGACATGCTGCAGATGTTCGTGCTGCTCGCTGGCTCGCTCGCCGTTTTGCTGCTCGGCGTTGGCGCCGTGGGCGGATGGTCCTCGATGGTCTCGGCGGCCGGCCCCGGGTTCATGGATCTCTGGAAGCCCGCAAGCGACCCTGCCTTCCCCTGGACCGGCATCCTCTTCGGCGCGCCGATCCTGGGTATCTGGTACTGGTGCACCGACCAGTTCATTGTCCAGCGCACGCTGGCCGCACGCAATCTCCGGGAAGCGCGCCAGGGAACGATATTAGCGGCGTTCCTCAAGCTGCTGCCTCTGTTTCTCTTCGTAATCCCAGGGGTGATCGCCGCAATCCTGGCGCGGGAAGGCCGGCTCATTCTTGACCGTCCCGATCAGGCGCTTCCGGCCCTGGTATCCGCACTGCTGCCCGCGGGACTCCGTGGCTTGGTGGTGGCGGGGCTCCTCGCGGCCCTGATGAGCTCGCTGTCGTCGGTGTTCAACTCCACTTCCACGCTGATCACGTGGGACGTCTACCGCAAGCTTCGTCCGGATGCGTCAGAGCGACGGCTTGTGGTAGTCGGCATGATTTCGACTGGAACTCTGGTGGCGTTCGGTCTGCTCTGGATACCGCTCATGAAGCTGGTGTCCGGACAGCTCTACCAGTACCTGCAGAGCGTACAGGCATATATCGCCCCGCCCATTGCTGCCGTCTTCCTCCTCGGGCTCTTCTTTCCCCGGCTCAACGCACGTGGGGCCATGGCGGCGCTGGTGACGGGATTCGTGCTGGGGCTGGTTCGTCTGGTGGCGGAGCTCAACAAGGGGCGGCTGGATGGGCTGCCGTTCGCCTTCGCTGATCTCAACTTCCTGCACTTCGCGGTCCTGCTCTTCGTGACCTGCGCGGCCATCCTGATTGTTGTCAGCTTCACTGCTCCCGCCCCTGACCGGGAGCGGCTGACAGGGCTGACGTACAGCACCACGGCCACTGCGAGCCACGGGACCGGAGCGAGGTGGGACATGTTGCTCAGCGCGGCAGTGGTGCTTGCCGTGCTGGGACTGTGGATAGTCTTCTCTTGAGGAGTTCCTGCAAATGAAGCCTTTTTACCGCGCGCTGCTTCTGGCTCTTCCAATGGCCTCGGCAGCGGTGAGTACTGCGACTGCCCAGGATCCGCGGGCCAGCCGGCTCCGCGACTACCTCACCGCCGCCGCCAGCCAGGGCTGGCTGAATGCCAGCGTGCTCGTGGCCGAGCAGGGCACCATCCTCGTGGACTCGGCGTTCGGGTTCGCCAACATGGAACTCGAGGTGCGCAATACCCCTGAAACCCGATTCCGGGTCGCGTCGGTCACCAAGCAGTTCACCGCCATGGCCGTGATGATGCTGGCAGCCGACGGCAAGCTGAAAATCGGCGACCCGATCTCGAAGTATCTCGATTCGCTGCCTGCGTCCTGGAACGGGATCACCATTCATCACCTGCTGCGACACACGTCGGGCATCTCCGACTACGAGGGGTGGTTCGGCGGTTACAGCACCCAGGCCTACTCCGATTACATGTCGCAGGAGCACGCTGCCGAGCGGATAATGCGCGACGCAAAGGCCCGGCCCCTCGACTTCGAACCCGGCAGCAAGTTCCACTACAGCAATTCGGCCTACATCGCCCTCGGCTTCATCATCGAGCGCGCCAGCGGGATGCCATACCAGGATTTCCTCCGAACCCGGATTCACGAGCCTCTTGGCATGACGCTCAGCAGCCAGGATCGCTCGGCAGACCTCATTCCCAACCGGGCCCAGGGATATCAGCTCGCCGAGGGCGTCGGACCGGCCGAGTATGCCGATGGCCTCACCCGCGACGAGTACCGGAACGCGGTCTACCAGCTGATGGAGCCGCCCCAGGCAGACGCCGGGCTCATCACCACCGCTCGTGACCTCTACAAGTGGGACCAGGCGCTCTATACCGAGCGGCTGGTGCCCCGCGCGGCGATCGACTCGATATTCACCCCGGGCATCGGCGATTATGGCTACGGCTGGTTTATCCGCTCCGGGCCCGACGGAGTCACGTACGACCACAGCGGCGGACTCCCCGGATTCTCCTGCTACATCCGCCGCATTCCCGGGACCCACAGGACCATCATCGTGCTCGGCAACCTGGGCCGGATGGGGCGGGGCAGCATAAATGACATTGCAGCGATTCTCAGGGGCGAAGCGGTGGACTCGCCGGGAACGGGCCGCTGACGCTGCCACCGGAGGTGGACGGATGACCGCGCCGGGTCCAGATTAGCCGAGGGAAATCGACATCGCACTCGAAAGTGTGGGGATCCAGGCGCCATGAAGTTCATGCTTCTCATCTATATCGACGGCGAGCTCGCCGACGCGCTGCCCGAGGGATCGCTCGACGGGATGCTGCGCGACTGCTTCGACCATGTGGACGACCTTGCCCGCGACGGAAAGGTGCTCGAGTCCCACATGCTGATGCGAGCTTCCCAAGCGAAGTCCCTGCGTACCCGCAAGGGACGCTCTCATGCAGTGGACGGCCCGTTCTCGGAGACCAAGGAAGTGCTGGGCGGGTTCAACCTGATCGAGGCCCCGAGCATGGATGATGCCGTCCGGATCGCAGGGGAGCTTCCCTGGGCCAGCATCGGATGCATCGAGGTGCGGCCGGTGCAGGACCTCAACGCCGAGCGGCGGCGAGTGGGCAGGGGTGTCGCCGTCACCCCAACCGCCTGAGGTCATCATGCAAGGAAGGCTCGCATGGCTGCTGGCTTTCGGGTTCCTGCCCCAGGCGATGCTGGCGCAGGACATTAAGGTGGTCGTGAAGGGCGACATGGCATACGACCATGGCCGCTTCAGGGTGTCCGGGACCACCGCGATCCTTCCCTGACATCCGCCCCTCGCGGCTGGCGGGGATTGCTTCCGGCCGGTAGTATCTCAAAGGGTCATGCAGCCTCCCCTAATGCGAGCGCCCCCGTATGGCGGCTTCCATCTCCGCGGCCACCGCGATAGACCTGCGCTGGCACCGTCCCGGCGATACCGAGCTCGACTTGTATGGACTGACCCATCCTGGCCTCAAGCGCAAGGAGAACCAGGATCATTTCATGCTCTGTACGGTGCACCCGCAGGTGGTGGTGCACGGCACCAGCCTTCCTGACGTCGACAACCTCCCGCTCCGCGGGTCCCGCCTGGCCACCTACATGCTTGTGGCCGATGGCGTAGGCAGTGGCTCGGGAGGCGGCGAGGCCAGCCGCCTCGCGCTCAGCGCGGTCATGAAGTACGTCACGACTTCGCTGCGGTCATATCACTCGGCAGGCTCGGCGTCGGACCAGGAGTTCTACGACGCAATGAAGACCGCCGCGCTGGAAGCCCACGCCACGGTGCTGACCGAGGCCGCTGCCCAGCCCGACGCGAAAATGGCAACTACCCTTACCCTCGCGGTGGCGGTGTTCCCGTGGATGTACGTGACGCAGGTGGGGGACAGCCGTTGCTACCGCTACTGGGGCGGCGAGCTGCTGCAGATGACCCGCGATCAGACGGTGGCTCAGGGGCTGGTGGACCAGGGTATCCTCCCCGCAGAACGCGCAGCGAAGTCACCCTTCAGCAATGTGCTGTCAAGCGCTCTGGGCGGCGGCGAGGCGACGCCTGTCGTCAGCCGGATCGATATCCCGCGCGGATGCGTGGTTTTGCTCTGCACCGATGGGCTGACCAAGCATGTGGAGGCCGATGAGCTTTCGCGGGAAATCGAGGCGATGCAATCATCGGAGCAGCTCTGCCGCACACTGCTGGGCATGGCCCTGGAACGGGGCGGAAGCGACAACATCACTGTCATAGCAGCGCGGGCACCGCTCCCGAAGACCTGATCTGCGAAACCGCGTCGTGTTACTCATCCCCCAATAGTCGCGCGACCTCGGACTCGTAGCGGTCCGCAGTGGCAGTATGGCCTGACATCCTTGCTGCGCGCGCCGCTCCCTTCACGCTGTTGAGCCGGTTGGGGCTCCGCTGCAGCACTCGCATGAACTCGGCCAGTGCCGGTTCCGGCTGCCCTGCGTCGAGCAGGAATTCCCCCAGCAGTTCCGCCGCAGGTACCAGTTCGCCAGGCGTCACCGGGTGCTTCTCGGTGGCAGCTTCGGCCCTGGCCGCCTGCCCCAACAGCGCGAGTGCGGATGCTGTGTCGC
Source organism: uncultured Gemmatimonadota bacterium (assembly GCA_946479805.1). The sequence continues at coordinate 25,493 of CAMLHP010000006.1, read as the reverse complement.
CGGAGGCAGCGGCAAGGCCCGCCTTCGCCGTCAGCAGCTGGATGTCTATCTGGTCGGCCCAATAGCCGGACGCCCCCGAGGCCGACTCCCGAAGTTCCCCCAACCGTTCGATTGCCTGCTGAACCAGGCTCGTGTCGCCAATATGGGCGCCACCGAGTGCGCGGGCCTGGTGCGTCAATGCCTCCGCTGCCGGAAACTTGTCCCATGGGAAAGCGGCCGGCACGCGCGGGACCAGCGCCGCGGCATCGTTCCAGCGCTTCAGCTCCAGCGCAATCCGGGCAGGTACCGCAGCCAGGGTATAGGCCGACGCGATCTCCACCTGGATCGGCCGGTCCAGCTGCCGCAACGAGTCCCGTACCGCCTCGGCCAGGGCAACTTGTCCGGTCTGCAGCCAGGCATACACGAGATAATCGAGGGCGTGGAGGTAGTGGAGAGATACGGCCTCCCCCGCCGAGGTCCTTGCCGCGTCGGCGGAGCGAAGGTTCCAGGCTATCGTCTCTTCCCACTGGCCCAGCCGGGTGAATGTGTGGGTCGGCATGTGAAGCGCATGTGCCACATCCGGCGCCACGCTGCCGTAGTCCCGGGCGACCTGGAGTCCTCTCTCGGCGAGGGTCGGGTAGTCGTATGCATGAATCAAGTAATGGTGCGCTCCGGGGTGGTCTGGGTGGCGCGCCAGTACCGATTCCATCAGGGCGCCGGCGGTTCGCTGGTGTCTGTAGGTCTTGTCGGCCGGGTCGGCGGTAGCGAGATGAGCCAGGGCGTAGAACGCCGCTGCCTCTGTCTGGTCAGGAAACTGCTGATGTACTCGAGACCAGGCTCGCTCAAATGCTGCGAGGTTGGGGCTCTCATCCGCCGACTGTCCCGGGAGGTAGTAGGCGGCGACGGCGAATGCGAAAGCAGAATCAACCGCATTGCCGGAGGCCAGGCGCTCCGCCTGCAACGCGAGCGATCGCCCCCGGTCGAAGCCGGCATCGGTCGGCGGATCGCTCCACAGCGGGTGGACATAGGTCATGGCCTCGCCCCAGTAGGCCATCGCACATCCCGAATCGGCCGCTGCTGCTGCCCGGAAGGCGCTGGCGGCGGCTTCGTACGTCATGTGGTGCAACAACATCAGGCCCAGCGCGAAGCTGTCTGGTGCCGAGCCGGTGCAATTGACCGTGTACTCGACCGTACCCATTTGGCCTGGCGGCCCAGTGTGACGCTGCCCAGCTGCCTCGCTGGCCGCAGCAGATGCAAGGGCGGCGGCGAGCGCCAGCACTGCGGCAGCTTGTCGAAATCCGGCTGGCATGACATGCCCCTCGGTGGTATCCATGGCAAAGCATGGCGGAAGGAGCGCCGGCCTTCCAGTACGAAATCTGTACTAGCGCGGCGCCAGACCCAGATATAAGGTGGAGCATGCAAGCTGCGGGATATGGACAGTTCTGTCCGGTGGCGAAGGCATCGGAGGTCCTCGCTGAACGCTGGACGCCCCTTGTGTTGCGGGAGCTGCTGGCCGGAAGCAGCCGGTTCAACGAGATCCGGCGGGGGGTGCCCCTGATGTCGCCGTCACTGCTCTCGGATCGCCTGGACAAGCTGGAGCGTGCGGGGGTGCTGGAGCGACTGCAGGCCGGCGGATCGCGGCACTCCAGCTATCGGCTCACCGAGGCTGGCGAGCAGTTGCGGCCGCTGTTCGCGCAGCTGGCTGCATGGGGCCAGCGTTGGACCCGGGGTGCGATTACCCGGGCGGATCTCGATCCGGCGTTCATGATGTGGGCAATGCTTCGGCGGGTGGAGCAGCGCGGAGTCCGGCCCACTCGCCGGGTGGTGATACTGTTTCACCTGCGAGACGCAGATGTCACCAGACGCTACTGGTGGCTGGTCCTGGATGAGGCGTCGGTGGATCTATGCCTGACGGATCCGGGATTCGAGGTCGTCGTCTCGGTGCACAGCGACCTCGAAACCATGATGCTCCTGCTGCTCGATGAGCTGTCGCTGGCCCGCGCCCGCCGCTCGCGCAAGCTTCAGCTCGAGGGGCCGGGGCGCATGACCCGGCAGGTTCCCACCTGGCTTGGCTTCATCGCCACCTGAACATCCAGAGTGCTGCCATGAACGGCAGCACCAGCCATACCAGCAGAAGTGCCAGCTCCCCGCCCAGGGCGGTCAGCGGCGTGCCGCGGAGCATGATGCCGCGGAGGGCGTCCACCGTCGCCGTAAGTGGCAGCGCCTGGACGAATGGCTGCAGCGCCTTGGGGAAGTTGGCGGCGGAGAAGAACACTCCCGAGAAGATCCACATCGGCAGCATCACGAGGTTGGCCAGCCCAGACACCGCTTCCACCGTCCGTGCGCGCGAGGACACCAGCAGGCCCAGTGCGCTGAAGGCCAGCGCTGCCACCAGGCAGACGACGCCCAGCGCCACCCACGAGCCGCGCATGGGAACATCAAACACCAGGGCACCAAACGCCACCAGCACTCCCACTTCCAGCACCAGGAACACCAGCCGCGACAGCAGGAACGAGCCCAGGTACTCGGCCCGTGACATCGGAGTGGCCACCAGCCGCTTCAGCAATTTCTGCTTGCGGGCGGTGACGATGGCGAATGCGATCGACCAGACACCGCTTCCCATCAGGTTGAGGCCCAGCAGCCCCGGGATGAAGAAGTCGATGTAGCGGGCGCCGCGCTCGCTTACCACTGCTTCCTCAACCACCACAGGATCGCGCCGCCCCGCGCCGGTCTGGATGGCGCGATCCACCAGGAGCCGGGCGCTGCGGGCGTCGGGCCGCGACGGGTCGAACCGATAGGTGACCCCAGTGGGCGAGGGCGAGACCACCAGCGCCACATCTGCGGTGCGCAGCGCCTGGGCTGCGGCGCTGTCGTCCCGCATACGCACCACCGTCAGCCCGCCCGCGCCGTCCATCGCAGCGACCATCGCAGGTGGGGCGGACTCCACCACGCCCACGCGCACCGACTCTGGCGGGCGGTTCCGGAACGCTATGCCGAGGCCGATGGCGAGCAGCAACGGAAAGACGAAGACCCAGAACAGCGCCTCCGGCTCACGGATGAACTCCCTGACCCGCACCAGGGTGAGTTCGACCAGTGCGGGGCGTACCGGTGTGGTCCTGCGCCCGGATTCAGCCATCGCGCAGGGCCCTCCCGGTGAGGGAGACGAACACATCCTCCAGCGTGGGTGAGTGAGTACGGAGTTCCGACAGCGGCAGCCGGTGCTCCTTGAGCGCCGACAGCAGCGCCGGGATCGCCACATGCGGTGCGGCCACACCGAGCTCCCAGCCACCGTCTGTTGCCCGGGGTGGGTTGCCTACCGCGTCGGCGATTGCATGGCGCACTTCATCGCTGAAGCGGGCGCTGGCCTCTTCCTCAATGGCGAAAAATACAATCTGCTCGGCGCCGAGCCCCGCGATCAGCTGCCGAGGCGTTCCCTGCGCAATGACCCGGCCATGGTCCACGATGGCCACTCGGTCGCAGAGCCGTTCGGCTTCTTCCATGTAATGCGTGGTGAGCAGGATAGTGCGGCCGGTGGCCTTGAGCTGCTCGACCAGTTCCCAGACCTGGCGGCGAGCCTGGGGATCGAGGCCGGTGGTGGGTTCGTCGAGGAATACCAGTTCGGGATCGCCCACCAGGGCGCAGCCCAGGGCAAGCCGCTGCTTCTGGCCACCGGAGAGGTTGCCCACTCTCGCGTCGCGCTTCTCATCCAGCTGGACCAGGGCCATCACGTCCTCGATGTCCCGGCCACGGGCATAGAAGCTGCGGAACAGCCGCAGCGTTTCGAGCACCGAGAGCTTCTCTGACAACTGGGTTTCCTGCAGCTGGATGCCGAGCCGCTCGCGCAGGTGCCGACCATTGCCGGGCCAGCGGCGGCCCAGCACCTCGACGTCGCCGCTGTCGGGCGGGGTCAGGCCCTCGCAGATCTCGATGGTGGTGGTCTTGCCGGCGCCGTTGGGTCCCAGCAGGCCAAAGCATTCACCCGGGCGTATCTCGAGGTCGAGTCCGTCCACGGCGACGACGTCATCGTAGCGCTTGCGGAGATCGCTTATGCGGAGGGGCGAAGCGGGGCTGGACATCACCAAGAATAGCAGCCTCGGATGGGGTGAACGGCAGTGGCGCCTGGCGCTGACCGGCCTGCTGGCGGTCTATGGCGTATGGTGCGGGTTCACGCCTTCGCGCTTCCACCTGCCCGATGCCCTGAACCTCGCGATCCACGAGACCGGACACCTGGTGTTCGCTTGGGGCGGAGACGTCATTACTGCCCTGGGCGGCACACTGTTTCAGCTGATCCTGCCGCTGGCATTCGTGGTGTCGTTCTGGAGGAACCAGGACCGCCATGCGGCGAGCGTGGCGCTCTGGTGGATGGGCCAGAACTTCTGGAACATCGGGCGCTATGTCGCTGACGCCCGGGCCCAGGAACTTCCCCTGGTGGGCGGGGGAGAACACGACTGGACCTTCCTGCTGGCCACCTGGGGGAAGCTGGATCAGGACCTGGTCCTGGCCCGGGACGCGCGATTTCTGGCGTGGGTGATTGTCGCTGCCTCGGTCTGGATGGGGGTGCGGGAGTTGAGGCGTGGGGCGTGAGCGGTGATTGGTGAAAGTCATGTGTTGTAACTCTTAAGCTCTCAACTCTCAACTCATCGTACAGGCTGGCGCGATCGTGTACCGCATAGCAGCTTAGGGCCGTCGCCAACAGCCGAAGGTCACTCGATGACGCGCATTGTGTCCCCTTGGACAGTCGCGCCGCTACTGGCAGTATTGGCGTCTTCCTCGCGTGCCGAGGTGGCGCTTGGCCAGCTCGCGTCCGCCAAGGCTCCCGCCACCGCACGCAAAGTCGAGCTTTCCCTCGCCGCAGCTCCTGCCCGACTGGTGCTGCGGGCGGGTACTTCCACATCCGTCTTCAGTTACAACGGCACCGTGCCCGGCCCCACACTGGAGTTGCGCGAGGGAGACGACGTCGTCATCCGCTTTCGCAATGACCTTCCGGTGGCGACCACGGTCCACTGGCACGGGTTCCACCTTCCGTTCGAGGCGGATGGCAGCCCCTTCCATCCGGTGGCACCAGGCGAGACCTACGAGTACCGCTTCAGTGTCCCCCCCGGCACCGCTGGCACCTACTGGTACCACCCGCACCCCGACCACAACACCGGGCCGCAAGTGGCCCGGGGGCTGTACGGCGCCATCATCGTCCGGGCGGCCGATGATCCGCTGGCCAAGCTGCCGGAGCGGGTGCTGATCCTGTCCGACAACCGCCTGACGGCTGAGGGTGAAATCGATCTGCCCCATCCGCACTCAATGCCGGGCCGGATCGACAGGGAAAACGGGCGCGAAGGGGAGCTCCTGTTGGTCAACGGCCAGGTCATGCCGGCCATTACCATCCGGAGCGGTGAGATCCAGCGCTGGCGGGTAATCAACGCGTCCGCCGGTCGCAGCTACCGGCTCGCGCTGGCCGGGCAGACCCTGCTGCACGTGGGAAGCGATGGCGGACTCTTCGAGCGGCCGGTGGAAGTGGCAGAGTTGCTGGTATCGCCATCCGAGCGGGTCGAGTTCCTGGTGCGCGGCACCGCAACGCCGGGGAGCACCACGACGCTGCAAGCCCTGCCTTACGACCGCTACGTACCGCAGACCCGGCCCGGGAACTGGAGCCAGGTCCGCGAACTTGCCACGCTCAAGTACACGTCCGAGCCGCCAATGACGCCGCCGTCGCTGCCCGCCGCGCTTCGGCATGTGGAGCCCATCGACACTGCCATGGTCACCGCGACAAGGGTGATCTCGCTGGGACAGGGCCTCATCAACGGCAAGGTCATGGACATGTCACGGGTGGATGTCAGCACCGAGGTAGGCGCAACCGAGATCTGGCAGGTCGAGAACCTGGTGGGAATGGACCATCCGTTTCACCTGCACGGGTTCCGTTTCCAGGTGCTCGACCGCAACGGGGTTCCCGAGCCATTTCTCAGCTGGAAGGACATGGTGAACGTCCCAAAGCATGAGACAGTGCGGTTCATCGTCACTTACGACGACTTCCCGGGAAAGTGGATGTTCCACTGCCACATCCTGGACCATGAAGACCATGGGATGATGGGGGTGCTGGAGATAAGGGATGGCCCGTAGAAAGGGGCCAGGGACCAGGGGCCAGGGGCCAGGGACCAGGGATCAGGGGAGGGAGAACAAGTCCAAACAAACCGGAGGGCAGCGTATGACCAGAAACTGGCTGGTGGGAGTGGCTGGAGGAGTGGCAGTGCTGGGCGCGGTCGTGGTCGTGGTTTCACGGCCGTTGGAGGGAAGCCCGGTTGCAGCGAGCGAAACCGCCGCTGTGGATTCGCAGGTGCTGCGGGGCCGGTACCTCGTGATCAGCCATGACTGCGGGGGCTGTCACGCTGGGGACGCCAATCCGGAGGCGCCCGGCTGGTTGGCCGGCAGGACGGATACAATTCAGGACTTCCGCATCGGGCCATTCATCACCCGTCCCCGGAACCTTACACCGGACAATACCACGGGGCTGGGCCGGTTCAGCGAGCGCCAGATCTTCAACGCGCTGCGCTACGGGCTGCGTCCGGGCGAGACGCCGGATGTCGAGATCACCGGGACCACGCCGGGCGTGGGCAACTTTCCCGAGATCCCGAAATACCTGGCGATCCCCATGCCCTGGCCTGCCTGGCGGCACATGCCGGACGAAGACCTCTGGGCAATTGCGGCCTACCTGAAGCGGGGGGTCAAGCCGGTGGTCAACAAGGTGCAGGACAGCGACGGCCCACCCGACTTCTGGGCCAGCGAGTACACGGTGGAGAAGATCGGGAAGTACCCGGCGGCGCCCTATCCGACGGCGAACGAACGGTAAGCTTCGGGCTTCGAGCTTCGAGCTTCGAGAGGTGCCACCTCGAAGCTCGTAGCTCGGACCTCGTAGCTTGTGTCAGAAGCCACCCCCTCCGCCGCCGCCGCCACCTCCGCCCGAGAATCCGCCGCCGCCGCTGAAGCCCGAGCCACTCGAACTCCGGGGTGACGAGCTCATCGCAGTCGCCGCGGTGGTGGACATGCTCGAGATGCTGCGAGAGAAGGTCGTGGCGTTGAACATGTGCATGTTGCCGCCGGAGTACCAGCTGGGTGGCTCCATGTACATGTCCTTGAACGCCCTCGCCCACTGCTCCTCGACCCCCAGCGCCATGGCATAAGGCAGGAATTTCTCGAACATCTCTGGCGTACGCCTGACGTTCTCGTACTTGTCCTTGTCCACCCTCTCGAGGAACTCGCTGAATCCGAGCACCTGTTCCAGCGCCCGGGTTCCGCTCACGGTCCGGGCCGGCATGTTCCAGCCAGTTGCCAGAATGATGATCGCACTCAGGACGCCCGCGATGACGAACGGAACCGGCGTAAGCTGCAGCTGCAGCGCCGCCGACAGAATCACGCCCCCGAAGATCACAATCGCCAGGGCAAGCAGCCCGCCCGCTATCGACCAGGCTCGCACATGGTCGGGCCGCTTCAGGTAGTGCTGCTTGAGCGTGAGCTGGTTCATCACCCCGTTCTTGATTCCGCTCAGCTCCGTATAGAACTCGTCCTTCAAGTCCGACAGCGGCACGGCGCTGCCATGCTTGAAGATGCCTCTCAGCACCTTGCTCTCGTGGGGCGCGAGCTCGTGCCCGTCCTCCGGACGGAGCCGGTGGAAGGTGAACTCCTTCTTGCTCGTGAGCCCGAAAAGCGCCCGCTCCTCGGTCTCCTCGATCCGGAGATACCCCCGCACCGCCAGGTCCACGATCGTGGCGGTGATGTCCCGCATGTCCACCCGCTCATCAATGAGCGTCCCCGCTTCGGCCGGGGTCATGTTCCCTGGCGGCTCGTATTGCACCGCTATCGGCCGCTTCTTCGGATCCCGGCCCACCCGGGACCAGATCCAAAGCATCACCGCCAGTACCGCGAAGGGAATGCCCAGGGGCCAGTTGGACACGAGCACGCGCATCGACCTGTCCACGACAGTCGGCTCCGGGACCAGTCCCTTGTCCCAGCCCACCACGACCGTGAGGCCCTCGAGGTAGTTGAGCGGCCTCGGCATCGTGAACCCGATGCTCGATCCCTCCTCGACAATCACCGCCTCGCTGGCGGTGGAGCCCACGGCTCCGTTGTACGACGTCGTCCGGATACCGGTGGCGCCGCCGGGGAGCACGACCTCTGCCGACACTATTCCCAGCGGCACGTCCCACTCGTCGCCGGTGGCGTTCCAGTAGAGCTCGTCGTGGTCCTCGAAGAAGCGCAGCGCGTTGTGCGCCTTGTAACGGAGCACGATGGTGCGCTCGGTGTCCTGGGCTCCGGGCACCCAGATCTTGTACTTGATGTACTGCCGCTCGCGGGACGACTCGGTGCGAAGCCCCCGTCCCTGGTCGTCGGTGACAGAGACGAGATCCAGGCGGATGGACCAGTTGAGCCCCTGGGGTGTGCGGTACTTCACCGGCACCGTGCGGTAAATGCCATTCCAGGAGCCGGTGAAGCGGGCGGTGAAGGTCTCGGTGACGTCGATTGTACCGTCCTCTTCCACCACTACGCGGGAGTGGAAGCGGGGGATCTCGAGGGAACGCTGCGCGACGGCCGGCTCAGGCACCAGCAGCAGGACAAGAAGGACCGCCGGCACAACTGCCGGAAGCCAGCGGCGGACCCGCGGACTCATAGCGACACCTCGGGGACCGCTGCCTGGGAGTTGTCCTCCAGGCCGAAGAACTCCTCCTCACGAAATCCCAGCGGGCCGGCCACGAGACCGGCGGGGAACTTCTGGATGCCGGTGTTGAGGTCCCGGACCACGGCGTTGTAGTAGCGGCGGGCGTTCTGGATGTGATCCTCGATCTCCACCAGGGAGCGTTGCAGTTCCAGGAAGCTCGCGCCGGCCTTCAGGTCGGGGTAGGCCTCGGCAACGGCAAGGAGCTGCCGCACCTGGCTGGAGAGGGTCTGCTCGGCCGCACCAGCCGCAGCGGGGCCAGGCGCGGCCTGGGCCCGCTGACGGGCATCCACCACCGCCTCGAGAGTGCCACGTTCGAAGCCGGCATGGCCCTGAACCGTCGCCACGAGGGTGGGGATCAGGTCGTGCCGGCGCCGAAGCTGGACGTCGATGTCGGCCCAGGCGTTGCGGGCAAGCTGGCGCAGCCGGGTGAGGCTGTTCCAGGTCAGGATCAGGAAGCCGCCCAAAAGGACGACTGCGATGGCGAGCCACGTCAGCATGCGTCGCTCCCGGATTTCTGGCGAGAAAATGGCACGTGGGCCACGCGGAAAGTAGCGCTGTTGCAGCGTGGCGCCAGAATCGGGCTGCCGGTCCATTGACAACCGCACCTGCGCCTCGCATATCAGTAGGCGCAGCTTCTCCGCAGCTGTTCCCCCGAACCGGCGCTTACCCTGCTCTTGAGAGGCATTCTCCTGCATGGCTGATGCGCTAGTCCAGCTCACCAGGCGCCGCTTCGGCGAAACGATGCGGCGGGACGCCTGGTGGGTCCAGCCGCTGATCGTGTTCACAATCCTGACCGCATTCCTCGTCTACGCCACCTGGGCTGCTTTCCAGAACGCGCATTACGAGTACGGTCCATACCTTTCCCCCTTCTATTCTCCGGTGCTCTTCGGCGACTCCGCCCACGCCTGGTTTGGCCCCAAGCCGGCCTGGTGGCCCGGTTTTCTGCCATTCTCACCTGCGCTGATCATCCTGCCATTTCCGGGGCTCTTCCGAGTCACCTGCTACTACTACCGCGGTGCCTATTACAAGGCGTTCTGGGCCGACCCGCCTGCGTGCACTGTGGGCGAGCCGCGAAAGAGCTACCTGGGCGAGCGCACCATGCCGCTGGTGCTGCAGAATGTGCATCGCTACCTGCTCTACATCGCGCTGATCTTCCTGGTGATACTCGCGAGCGATGTGTGGAAGGCGCTCTGGTTCACCGACCCTGCCAGCGGTGTGCCCGAGTTCGGCATTGGTGTGGGGACGCTGGTGCTCGCCGCCAATACCGTCCTTCTGGCGCTCTACACGCTCGGCTGTCACTCGCTGCGGCACATCGCGGGTGGATACCTCGACCGGATGTCGGGCAAGCCGGTGCGGAAAGCCGCCTACGACTGCACCAGCTGCCTCAACCGCTGGCATCCCAAGTGGGCGTGGTTGAGCCTCTTTGGAGTTGCCTTCGCCGACATCTATGTGCGGCTCTGCTCGATGGGCATCTGGCACGACGTGAGGATCTTCTAGTGGCGGATTACCAGACTCACGACCACGATGTGCTGGTCATCGGTGCCGGGGGCGCAGGGCTGCGCGCTGCCATCGAGGCGGCTGCGAGTGGCGCCTCCGTAGGGCTGGTCTGCAAGTCGCTGCTGGGCAAGGCCCACACGGTGATGGCAGAAGGCGGAGTGGCGGCGTCGCTTGCCAACGTGGACGACCGCGACAACTGGGAGGTGCACTTCGCTGACACCATGCGGGGTGGCCAGTACATGAACAACTGGCGCATGGCCGAGCTCCATGCGAAGGAGGCCCCCGACCGGGTGCGCGAGCTGGAGGCCTGGGGCGCACTGTTCGACCGGACGCCCGACGGTCGCATCCTCCAGCGCAACTTCGGCGGGCACAAGTATCCCCGCCTGGCGCACGTGGGCGACCGCACCGGACTCGAGATGATCCGCACGCTCCAGGATCACGGCGTGCACCAGGGGATCGACGTCCACATGGAAGTGACCGTCGTGACACTGCTCAAGGATGGCGACCGGGTGGTGGGCGCGTTCGGGTACGACCGCGAGCGGGGAAGGTTCCGCCTGTTTCGCGCCAGGGCAATTGTGCTGGCCACCGGCGGCATCGGCCGGGCTTTCCGCATCACCAGCAACAGCTGGGAATACACCGGCGACGGCCAGTCGCTGGCGTACAACGCTGGCGCAGAGCTGCAGGACATGGAGTTTGTGCAGTTCCATCCCACGGGAATGGTGTGGCCGCCCAGCGTGCGCGGCATCCTGGTGACCGAGGGCGTCCGGGGTGAGGGCGGCATCCTCGTCAACCGCGAGGGCAAGCGGTTCATGTTCGACGACATACCGGAGAACTACCGCTCGCAGACCGCCGACACACCGGAGGAGGGATGGCGCTATACCCAGGGCGACAAGGAGGCCCGCCGGCCCCCGGAATTGCTCACCCGTGACCATGTGGCTCGCTGCATCATGCGCGAGGTACGCGAAGGGCGTGGCAGTCCCCATGGCGGCGTCTTTCTCGACATCGCCTGGATCAAGGAGAAGCTGCCCAACGCGGCCGAGGTGATCCGCAGGAAGCTCCCCAGCATGTATCACCAGTTCAGGCAGCTGGCAGACATCGACATCACCATCGCCCCGATGGAGGTCGGCCCCACTACGCACTACGTGATGGGCGGCGTGCGGGTGGACGGCGATACCCAGATGTCCAGCGTGCCGGGGCTTTTCGCCGCGGGTGAGGTGGCGGCGGGATTGCATGGGGCGAATCGGCTGGGCGGAAACAGCCTCTCCGACTTGCTGGTTTTCGGGCAGCGGGCGGGACGGCACGCGGCTGAGTTCGCCGCCGCGCATCCGGCCGGAGTGGTGAACAGTGCTGAAGTGGACAGGTGGGCAGGCCGATCCCTCGAACCGTTCGAACGGGGCGAAGATGCCGAGGCACCCTATCAGGTGCAGCACGACCTGCAGGATGCCATGCAGGACCTGGTGGGGATCGTCCGCACCGAGAGCGACATGAACGAGGCACTGGAGCGAATTGCCGGGCTGAGGGAACGCGCCAGCAGGGCCGGCACCGCCGGAAACCGGGAGTACAATCCCGGCTGGCATACCGTGCTGGACCTGGACAACCTGCTCACCGTGAGCGAGGCCATCACGCGCTCCGCGCTGGAGCGGAAGGAGAGCCGGGGCGGGCACTTCCGGGACGACTACCCGGCCAGGGACGAGGCGTACGCCGGGTTCAATATTGTGGTGCGGAGGGGCGGTGACGGCGGAATGGAACTCGAACGCCGACCCATTCCGCCGCTGCCCGCCGAGCTTGCCGCCATCATCGAGGAGAATCGCTAGCAATGCCGCCAATCCGGTGCCGTTCGCTGAGCTTGCGCCTGGTGGGCAGTGGACTGCTGCTCGCGTCGTGCGGCGGCCTGCAATCACGCGCCGAGCTGCCGTCCATCGAGGCCCATGACAACCGGGCGGCAGCCGGTGTTCTTGCCAACGAGGTTCTCACCCTCGATCTCGAGGTGGCGCGCGGCATGTGGCATCCGGACGCCGACGATGGCCCTGCGATCGAGATGCTCGCGTTCCGCGAGACCGGTGGCGAGCTGCAGATACCGTCTCCCCTGATCCGCGTGCCCGAAGGCACCACGATCCGCATCAGCGTTCGGAACACGCTGGCCGACTCCACCATCGTAGCGCATGGCCTGATGGCTCGGCCGGGCAACGCCGCCGACTCGCTCGTGGTGCCCGCCGGAGAGCGGCGGGTGGTGGAGTTCACCGCCGGCACGCCGGGCACCTATTTCTACGCCGCCAATCTGCTGGGCAACGATGCCGGCGATCGCACAGGCAGCGACAGCCAGCTGGGCGGCGCACTGATCGTGGACTCGGCGAGGGCTCAGCCAGACGACAGGGTGTTCGTGCTGGGGATGTGGTCAGAGGTGCCCGACTCCCTGCACCCTGATCGCCCGCCCCGCGACATCATGGTGATCAACGGCAAGTCGTGGCCCCACACCGAGCGGCTGGACGTGGCGCTGGGCGACAGCGTGACGTGGCGCTGGGTCAACCCGACCAACAGCTCGCACCCGATGCACCTCCACGGCTTCTACTTCGAGCTTGCAAGCCGGGGCGACTGGCTTGGGGACACGCTGTTCGCGGCGGGTGCGCGGCCGAAAATGGTAACCGAGCTGATGCTTCCGTGGAATACCATGTCAATGCGCTGGGCGCCAGGCCGGCCGGGCAACTGGATCTTCCACTGTCACTTCGCGTTTCACGTGTCGCCGCTGGCTTCGCTCACCGGCAACCTCGCGCTGGAGGCAGCCGCGCGGGGTGACTCCTCGGGACTGCCGCACGAACACACAGCGGAACGCGCCATGAACGGGCTTGTCATGGGCATCAGGGTGCCGGTGCCCGAGGGGTGGCACGCCGCCGTGAAATCCGATTCAGCCCGACGCATCCGGCTCCTGCTCCAGACCGCGCCTCGCCGCTTCGGCGACTCGGCAGGATACGGCTTCGTGATTCCCCAGGGCGCAGATCCCCCGCGCGACTCGATCCAGATTCCCGGACCTGTGCTGGTGCTGGAGCGCGGCAAGCCGGTAAGCATCACCGTGGTCAACAACCTGCCCGAGGCCAGCGGGGTGCACTGGCATGGTATCGAGCTGGAGAGCTACCCCGACGGCGTGCCTGGCTGGAGTGGCATCATGCCCAGGGTGATGGCGCCGATCGCGCCGGGAGACTCGTTCGTCGCCGAGTTCACTCCGCCGCGCTCAGGCACATTCATCTATCATGCCCATGCCAACGAGATGACCCAGCTGGCGATGGGCCTCTATGGCGCGCTGCTGGTGGTGGAGCCCGGAACCACGCCGGATCCCGAAACGGATCACTTGGTGGTGGTGGGCCTGGACGGCCCCACCTTCCGCGATTCGGCCGCCGGATACATAAACGGCGCGTCGCAGCCCAGGCCGCTGGCGCTGGCCGCGGGCCGGGCCAACCGGCTTCGGCTCATCAACATCAATGCCGATCAGCGGGTCCTGTTCGAGCTGATGCGCGATTCAGCCGCGACGTCGTGGAAGCCGCTCGCCAAGGATGGTGCTGATCTTCCTGAATGGCAGGCGGCGCCGCGCCGTGCGACGCTGCTCACGGGGCCGGGGGAGACCGCGGATTTCGAGTTGACGCCGCGGGCGGGTGAGCGCCTGAACCTGGTTGTGTCGGGCCCGTACGCGCCCGTGCCGTGGACCCGGACCGTCGCTCTGGAGGTGCGCTGACATGCAAGCTGACCAACGGGCTGACCAACAGGCTGATCAGCTGGCGAGGTTCCGCGTCTGGCGGGGCGACGCCTCAAGCGGACGCTTCGAGGACTACTCCACTGCGGTATCGGACGGAATGGTGGTCCTCGACGCGGTTCACCAGATCCAGGCGGAGCAGGCCCATGACCTTGCGGTGCGGTGGAACTGCAAGGCCGGGAAGTGCGGCTCCTGTTCCGCCGAGATCAACGGCAAGCCGCGCCTGATGTGCATGACCCGGCTGAACGAGCTGGACCTTGGCGAGCCCGTCACTGTCGAGCCCATGAAGGCGTTCCCGCTTGTGCGGGACCTGGTGACCGACGTGAGCTGGAATTACCGGGTGAAGCAGGGAATCAAGCCATTCAAGCCGCGCCTGCCCGACGCCCCGGACGGCACCTGGCGGATAGACCAGTCGGACGTGGACCGGGTGCAGGAGTTCCGGAAGTGCATCGAATGCTACCTGTGCCAGGATGTGTGCCATGTCCTGCGCGACCACCAGAAGCACGACGAGTTCATTGGTCCGCGCTTCCTGGTGTACGCCGCCGCGCTGGAGATGCACCCGCTCGACACCGAGGACCGGGTGCCGGAGCTCAGGCAGGCCCATGGCATCGGCTACTGCAACATCACCAAGTGCTGTACCGCGGTCTGCCCGGAAAGCATCAAGATCACTGACAACGCCATCATCCCTCTCAAGGAGCGGGTGGTGGATCACGCCTTTGATCCGGTGGGCAAGCTGGTGAAGATCTTCTCCCGGCGGCACGCCTGAGCACACGCAGGAGCGAATCATGTCAGAGCTGAAGCGGATCAGCCCGGCCGGCGTCGAGGCGGCGCTGGCCAAGGCGGAACGGTACCGGCTGCTCAACGAGGGGTGGGCAGCAGAGAGCATCTGCCTCGACGTGCTCGAGGTGGACCCGTCCAATGAGGCTGCGCTGATCCAGCTGGCGCTGGCCCGGAGCGACCAGTTCGGGGATGAGGTGTCGAGCGACTACGAGCGTGCCCGGGAGCCGCTGGAGCGGGTCACGGATCCTTACAGGAAGGCGTACTACGGCGGGATTCTCTGTGAGCGGCGGGCCCGCGTGAAGCTGCGCTCGAAAGTGGCGGGGCGGGGCGACATGGCCTGGGACTGGCTCCATCGCGCAATGGCATTGTACGAGGAGGCCGAGAAGCTGCGAGCTCCCGGCCACGATGAAGCGCTGCTGCGGTGGAACACCTGCGTCCGCCTGATCGAGCGCCATCATCTCGCCGCGCCTGAGCCGGAAGCAGTGGAGCCGGTGCTGGGCGAGTAGCGGCTCCGCGCTGGCCCGGATGGGGCAGTCACCAACCTGAGGAGGCACCATGTTCACCGGCAAGGAACCCCACGACATAGATGCCGAGAAGGCGAAGGGCCTCATCAAGGCGTGGCGGGCAGACAAGGCAGCGGCCGGCAAGGCCCACGGGCACTTCTTCGGGCGAGATGCGCTGCAGAAGCTGCTGGAACAGGCTGGGTGCGTGGGCATCCGGATGTATCATGCCCGGCAAGACAAGGGCAGTGAGACGCTGGTGCTGGTCGCCACTGATGCCGACGGACGGGACATGTGGACGGGCTCGATTGCGGAGGAATCCAAGCCCTGCCCGCCGTTCTGCGATCCGGACGACCGCTAGCAGAATGCGGCACTGGGCATGGGACCTCCTTCCCGATCTGGCGATCCTGTCCTTCGCAGTTCCGACACTGTTGGGGTTTCGTGCAAGGCGACTCAGCCTGCCGTTGCGCCTCATCGTGATCTACAGTGCTGCCGCGCTCGCCGAGGGACTGGTCATGTGGTTATTGAGCGAGCAGAATCGGCCCAGCCTCTGGCTGATCCATGTTTTCGGTCCGTTTGAGGCGACGATCCTGCTATATGCCATGTCGCAGTGGCAGCTCAGGGAGCTGCCACGGCTCACGATCGTGATGTGCATACCCGCCTTTCTACTGCTCTGGGGCGGGCTGACCCTCACAACCGAGTCGCTGGAGAAGTTCCCGCAATACGTCAAGACGGTGGAGTCGATCCTGCTGGTGGCGGTGTCAGCGTACACCCTGGTGTCGCGCTCGCGTTCGCTGGTGGAACCGCTTGCGCAGCAGGACTGGTTCTGGGTGTGCGTGGGAGTGATGATCTACTTCAGCATGCTGTCGGTGCTGAACCCGGTGGCCAACCTGCTGCTGGAACTGGACTCCATGGTGCTGCTGATGGCCGTCTTCGAGGTGAATGCCGCGCTCATCATTGTCCACAACCTCCTTTTCGCCTGGGCCATCCGGTGTCAACAGCAACGAGTGAACTCTGGTGGATCTTTGTCGCCGCGACCGTTGTCGGCCTGATACTGGCGGTGGCATTCATCGGCTCGCTGGTCTTGCAGCAGCGCCGATATCTGGCCGCGACCCGGGGATTCGGCGGCAGGCTTCTCGCGGCCCAGGAAGAGGAACGGGCCTGGCTCGCGCGGGAACTGCATGACGACATCATTCAGCGGGTGGCGATGCTGGGCCACGAACTGGAAACCCTGGAGACGGGCGCCGCAGCGGCCACGCTTCCCTCCCGCCTGGGCGCCATCAGGTCGGAACTGGACGACCTGGCCGGCGGCATCCGGGGCCTGGCGCATCGGGTGCACCCGGCGGCCCTGGATCACCTCGGGCTCCCAGCCGCGCTGGTGCAGCTGGGGTCGGAGTTCGAGGCCCAGGGCCTCGGCGTGCGGGTATCGGTAGCCACCAGCGTACGGTCCGTAGGGGAGCCTGTGGCCACCGCGCTCTATCGCGTAGCCCAGGAATCGCTGCGCAATGTGTTGCGGCACGCCAATGCGGGATCTGCTGACCTCCGGCTGCGGTCGGATGCCGACGGGATCACGCTCGAAGTGGAAGACGGGGGCATTGGCTTTGACCCGACTGCCGCCGTCTCCAGGAAGGGCCTGGGGCTGACCAGCCTCACTGAGCGAATGAAGCTGGTGCAGGGGAGGGTCATGGTGCGCTCAGCACCGGGAGGTGGCACGCGGATCACGGCCTGGGTGCCAGTGCGGCCAGGGGCAACGAGGGCGGAGCCGGCGTGAAGCAGCGCCCCCGCCTGCTGCTGGTGGACGACCACGCGCTCATGGTCGAGGGCATAAGCGCGATGCTGAACCCGGATCACGACATCGTCGGCGTGGAGGGCGACGGCCAGGGAGCGCTGGGAGCGGTGGAGCGCTTCAAGCCGGATGTGGTGCTGCTGGACATCTCGCTTCCGGGACGGAGCGGGCTCGAAATCTGTGCAGACATCCGCAAGCATCAACCCGAAGTCGCCGTGGTGATCGTCACCATGCATGCCGACCGGATCTATGCCGATGAGGCGATCAAGGTCGGTGCGCTGGGGTATGTGCTTAAGAGCGCCCGGGCCGAGGAACTGCGGTTCGCCATCGGAGAGGCGATGGAGGGCCGGGTCTATCTCACGCCTGCACTCAAGGATGCCGAGGCCCGGCAGGCCCGGCTCAATCCCAGGGGTCACCCGGAGGCAGGAGGTCTTGCAGCCCTGTCCTCCCGTCAGCGCGAGATCCTGGTCATGATTGCGAAGGGCCGGACTGGAGACGAAATCGCCGAAACTCTGGGCTTGAGCGCCAAGTCAGTGGAGTTCCACCGGAGCAGGATCAAGCACATTTTGGGGCTAAATAGTACAGCAGCGCTGATCAGGTACGCTGTTTCTGAAAGGCTTGTATAGGGTTAAGTGTTTATAGCGCAACAGTTTGTATCAGTATACTCCTCGCGGCACTCTCCATATATCACTGTCAAATTATTGACTAGGGAAAGTCCTAGTATCGCGATTTCGGGGGAAGCGTTATAGTGTCGCTCCCCTGAAGCTGTGGAACCATGGTGGCACCGGAAATTCGGCAGGATATCGAGGCGCTGATACGGAGGGAGCGCACGAGGGTGCGGTCAGATCTGACCCCGGACGAGGTCCAGGTGTACGCCCGGAGCATGATCGTCACGCTGACAGGCACCTGGAGTTACAGCGCCCTTAGCCTCGATGTTCACCTCTACCGGGACGTGGGTTGGGATCAGGATGCAGTGGACGAGTACCGCGAGGTGCTCGAGGACTTCTTCGGGGTTTCACTGCCCTCGGTTCCGTTCTACTTCGCGCGTTCCGTTGCCGACGTGTGCGGCCAGGTCATGCGGGCACTCCGGAATGATCGCCGGATGCTCGCGGCAGTACCTCCGGCGGCCTGACCGCCGGCACGCCCGTCACCACTCCCGGGCAGCCCCCTGAGCGGGAGTGAGTGACGCGGCTGCACTACCCCCTGAACCACCTGTACTACCGAAGGCGCACGCATGAAGCTGACCGCGCGACTCCGCTGCCCGGTGTGCCGGGCGGTGACGGACGAAGTCATGCCCGTCAACGCTTGCGTCCACATTCACGACTGCGTGTCCTGCGGCACGCGGCTCCGTCCCAAGCCGGGGGACTGCTGCGTGTTCTGCTCGTACGCGGACACGGCCTGCCCTCCGAAGCAGGCTACAGACCCTACTGCAACCGCGGATTTTACGGATTGCAACTGCTGACTCGCAGGAGAACTGCAACCGCAGATTTCGCAGGTTTGCACCGCCGATTGGCCGTTGCCATGTCGGGCGACTGAGGTCCCAGCCAGTTTCGGTGTGAATGTCATTGTGGGAGACTTGCCGACACCTGTGGTGCGCTGCCAGCTGTATTCCGCAAGCTGAGCTCAGTGGTTTTCCCACAAGAACAACTGCAGGGACAGGCCCATTCGAGAATATCAGCCGGCCTGGGCCAATCAGCGTTTCAATCCTTGAAATCTGCGGTTGAAGCTGCAGTTGCAGCTGCAATTTCAAGCCAGATAACCCGCCTGAAACCGTTCATCGTTCCGCGCCTCTTCCGCCGACGAATACTCGTAGGTCGTGCCGTTGGCGCACCAGGTCACCCGGTCGCTCGCGGCCAGCACTGTCTCCACTTCATGACCCGATATCACCACTGCGCAGCCCTCGCGCGCGAGCTGGCGCAGCACATCTGCCAGCAATTCCGCATCCAGCGGAGCGATTCCCCGAAATGGCTCATCCGCCAGCAGGCAGGTCGGCCCCCGGACCAGGGCCAGCGCGATTTCGGCCCGCCGTAGCTCTCCTCCCGACAGCCGGCTGGGCGAGACGGTGAGAAGCGACGAGATTCCCAGGCGTTCGATGGCGGGCTCGAGCCGGTTGCGCTTCGAGAACCGGCGTGCCACCGCATCGAGCTGGCGGCGAAGCGGCATTCCGGGTGAGAGAATGTCGCGGGATGGGAGGTAGAAGAGGCCTTGCCTGGCCAGCAGGGGCAGCCGGGGGCTGGGGAACGCCTCGCCGTTGAACTTCACGACGCCGGTGTCTGCCGATTTCCAGCCGGCAGCAATCTCGAGCAGGGTGGTCTTGCCGGCGCCGTTGCGGCCCAGGAGGCTCGTGACCACGCCGGCCCGCGCCCGGAGCGAGGCGGTCTTGAGCACCTGGTTCCTTCCGTAGGCCTTGCCGATCGAGTCGGCCTCAAGCCGGAGCAGGCAGCCCCCACATGATGACCATCTCGCCAATGGCGGCAGGCATCGCGCAGAGCAACGCAAGCACCCACTGGCGCACACCGAAGTTGGCGAACAGCAGGTGCTCGTTGCGGCGGCGGAGTTCAAGCATGCCCGCCGCGGTGACGACCAGCACCAGCCACAACGCCGCCTGCCAAGGTACCGGCCCGAACAGTCCGCTCAGGGGCACCACGATAGGCTCCTCGGCGCCGGATATTAGCCACGCCAGGAACGAGAAGCCGGCGCGAAGCAGCAACCACACGAACAGCCCCCGCAGCAGCAGCGGGATCAGGAACACGCCAGGTAGAACTATGTTCATTTCACTCCGAAGCGGGCTGAAAGGTCAGGCGCCACTTCGGGCGACGACCAATCTGCAGCACAAGTCTGCGAAATATGCGGTTGCAGTCCTAGTTGCAGTTGCAGTTCCCAGAATCAGCGGTTGCACTTTCACCGGGCAAGCGTGACCGTGAACCCGACCGTGTCGGTCCGCACCACCAGTGCCGCCGAGTCGGATGTCGCGAGGATCCGGCCCCAGCCGGAGACGCGGATCTCCCTGAGCAGGCGTCCGTCCCGGTCCACCTCGTGGTACATCTGCATCGTGTCCACCACGTGGCGGCTCTTCTCCAGCCACGCATGTCCATCGCCGCCGGAGAACCCCCTCACGAATGCCGGCTTGACCGGATTGAACTGCAGCTGCCGGGCGCGGTCCTGCAGCTCGGCAGGAAACTGCTCGGCAAAGCGGTCGCGATCGACCCGGGTCACCTCGAGCACCCGGTCGGGCAGTGGCTGTCCGCTATGCCAGGTGCCGTCAGGATCCCGCCAGTCCACCCGGTTGTGGTAATAGCGCGCCACCCAGAGCGAGCCGTCCGGCAGCACGCCCCATTCATCATCCCCGCTGAAGATCCGCCGCTCGAATCGGCGGCCCTGGCTGGTCT
This sequence comes from uncultured Gemmatimonadota bacterium, assembly GCA_946479805.1. The sequence goes on along the minus strand of CAMLHP010000006.1, from coordinate 5,119 downwards.
CGACCGGGGCCAGCTCAAGGGGGGTCAGCCGGGCCAGCGTGTCAGACTTCTCCGCCCCCGGCGTCACCCTGACAACCGCCGCGCTGTCGCGGTTTCCGCTGCCGTCGGGGCCGGGGTTGGGGCTGACCTCGAAGTAGAGCGCGCCACCGGCGTCCGCGGCGCGGGGCAGGGCGCCACCCGCCAGGGGTGAGAGCGGGACCTCGCGCACCATGGTGCTGCCCCCGGCCCAGGCGGTGACCCGGCGCCGGCCCCAGTCGCTCACGAAGAGTGTTTCGGCCAGGCAGAAGAGGTGCCCGGGATTCTGGATCTCGCCCCCCTCGGAGTCGAGGAGGGTCGCGGTGCCGGCGGCGAAGTCGAGCACGGCAATCCGGTTGTCGCCGGGGGAAAGGAGGGCGAACCGGACGCCACCCAGCCAGGCGCCTTCGGTGGCCTCCAGCAGGTCGGCGTGGAGTGGCGCCCCAATTGGCGCCAGCCACTCGGGCGTCACTTCGTCCGGCGTCTCGCAGCCGGCCAGCAACAGGAGCAGGCCTCCGAGGATGTATGTGCGCATGACCTGATTATACGGCTTGCCGGCCCGGAGCGCGCCGTGCGGCGCTTCCCGGACTGGTTGACTGGGCGTTGATGCCCAGCCGCTATCGTCTCCCGTCCACTCGCTTCGGGGAGTCCACCATGCATCGCCTTCTTGCCTGTCTGTTCCTCATCGCAGCCTGTGCCACCTCACCCGATGAGCAGCGGCACACCATCTATGTTGGGTTCGACCGGATCCCCACCGACTCTGATATCGGCGAGCTGGAGACCCTTGGTGCGTCGCTACAGTACCGCCTGGTGCTGGCCAGGGCGGTGACTCTGCGCACCTCCTTGCCGCCCGAGGCCTTCGAGGCCAAGTCGGGGGTGGTGGCCACCCATGACCTGGGTGAGGAAGAGGACCCCACCGTGTCGGTATTCATGCGGACCGGGACCACTCCCACCGAGAAGGACGCGCAGGACGTCCGCGACGCTGGCGCTACCAGGGTTCACATCATCGAGTCGCCATTCGACATCATCACGGCGGTCATGCGCCTGTCGCGGGTGCCGGGGCTCGAAGAGTTGGACCAGTTCATCAGCATAGAGGTCGACCTGGGGGTTTCGCGCATCCAGCCTGGAAGCTGATCCGCACGTCGTAGTCTCCATCTCATCTCACCACCCCACCCAAAGGGGAAAGCCATGCGTGTCTCCACCTTCGGCCTCATGGCCGCGGCCGCCGCAGGCGCGTTCGCCATCGGCGCGTGCGCCACCGAACCTTCCTCGGCGCGGGGCGCCGAAACGACCGTCGCCCCTGCCGGCTCCACCAAACCTTCCAGGCAGCCGACCCCGCGGCAGGACCGTGTGTCCGCCTTCCTGGGCTATCGCCCTGACGCGCCGGCCGACCGCCGCGGCCAGCTGCGAGCGCTGGGCGCGCACCGGGTACATGACATCGACGAGCGCCGCATGCTCGCAGTCGTGCTCCCGCGCGAAGCGGTCAGTGGGCTCGCCGGATTGCCCTGGCTCGAGTCAATCGAGGTGGACTCATCTCCGCCGGCGCGGGTGAGCGGATTGGCCGCCGGGGACCTGCTCACATGGGGCCTTGAGGCCATCGGTGCGCCGACAGTGCACGCCACGCTGGGCAATGAGGGGGCCGGAGCGCGGGTCGCCGTGCTCGACGCCAGAGTCAGGTGCGATCACGCGGATTTCGCAGGGCGGATCTATGGCGGATACGACTTCGTGGAACAAACGAGCCAGGTATGTCCACCCGTCTGGGACGCGCTCCGGTACTCCATCCATGGCACCGCCGTGGCTGGCATCATTGCGGGAGCGAGGAACGGTGTCGGCGTGCTCGGAGTCGCGCCACGAGCCTCACTCTACATCGCTCGGGTCTGCGGCGACGACGGCCTGTGCGACGACGCGGATGTCTACGCGGCGCTCTCGCGCATGGTGAAGGTTGGTGCCCAGGTGGTGAACCTCAGCCTGAACACGATATGTGGCAAGTCGACCTCACATGCGACCCGCTTGCTGCTCGGTGAACTGCATGAGCTGGGTGTGATCGTGGTGAACGCTGCCGGCAATGGAGTCGACGATGGGTGTGCACCCGGAACGCCGGTCGGCGGGTACGCAGCGGGTGAGGGTGTAATCGCGGTGACCCACTGGCTGCCCGACGGAACCCAGCAGCCGGGGTACCAGTACGGCTCCCTGGTTGACATCGCCGCGCCGTCGAGGGTGGAGACCGCGCATCCCTCCACTGCCGTGAACCACTCCAAGCACGACGGTACTTCCTTTGCGGCGCCCCATGTATCCGGCGCGCTGGCCCTGCTTCTTGCGGAGGGATTTGCCGGGCCCGACAAGCTGGCGCGGCGGCTGTTCGAAACGGCAACCGATCGCGGAGCATCGGGGTGGGACGATCACTGGGGATGGGGGACGCTGAATGCGGCGAAGGCGGTGGTGCGCCGACCCGTCGTGACTTCGCTGTCCGGGCCGGATACGCCCATCAACCGGGAGGGCAATTACCTCCTGATAGCAACGGTAGCACATGGGGCTGCCCCCATCGCAGTACGCTGGTCTGTGGCATACAGCTCGACGAGCATCGCCCGCAGCTACAACGTAACCGGCGGACTCAGCCACAACCTGGACGTTCCGGAAGGCGATTACTCCATATCGGTAACCGCAACCCCGATCGAGACAATTTACGGCCGCACGGGCAGCCCCCGCTCGCTGGGCTTGACCGTGTGCACCTCGGGTGACGGCGGAGGCAATCCGTACGTGCTCAACCGGAACGGCAACGGCAAGGGCGACGGGATCAAGCCGTCCCGGGTGGAAGGGTGCTGACAGCGCCTCGCTGCACCGTCGCCCATCAGCGTGTCAGGATCTCCTCGAAGAAGTCCATGGCGCGCGGGTCGCCGGTGTGGCCCAGCCAGAAGATGGCATTGCGCCGTATCTCGGGGTCTCGGTCGGTGCGCGCCACCCGGATCAGGACAGGGATCGCCTGGTCAGGGTCGCGCCGGCCCATGGCGAATACCGCCATCTGGCGCAGCTCGCGGTCCTCCGACGAGTCTTCGACGAATGCCACCATCTCGCGGGTAACTCGCTCACCGGCCTCCTGACCCACCCAGAACAGCGCGGCACCGCGAGGTTCGGTGGGCCGGGACCGGTCGCGGGCCAGCTCGAGCAGGTCGGGCCACACGGTCACGCTGTCGGCGAGGGCCAGCGCCTTTATGGCGTCGCGTGCCGGTTCGGCTCGTGCGGTGCGCGCGATGGCGAGCAGGGCGTTGACTGCTTCGGTGGCGGGTACCATGCCCAGCCTGGTGGATGGCGTGGACCAGTCATCGCCACCCACCTTGCTGTCCACCTCCGTCACACGTCCACCATCGATCGTGAGGCGGACCCGCACGGGGCCCCGCTGGCAGTTCCGCGGAGCCGGGTCCTCGTCGTCGCCCAACACCCTGATGTGAATATTGTTGCCGTCGCCGCACACCCCTTCCCGGGCAGCGAACTGCATGGTGAGCGGTCCATCAGGCGCCGCGGCGACATTCTCGGCCACATTCTGGGCCCCGGCCCGGGCCGGCAGCGCGATGGCGAGCGTCATCGCGCCGAGCAGGAAGCGGCTGCTCATTGCTCGAGCAACTCCGCCAGATACTGCGTCGCCCGCGGGTCCTTCGACCGGCTCAGCAGCATGACCGCCGCGCGACGCAGTTCCTGGTTCTTCGAGGATCGGGCCAGCTCCAGCGCCTTGCCGATGACTGCGGGATCTTCGGCATGCTGCATCATGACCATCATCATCATGCCGCCGGCCTCGCTGTCGTCGGCCGGGAGGCTCTCCAGGATGCGCATCAATTCGGCCCCCGAGAGATCGCTCCGGCTGAGTCCTATGAGCGCCGCATGCCGCAACTCCGCCTGCTCGGTCCGGTCGCTGGCTATGGCGATCAGCCAGTCGGTGTCAATGGCGGCACCGTTGTGCATGCCCAGCATGAGCACCATCTGCTTCGTCTCCAGATTCTTCGCCTGCTCATAGAGCTGGCGCACGAACGCGGGATCCCGGCTGCCGGACGACCTCAGCAGGTGGATGATGGCGGCGTTGCGGACTTCCTCGTCGATATCGTCCCGGAGCGCATACTCCTTCAGCAGCGCGGCGCTCCGGGCGTCGTTCCTGCCGCCCAGCGCGAACATTGCCGCCTGCTGCACTTCCTTGTCAGTCGCAGTCCGCAGCACAGAGTCGAGGATAGTCACCGCCTGCGGGTCCTGCACTCGCGCAAGCCAGAACACCGCGCTCTGGCGCACTTCCGGGTCGGGGTCGCTGCGGGCGGCCGAGAGCAGGAGGTCCGCGACGTCCGCGCCCTGGCGGGATGCCACTACGAACAGCGCATGGCGGCGGAGGCAGGCCGAGTCGGCGTCGCGCCGGGCGAGCACCTTGCGCAGAATGGGGAGCGCGCGATCGGGGTCGTTCTGCATCAGGGAATGCAGCGCCATGACCTGGACTTCATCCTCGTTGGCGCAGTCGTTCGAGAAGGTGGGCGCGCCGCGCGGTGGCGCCGGCGCCGCCACGGGAAGCGGTGCTGACACGGGTGAGGGTGGAGTGGGCGGCACCGCAGCGCGCTCGGCCGCCTGCGCCATGCGGAGCGCCGCCCTCTCATCGCCGCTTCGCGCCAGGGCGGCGTTGATACGTGCAAGCAGTGCATCGGCGTCGCCCCGCGTCGCCGCAGTGGGATAGCGCTCCCTCTGCGCCGCGAGTTTTTCGACAGCGGCCCTGAGGTTGTCGCGGGTTCCCAGACGGTAGAGAGCGAACGCCTCCCAGTAGAGCGCATCGGGAGTGTATCCCGAGTCGGGATACTTCCGGCGCAACTCCTGGAAGCGGTTCAGCGCTTCCCGGTAGCGGCCCAGGTTCAGGGACTCTCGCGCAAGGCGGTAGAGCGAATCCGCGGGATCCTCATCCAACCAGGGAGCCGGCACCACTGTGGCAAAGTCGCCAGCAGCCAGCTCCCGGATCTGGGCGTGGCCCGGAGCCTGGGTCTGGGCCGCGGGCAGCGGGGCCGGTTCCTGCAGCATTGCACCGGCGAACAGGGCGCCTGTCACCGCGAACATGAGACGATACATCAGATCACTCCTTGCGGAC
>CAMLHP010000005.1 GCA_946479805.1 uncultured Gemmatimonadota bacterium | reverse complement strand
GAGAGCCTGCAGAACCTCCAGGAGAACCTGCTGGAGCAGGGCGTGGACGTGAGAGAACTGCCGGTGGTGCTCCAGTACAACAAGCAGGACCTGCCTTCGGACCTGATCCTCTCCAGCGACGCCCTCGACGAGGCGCTGAACTTCCGCGATGTGCAGAGTTTCGGCGCCGATGCGCTCCACGGGAGCGGCGTCTTCGAGACGCTGAAGGGCATCTCCGAATCGGTGCTTCGCCGCCTCGCGGCGGGAGCGCCGGCGTGAACGCGACCCTGCATCCGGGGCTCCGGTTCGAGGAGTTCGTTGTCGGCTCCGGCAACCGCCTCGCGGCGACGGCCGCGCGCGCCGTGGCCGAGTCACCGGGCGCTGTGTACAACCCGCTCTGCATCTACGCGGCGCCCGGACTGGGCAAGACCCACCTGCTGAGTGCCATCGGCCACTCCGCGATGGCCATCAATCCCGGGCTCGCGGTCAGCTACCTGACGCTCGACGACTTCGTCGAGGCCTTCCATGCAGCCATCAAGGCGGGACAGGGCGACGCATACCGCCGCCGTTACTCGGAACTTGGCCTGCTCCTGCTGGACGACATCCAGGCCCTCTCGCGTCGCCGTGAGATGCAGAGCGAGCTGCTCCGGGTGGTGGACGCCATGCAGGCGTCCGGCGGACAGATTGTGCTCGCCAGCGACCGGCCACCCGCCGACATCGAGGCGCTGGACGACAGGCTTCTGCGCCGCTTTGGCGGTGGCCTGGTGGTGGACGTCGGCTCGCCGGACTACGAAACCCGGGTCGCGATCCTCCGCCGCAAGGCCGACAGCCGCGGACTTACGCTCGCGCCGGGAGTGATCGAGGCGGCAGCAGAGATTCCCCTCGACAACGTCCGTGAACTGCTCGGGGCGCTCAACCGGATTGGTGCCGCCGAAGCCGCTGCGGGGCGTCAGCTCACCGTGGGCGAGGCTCGTGCCGAGCTCGCGGCCATCGCCGAAGTCGCGGCCGCCAGGGCCGGTGCTGCCGGCGAGGCTGACGGCAGCAGGGGCGCCGCCGGGGACGATGCAGGTGGCGAACTCGACGAGTTCGCCGACTTCCTGCAGGAGATCGCGAGCACGGTCACGCAGCAGGTCGAGTCATGGCGCTCTCGCGTTGCCGAGGCAGTGCTTCGCTGGAGTGGTGAAGGATTCCGTACCACGCGGCTCGAGAAGCTGCTTGACAACGGCGTCCTTCCGCAGGATCCCGACGGTGCGCTGGCCAGCTTCGAGGCCGACGTGACCCGACTGCTGCAGATAGCCGACGAACTCGAACGGGTCGCCCCCGACCTGGCCGGCGACCAGGCCCTGCGGGATCCGGACCAGCTGGACGCTGCTGCTGCGCTGCTGGAGCGCGCGCGCGGCGGGCTGGAGCCGCCCCCGGCCCCCTCGCCCCACTGGCTGCTTGACGACCTGCTGGAGAGCCCTGCCAACCGGGTGGCGATCCGGGCGGCACGCGCGGTCGCGGCCGAGCCCGGCACGCGGTACAACCCGCTGGTGATCCATGCCGCGAGTGGCAACGGCAAGACCCATGTCCTGCACGGCGTGGGCAATGCGCTCGCGGCGTCGGGACTGGTCGTCGCATGCGTGGGCGCGCACGAATTCATCGAGGAGCTGATCGCGGCCATCGACCAGGACGCGGTGCCCCGGTGGCGGGCACGCTGGCGCCGGGCTGATGCACTGCTGCTGGATGATGTCCACCTGCTCGCCGACAAGGAGCGCTCGCAGGAGGAGCTGTTCCTGCTTTTCAACGAGTTCCATGACCGGGCGAAGCAGATGGTGTTCACCACTGGCGTGCCGCTCGCCGAGCTGTCGGGCATGGCGCCACGCCTGCTCACCCGGTTCGAGGGCGGGCTCGTGGTGGAGCTGCCGCTGCCGGATCGCGACGTGCGCCAGCGGGTCGCGGAGCGCCATCTCGCTGCCCGGCTGGAGCAGGTGGACCCCGAGCTTCCCGGATTGGTCGGCAGCCGGCCGGCGGAGTCCTTCCGGGCCGCGCTGGGTACCGTCCAGCGCGTGCTTCAGGCGGCCGAAGCCCGTGGAGTCGAACCGAGTGCGACGCTCGCGCGAGAGATACTGGACGGGCCTCCGTCCGCCGGGGTCCGCCGCGCAGCCCCAGCTCGCACCAATGGCGTCACGCCGCTGGTGGCAGGCGGGGTGCGGAGCCGGGAAAAGATGGTGTGGGAGTGGCCTGACGTGTCTCAGCGCCTGATAGAGGAGTGGCGCTGATGGCCATCAAGGGAAGCCTCAAGGAAGCCAGCCTTCCGGACGTCATCCAGCTGCTTACGCTGGGCCGGCGTTCCGGCTGCCTCTCGATCGCCGATCGCCAGAACTTCGGTTACATCTACTTCGACGAGGGGCGGCTGATATACGCCTCGATAGTCAACCGGCGCGACCGTCTGGGCGACTTGCTGGTGCGGAGCGGCCGCCTTGCGGCGGAGGATCTCCAGCGGGCGGTAGACGCTCAGGCGCAGTCACCCGAGAGGAAAATCGGCGAGCTGCTGGTGGATGCGGGCCTGCTTTCCCGCCAGGAACTGGAAGACTACATGCGGGTCCAGATCGAGGAGGCCGTGTATCTCCTTTTCACCTGGAACAGCGGCAGCTTCAATTTCGAGGCTGGCGTGCGGCCCGAGCGCGAGGACTTTCTCGTTTCCATCAACCCGGAGAGCCTGCTGCTGGAAGGGGCTCGCCGGGTGGACGAATGGGAACTCATCATACGCAAGATCCCCTCATTCGATCTCCAGTTCCGGGTGGAACCTGACCGGATGACGGAGTCCGACGTAACGCTGAGCGCCGCGCAGGTCCAGATCCTGCCACTGCTCGATGGCACGCGTGACGTGCGGCAAGTGATGGAAGAGTCGGGCCTGGTCGAGTTCGAGACCGGCAAGGCGCTGTTTGGCCTGATCACTGCGGGATTCGCCCACCGGGTTGGTTCGTCAACGGCGTCGTCGGCGCCACGCGCCACTGACGCCCGGGTCGAGGAGCACCGCAACCTGGGAGTGGCATTCTTCCGCACCGGAATGCTGGACGAGGCCGAACGCGAATTCCGCCGGGTGGCCGACCTCCGTCCCTCCGAGGCCGCCGCGCCATTTCACCTCGCGCTGATTGCGCTGCGCCAGGCTCGCTGGACCGCCGCCGTGGAGGCGCTGCGCGAGGTGATCGAGAAGGGGGGGCCAAGGCCCGCCGCGCTGCACAACCTGGCTTACGCCCTCGAGCGTCTGGACCGGCTGGACGAGGCAGATGCCGCGTACGCCGACGCGGCGGCACGGGCCCGGGACGAACCGCGGATCCACCTGGGCTGGGGCGTGGTCGCGCTGAAGCGGGGAGATTACGCCCAGGCGCTCGAACGGCTGCAGCGGGCGCGCGAACTGCTGGGGCAGCGGCCGGTGCCCGCGATGTGGTTCTGGGCTGCGTCGCTGGCGCACGCGTCCGCGGACCACCCCGACGCTGCACGCGAGACCGCGCGCGCGGGAGTGGAGGCACACCCGTCGAGCGCCATCCTCAAGAACGCGCTGGCGGTTCTGCTGGAAACCGGTGGCCACGTGGAGGAAGCCGAGCGCCTCCTCCGCGCCGCGCTCGAGGACGAACCAGCGCTGCCGCAGCTGTGGAAGAACCTCGCCGACATCTGCTATCGGTCGGGCCGCTACGACGACGCGTCGGACGCGTATGAGCGCGCACTCAAGCTGGCGCCGGACCTCGGCGACGACGTGTACTTCAAGCTGGGCAACATCGCCTTCAAGCGGCGTGAGACCGGCCGTGCGCGCGAGCGGTGGCTCCGCGCCACCGAGCTGAATCCCGCCCACCAGCTCGCGCGGGCCAACCTCGAGCTGCTGGACGCGGCCTCGTGAGCGACGGTGACGCCGAGTTCGAGCGCCTCACCCGGCGGCTCTCCGCGGCATCGGGGATGTCCCTCGAGGCATACAAGGACAAGTGCCTTCGCCGCCGCATCGCGGTGCGCATGCGCGCGTGTGGAGCCGCCAGCTATGACGAGTACCTCGAGTTCCTCGAGCGGAACACCGACGAACTTGCTCGGCTGCAGGATGCGCTCACCATCAACGTCACCCGCTTCTACCGGAATCCCGAGACCTGGGACGCATTTCGCACCGGGCCGCTGCCTCAGTGCTGGGCCGCGCGCGCGGGCGCGCTCAGGGTGTGGAGCGCAGGCTGCTCATCGGGAGAGGAGCCATACACCATCGCGATGATCGTGGCCGAACTTGCCGAGTCGTCGGGGCACGGCGACTGGCTGGACCGGCTGGAGATAGACGCCACCGACGTGGACCGGGTTTCGCTCGAGCGCGCCGCCGCCGGCGAGTACCGGGTGGAGGCATTCCAGGAAACGCCGCCCGCGTTCGTCACTCGCTGGACGAAGGAGACCGCCGCCGGGCGGCAGGTGCGTCCCGAGTTGCGCCGGCAGGTGCGGGTGAGCCGGCTGGACCTTGCGACGGAGGAGCCGCTCCGGCCGGTGTACGACATCATCTTCTGTCGCAACGTCGTGATCTATTTCGATCGCCCGATGCAGGAACGCCTGTTCCAGAGCTTCGCGATGCACCTTGCGCCCGGCGGGCTGCTGGTCCTGGGCAAGGTGGAGACGCTGCTCGGAGCCGCCCGTGACCAGCTCACGCTGATCGACACCCGCGAGCGCATCTACCGGCGGACCGCGTGAGCAAGCTCTACGTGAGGGTGGCGGAACTGCGCGCCGCAACCGCTGGCACGACCCTCGTCACGGTGGGACTTGGCAGCTGCGTGGCGATCGTGCTCCACGACCCGGTCGCCCGGGTCGGCGGACTGGCGCACGTGCTGCTTCCGTCGCCCGCGCTGGCCCGGTCCGCGGCGCACCGGCCGGCGCGGGTTCCCCAGACCGCGGTGCCCGCGATGATAGCCGCCATGACCGACCTGGGAGCCGACCGGCGGCGCCTTGAGGCCCGGCTTGCCGGCGGCGCGGCGATGTTCGCCAACCTCGTGTCACCCGGCACGATCCAGATGGGTGAGCGGAATCTCGTCGCCACCCGCAGCGTGCTGCTGCATCACGAAATTCCGATAATGGCCGAGGCGGTTGGCGGCGACTTTGGGCGGACGGTCACGTACACCATCGACGACGGGCGGGTGGTGGTTTCCTCGGTGGCGCATGGCAGCCGCGAACTCTAGCCGGCAGACGGTGCTCATCGTTGATGACAGCCCTTTCTTCCGGCGGCTGCTGTCGGAGGCGGTGCAGCAGTCGGACGACTTCACCGTTGCCGGCACCGCGCGCAATGGTGAGGATGCCATCGAGAAGGTCCATGCGCTCGCGCCCGACCTGGTGCTGATGGACCTGGAGATGCCGAAGCTCGACGGCCTCGCGGCCATCGGCTACATCATGTCGGAAGCACCCCGGCCGGTGGTCGTCGTCAGCGCGTATGCCGGCCCCGGCACCGCCGGCGCCATACGGGCGCTCGAACTTGGAGCCGTGGAGCTGGTCGCCAAGGACGAGGAGCGGAGCAGGGCCAACATCGACCGGCTCGGCCAGCGGGTCCTGACGGCGCTCAGGGCTGCACGCCATGCGGAACTGTTCCGGCTGGCGCCGCTCGCGCGACCCCACCGGCCGCCGGCGGCGTCGGGAAGCTTCGCGGCGCTGCCGGACCGTGCCCGGCGGGTAGTGGCAATAGCCGCCTCCACCGGCGGTCCCCGTGCGCTGATGGAAGTCGTGCCCCGGCTCCCCACCGGACTGGGCGCCGCGGTGCTGATCGTCCAGCACATGCCGCCGCGGTTCACCCGCACCCTGGCCGAGAGGCTCGCTGCGCAGAGTTCGCTCCGCGTGGTGGAGGCGGAACATGGAACCCCAGTGCTGGAGGACACCGCATACGTGGCGCCGGGTGACTACCATATGACCGTGACCCGGAGGAGCGACGGCCCGGCGCTGCTGCTGGACCGCTCGGCGCCGGTATGGGGCGTGCGGCCCGCGGCGGACCCGCTGTTTCGTTCGGTGGCTGCCAGCTTCGGAGCTGACGCTATCGCAGTGGTGCTTACCGGCATCGGGAAGGACGGCTCTGACGGCATGCGGGCGGTGCGCGGAGCGGGGGGCATGGGCGTGGCCCAGGACCGGCAAACTTCGGTGGTGTACGGGATGCCGCATTCCGCGCTGGTGCTGGGCGGCGCCGACGTACAATTGTCGATTGCCGAAATTGGCACTTTCCTCTCGGAGCGGCTCGGCCGCATGTCAGCCGCATGAGCGAGGCCTTCCTGCTGGTGCGCGCCGGCGGACGTGCCTTCGGGCTGCCGGTCAAGTGGCTGGAGGCAGTGGCAGATGCCGGCAACGTTGCGCCGGTGCCGGCCCGCGAGGCATCGCTGGTGGGCGTGGCGACGTTCAGGGGAGAGATGCTGCCGGTGCTGTCGCTGGGCCGGCTGCTGGCTCCCGCGGGGGCGGAACCGCAATCAGCGGCCACGCCGATGGCCGTGGTGCTCAATGCGAATGGTCAGCGGCTCTGCCTCGAAGTGGATCATGCCGACCTCGTGATCGAGGGCGACCCGATGACGGTACCGGCGGACCGGGCAGTGCCGTGGTCGCGATCGGTCCTCCGCCATGAAGACACGCTTGTCCCCCTGCTCGACCTCTCACTGCTCGGGGCCCGGCTGGCCGAGGAGGGATCGCTGTGACGGTTACAGGAGACGATGTTCAGCTCGTGGCGTTTCGCACCGGAACCCAGGAGTTCGCCTTCGACATCCTCCAGGTCGAGCGTATCCTCCGCTGGCAGCAGCCCGCCCCGGTTCCGGGGGCCCCCGACTTCCTTGAGGGAATGCTGCAGCACGGCGCGTCTGCCATGCCGGTGGTGGACCTCCGCAAGCGCCTCGGCCTTCCGGCAGAGGTCAATGACGACACCCGGATCGTGGTCGTGACGATGGGCGGCGAGGGTGTCGGGGTCGTGGTGGACGAGGTGCGCGAGGTGATGCGGGTGGACGCCGGCGTCATCGCTGCGCCGCCCCAGATGATCCGGGGACTGGCGGCGGAATTCATCACCGGGATCGCCACCGTGGGCGAGCGGGTCCTGCTGCTGCTCAACGCGCGGCGATTGTTCAGCTCGACCGAGCAGGTTGAACTGGAGCGACTGGGCCGATGAGTGAACCGGCAGCGGACGGATTCCGGCGGCGTTACCGGGAAATCGAGGCCCGCCTGGCCTCGGCATCCAGCGCGGCCCAGCGCGAGGCAGTCAAGCGCGACATCATAGCCCTGTTCAAGGACGTGGACGCGGCACTCACCGAGCTGGGCGAGGTGAAGGAAAGCATCCGCGCGCTGGTGGACGGCTACAAGCAGTCTGTTGCTGCCGCCGATGCGGGTCCGGAACCAAGGCTTTCCGGCGCCGCGCCCGTGGTCCACTCGGATCACATAGGTGCCTCGACCTTCATCGAGAAGGGATGGAGCCTGATCTCGCTGGGCGAGTACGACACGGCGATCCAGGTGCTGGAGAAGGCACTGGCGCTTTCGCCCGACGCGACTGAAGCCCAGTCACTCCTTGGCTGGGCCCAGATGCACGCCGAGCAGTACGATGAGGCCCTCGCCACCTTCTCCCGGGTGCTGATGCGCGAGCCCTCCAACTCGCTGGCACGCATCAACGTCGGATACATCTGCCTCAAGAAGCGCATTTTCGGCGAGGCCATCGAACACCTTTCCCGCGCCATTCGCCTCGACAACGATCGCAAGGCGACTCTCTACGCCCATTTCTACCTGGGACTTGTGTACCTGGAGCGCGAAATGTACGTGGATGCGCAGAGCTTCTTCCGGAAGACCCTCGCGCTGGGGCCCAACATGATCGAGGCGTGGTACGAGCTGGGTCGGGCCCAGTGGCTGGCCAACGACCGCGACGGCGCGCTCGAATCGTGGGACCAGGGATGGCGGGCCAACCGGCTCAGTCCCCACGGCAAGCGCTGCAAGGAAATGCTGGAGCTGGTCGCCCGCGAAGGGGACATCCCGCGACGTCAGTCCGCCTGAGCTGCCTGCTCCTGCTGCTGGGCCTGCAGGGAACCGATCCCGGGCGGCCGGGCGTTGCCGTGGTAGGGCAGGTGACCGTCGTGGCCTGGCCCGACCAGATGGGGCTGGCCACGTTGCTGGGCGAGATAGCCGATGCGCCGGCAACCTGGCCCGGACTCGGGCGCCAGGATCCCGGGCCCATACGGCTGATTGTCGTGCCGGACGCGGGGACGCTCCAGCGGATGACTGGGGGCCGGGCCCCCACCTGGGGCGCGGGCGTGGCCATGCCGGGCAGCAGGACGATCGTCATCCGCGTCGACGCCGGCGATCCGGCCGCCACTCTCCGGCATGAACTGGCCCACCTGGCGCTCCGGCGGGCTGTCCGCACCAGGATGCCCCGCTGGTTCGAGGAGGGGTACGCGTCCTACGCCTCGGGCGAATGGTCCCGCCTCGATGGCCTGGCGCTCAACGTATCGGTGCTTCGCGGTGCGGTTCCCGAACTGGACCAGCTCGACTCGACCCTGCGCGCCGGTCCCGCCGCTGCCGAGGCGTCATATGCGCTGGCGACCAGTGCGGTGCTCGACCTGGCGCGTCGCCATCCAAGCGGCTCGATCGCACCGCTTCTCGGACTGCTGCGGGAAGGTGTCCCGTGGAATGACGCGGTGCGTCGCAGCACCGGTCTCAATACGGGCCAGTTTGCATCCGCGTGGCGCCGGGACGTTCGCCGCCGCTACGGGCTGCTGACGTGGATGGTCGCCGGGGGGTTCTGGGTCGTAATGGCGGCGGCGGTGATGGCAGCGGCCTGGTTCCGGCGGCGGCAGGATATTCCCCGCAGGGAAGCACTCGACGAAGGATGGGAAGTGCCGCCCCCCGAAGCCCTTGCAGAACTTGACCGGGTCCCGCCGAGTGAGTAGCGTGATGCCCTTATGACAGGAACTTCCGTGACCCGGTCGGGCCGTCCGGCGCTGTTTGGGCGCCGCAATCTCGTCCTGCTGGCCATCGCCACGATCACGCTTGTGGCCGGCTACGCTGTCCTCAATGCGGGGCACCCTTCGGCCGCTGCTGTGCTGCTGGTGGTGGGTTACTGCGTCCTCTTCCCGCTGGCGATAGCATTGTAACATCGTGATATGGGCCACGGCACGGAGCCTGCATCCATGGGTATTTTCAGTGGGGTTGAGGCGCCGTACGGGCGAATAGCTCAGCTGGTCCAGAGCGCCTGCCTTACACGCAGGATGTCGGGGGTTCGAATCCCTCTTCGCCCATGCAGCGAGTCTATAGGGCCGGGTTCGGCCCTCCACGCCTTGGAGGATTTGGGATGAACATTCGCCAATTCGGACTGGCTTCGATGCTGATGATGCTGGGCGCCGCTCCTGTGGCTGCACAGGGCATCCCGTCAGGCGCCCGCATCGGCGGTGGACGCTCAGCCACACCGCTGACGCGCATAATGGTGGCGACGCCGTATGTCTTCACCACCGCTGACAGCGCGACCGCGGTGTCGGTGGGCCAGGCCATGCGCGACAGGATGGAGCGGGTCGCTCCCCGCAACGCTTATTCTGTCATCAGCGATTCGATGATGAGTTCGGCCCTGGTGCAATTCGGGTACGATCCGCACCAGCTGCTCACACCCGCCCTCGCGCGGGCCCTGGCGCAGCAGATTGCCGGGCGCGTGCTGGTGACTTCGCAGATGTCGAGGCCAGCCAGCGGCCAGTGGAGCATGGTTGCCCGGCTTGCCGGCACCAATGACGATGCCGGCGTAACCGTCCGGATCCAGCAGAGCGGCGCCCCTCAGGCCATGGGATCGGCGGCGGCGGACGCGCTCAAGCCCGCGCTCGAGCACCTCGCCAACGCACGCGAGTGCATGAACCTCAGGGCCCAGAAGCCGGCCGATGCCGCGAAGAAGGCGGAGTCGGTGCTCAAGGAAATGCCGGGCAACGGCCTCGCGCATTACTGCCTGGCCCAGCTTGCCAGCGACACCGCCCGGAAGGTCGAGCACCTGTCGGCTGCCATCGCGGGCGACTCGCTCAGCGTGATTGCCATGCGGCAGCTCGCGTCCATCCACGAGGTTCAGGGTGACACCGCGCAGGCCGTCACCATGCTGCAGCACATGCTGCGCGCCTCGCCCACGGATCAGGAACTGCGCCAGAGCGCCTTCCGTTACTTCCTCTCGGCGGGCCGTTCTGACGCCGCCGTCCAGGTTGCGGACGAGGGCCTCCGGCTGGACCCCAGCAACGCCGAGCTCTATGACCTGAAGAGCAGCGCGTGCCTCTTCTCAGGCAACTACCAGTGTGCAGTGCAGGCGCTTGAGCAGGCCTATGCAGTGGATTCGCTCCGTGCCGACACGCTCTTCTTTGCCAAGATCGCTGCGGCTGCGGAACAGCGGCTCTCGGACACCTTGCCGGTGCCGACAGCCGCCGACACGACAACCTACGCCAAATGGGTCGCCATCGGCGCGCAGAAATTCCCCAGCAATCCGACGATGCTGGCCAACCTGATCAAGGGTTACACCTACACCGGTCAGGCCGACAGCACCCTCGCCGCAGCGAAGCGGCTGCTGGCCATTGATTCAACCAATGTGACGGCGGCCCTGTCGGCCGCCCAGGCGCTGGTCAATGCCCGGCGTGCCGACGAGGCCATGCCGTACATCGAGGTGGTGAGCCGGAACGGCGACGACTTCACCAAGCCGCAAGCCGCCGGCATCCTGACCAACGGGGCGCTGAAGTACATCCAGCCCGACACCACGGTGGGTGACACGGCCAATTTCGAGATCGCGGGCAACATGCTGCGCAAGGGCGTGGAGCTGGCACCCGACGCTCCGTTCTCGCCCACCATGTCATACCTTCTCGCGGTGGCCAACCTGCAGCTCACGGCGCAGCTGGACGATCGCGCTGTTGCTTCCAAGTCGTGCGAGACCGCCCGTCGGATGGACACGCTGATGACCGAGGCGGGCCCCGCCATCCAGAAGGCCAAGACCGGGCGGCCGGACGAGGCGGGCAGGCTCGAGGGCAGCATCGTCCAGTACAAGGAACGCACAACCGCGCTGGTCTCTTCCTTCTGCGGTTGAACCCCGGGGCGCGGGGGCTACCGCCCCCTGCGCCCGGCAGTTACATTGCGCGCCTGCTTGCTGGGGCTGTAGCTCAGCTTGGTTAGAGTGCCGCACTGTCACTGCGGAGGTCGCGGGTTCGAGCCCCGTCAGCCCCGTTCATTTCGATGAACGCCTCACCCCGTCCGCCCCGGACGGGGTGTTGTGTTTCCAGCATCCCGGACCTGCCATGAGCCTCGCCTACCACGTCCCGGTGCTGCTCGACGCCGTGCTCAGGGCGGCAGACGGTGCCACCCGCGCGGTGGACGCCACCGTTGGCGACGGCGGCCACGCGGAAGCCCTGCTGGCCGCCGGCATGGCGCTGCTTGCCATCGATCGCGACCCGTCGGCGCTGGAGCGGGCAGCCGCGAGGCTGGGCACCGGCAGGATCACCTTCGTCGAATCTCCCTACGCCGGCGACACCGCGCTCGCCGCCATCGCCGCGTTTCGGCCCGACTTCATCCTGCTCGACCTGGGCGTGAGCAGCGCACAGCTGGACCAGGAGGAGCGCGGCTTCACCTTTCGTCCTGGCGCCCGGCTGGACATGCGCATGGGCCCGGAGGGCGCGACCGCGGCCGACCTGCTCAACACCGAGCCTGAGCCGGAGCTGGAGCGAATCTTCCGGGATTACGGCGACGAGCGTCGCGCGCGGGGCCTGGCGCGCGAAGTGGGGCGGCGGCGGGCGCGGAACGATTTTCAGGTCAGCGACGACTTCGTGAACGCAATCCGCGCAGTGCTGGGCCCGCGTTCTGGTCCGGGTGATTTCGCCCGCCTGTTCCAGGCCCTGCGCATCGCGGTGAACGACGAGCTCGATGGACTGGCCCGCGCGCTTCCCGCCATGCTCGATGCCCTGGTGCCAGGCGGAAGTCTCGCGGTTATCAGCTATCATTCAGGCGAGGACCGCCTGGTCAAGACTCTTTTTCGCGAATGGGAGCGGGGCTGCATCTGCCCGCCGCGCCAGCCGGTCTGCACCTGCGGCCGTGAGCCGCTGGGCCAGGCACGGCCCCACAAGGGCATCACCGCGGGCGAGGCCGAAATCGCGGGCAACCCCCGGGCGCGAAGCGCCCGCCTTCGGATCTTCAGGAAAGCCGATGCAGATAAGGGGTAGACACTGGCTGGTACTCTGGCTCTTCGCGTTCCTCGCGGTCGCGGCGATCGTGCTGTCGCGCGGGACCCGCTCCTACCAGCTGGCGCGGGAACTCGACGTCGCCCGGAGCGACCGCGAGGCGCTGGAGGCAGTGGCCACCGAACTGCAGCGCGGCATCAATGAGGCCTCAGGCCGCGCAGCCATCGGCCGCGCCGCCGAGCGCCTGGGGCTCAGGCCCGCCACCGGTGCCGAGATGACGGTGCTTCCGCTGCCCGTTCCGGACACGACTCGCCGACGCTGATGGCCAAGCCCGCCGCACGCACCGCCTTCATCCAGTTCTGCCTCGGCCTCGGTATGGCCCTGGTCCTGGCCCGCTCGGCCCAGCTCCAGCTGGTGCGGGGCGAGGAGTTTGCCGAGCGGGCCGCGCGACAGCGCACCAGCACGGTGATAATGCCCGCCCGCCGCGGGACCATCTACGACCGGGGCGGGACGCCGCTGGTGGTGTCACAGGAGCAGTACCACGTCTCGATTGCGCCGGAACAGGTGAGCGACCGGCGCGCCACCGCGCGCAGCGTGGCGCGGGCCCTGGGCGAGAGCGCCGCCGAGCTCGAGCGCGCCCTCGCATCGGGCAGGAAGTCGGTCTACCGGCATGGGCCCTACACGGCAGTGCAGGTGCAGCCGCTTCGCGATGTGCCGGGCGTCCACCTCGAGCCGCTCCAGCGTCGCATTCGATATGGTGGTGACTTCGCAGCGCCCATGCTTGGTGTATTCGATGCCGAGGCGGGGGCAGGGAGGTCCGGGATCGAGAAGGCGCTGGATTCGCTGCTTCGCGGCACGCCGGGCGAGGCCGTTGTGCTGCGGAATCCGCGGGGCCAGAAGTTCGAGTCGCCTTCGCGGCTGGTGAGCAATCCGATGCCGGGAAATGACGTCTACCTGACCATAGATGAGCGGCTGCAGGAGATTGCCGAGCGCGCCCTGGACGAGGCGCTGGCAGGAATGGACGCGAGGGCAGGCGACATCGTCTTTCTCGATCCCTTCACCGGTGAGCTCCTTGCCGTGGCGTCTCGGCAGGAGGGCGAGCGCCCCAGCGCGGCTGCATTCACCGCTCCCTTCGAGCCGGGCTCGACCGCAAAGCTCTTTGCCGCGGCCGCGCTGCTGCGCGAAGGGAGGGTGGCCGCCACCGACACCGTCTCGGGCGAGAACGGAAGGTGGGTGATAGATCCTCCGCTGGCGGTGCCGTACGCCATTCACGACGAGCACCCCTCGGAGGAGCCGCTCACGCTGGCGCATGCGGTGGAGATTTCGAGCAACATCGGCATGGCGAAGTTCGCCCGGAGGCTGGAGCCTGGCGAGCTGCACGGGGCGCTCCGCGACTTCGGATTCGGCACAAAGACCGGGGTGGAGATGCTGGAGTCGGACGGCGTGCTGCCGAGCCCCGCAAGATGGGAAGCAGACATCACTACGGAGAGCCTGTCGCGGGGCTACAACATCAACGTCACCGCCATCCAGCTGGCCTCTGCCTACGCCGTGGTCGCCAACGGCGGCACGCTGTTCGCACCCACGCTGGTGAAGCGCGTCGAGGCTCCGGGCGGGGCCACGCTCTACCAGCACCGCCCCGAGCCGGTGCGAAGGGTCATCTCCCAGGAAGTGGCCCGGAAGCTTCGGAGCTACCTCCGTGGCGCGGTGGGAGCGACTGGCACCGGTGAATTGGGCCAGATCAAGAACTACGAGCTCGTTGGCAAGACCGGAACTGCACAGGTGGCACGCGACGGCCGGTACGTGCCGGGCGAGTATACCGCCTCGTTTGCGTCCATCTGGCCGGCCGACGACCCCCAACTGGTGGCGGTGGTGAAGATCGACAACCCCAGAAAGGGGAGCATCTTCGGTGGACTGACGGCGGCCCCGCTCACCCGCGATATCCTCGAGGAGGCGCTCGCCTCCCGCAACCAGGCGCTGCAGCTCAACCGGCTTGCGTCCACCGGCATGGTAAGGCTGCCGGACCCGCCGACTCCACCGTCCGAGGCGCCGGTGGTGGTCGGCATGGCCTGGCCCGAGCGGGGGCCCGACCCGGTGCTCCAGCGCCCGGTGGTTCCCGACGTGAAGGGGCGAGGGCTCCGGGCCGCCGTCGCAATGCTGCACGAGAGCGGGCTCCGGGTGCGGCTGACCGGCACCGGCGCATTGGCGCTCGGCACCTCTCCAGCGGCGGGCGTGCAGGCCGCTCGGGGCAGCACGGTAGAACTCCAGCTGGGCGTGAGGTCCGACTGATGCCCCTCCGCTCAATAGACCACCTGCTGGCGGCGCTGGCACGCGAGGACCTGCTCGCCAGCGCGCCCGACCAGCGCCCCGAGCCCAGTGGCATCAGCACCGACAGCCGCACGGTCCAGCCGGGCGACCTGTACCTCGCGCTGCGCGGCACCCAGTTTGACGGGCGCCGCTTTGCCGCGGATGCGGTGCATCGCGGCGCCGTGATGGTGGCCGGCGAGACGGCGATGAACAGCGGCGCACCGGAGATCATCGTGCGGGACGGATTTCGCGCCGCGCTGGTGATCGCACGCCACTGGTTTGACCATCCGGCCGAAAGCCTGGTGCTGGTGGGAGTCACCGGCACCAACGGAAAGACCACCACCACGGGACTGGTGCGGCACATCCTGAACCAGTCGGGCTCCGCTGCCAGCGTTGGAACCCTGGGAGCCTTCGATGGCATCGGCGCGGCGGTGCCTTCCACTGCCGGTTCCCTCACGACGCCAGGTCCGGTGGACCTCGTCGCTACCCTGGCCGAGCTGCGCCGCCGCGGTACCACCCATGTGGCCATGGAGGTTTCCTCGCACGCGCTCGACCAGCGACGGATGGAGGGGCTGACATTTGTCGCCGCGGTGTTCACCAATCTCACCCGCGACCATCTCGACTACCACGAGACAATGGACCGGTATCGTGCTGCCAAGCTGCGGCTGGTCGACTACCTCGGGCCCTCGGGAACCGCAGTACTGAATGCCGATGATCCTGCCTGGGCCCGGGTCCGGGGGCCGCGCACCATGACCTTCGGGATCACCGCCGCGGCCGACCTTCGCGCGGCCGACCTGGCTCTCGGGGCGGGAGGCAGCCGGTTCCGGCTGGCCGGACGGTTCGGCAGTGCCGAAGTGGCGCTGCCGCTGCTGGGCGACTTCAACGTGGCCAACGCGCTGGCCGCAGCCGGCGCCGGACTCGCACTCGACCTGCCTCTCTCCACCATAGCGGCGCGGCTGTCGGAGGCGCCCCAGGTGCCTGGCCGCATGGAGCGCATCGCTACTCGCCCGTGCGTGGTGCTTCGTGACTACGCGCATACCCCCGACGCCCTCGAGAGGGCCCTCAAGACGCTCAACCCCCTCACCCCGGGGCGGCTCATTGTGGTCTTTGGATGCGGCGGAGACCGCGACCGGGGAAAGCGGCCGATCATGGGACGGGTGGCGGCCGAGCATGCGGATCTGGCCATCGTGACCAGCGACAATCCCCGCACCGAGGACCCGGAGCAGATCATATCCGATGTCGAGGCGGGAATGGGCTCGTCACCCAGGCTCGCCATCGTGGACCGCCGGGAGGCGATCGGGAGCGCTCTGGGAGCCGCGCGTGAGGGCGACACGATCCTGCTGGCCGGAAAGGGCCACGAGACCTATCAGGTAGTCGGCACCGAGAAATTGCCGTTCGACGAGCGCGAGATAGTGCTCGCTGCCGGTGCAGCATGAGGGAGTGGAGCCGGGCGTTCGTGGCCGACGCGCTGGGTGCGGAGCTGCCCGAGGGTGGGGACTTCACGTCGATATCGACCGACACCCGCACCCTCGAACCGGGCGCTCTCTTCTTCGCGCTGTCGGGCGAGCGGTTCGACGGCCATGCCCACCTGCACGATGCGCTGGCGCGCGGCGCGGCCGCTGCCATCGTGCGGACCGGTACTCCCGCAGTGGCCGGATTGCCGCTGGTGGAGGTCCACTCGCCGCTTGAGGCATACGGAGCTCTGGCTCGCGCCCGCCGCAGGGAGATCACCGGCCCGGTAGTCGCCGTCACCGGCACCAACGGCAAGACCAGCACCAAGGAGATGCTGCGCGCTGTGCTTGCCACCCGCTACCAGGTGCATGCCACCCACGCGAACCTCAACAACCTGGTCGGCGTTCCGTACACCATACTTTCAGCGCCCGCCGGCACCGAGGCGCTGGTAGTGGAGGCGGGTGCCAACCTGCCGGGGGAGATTGCCCGGTACCGCGAGATCATAGCGCCTGACATCACCGTCATTACCAACGCGGGTGCCGGGCACCTGGAGGGATTCGGGTCACCGGACGGCGTGCTGAAGGAAAAGCTTGCTCTGGCGCGCGACGTGCCGCTGGCGATCGTGGGCACCGATCCTCCGGCGCTGGCGGACGGCGCTCGCCACCTGGCGCGGCGGGTGCTCACGGCCGGAATCAACGCCGCCGAACGCAAGGCACGCGACCTCACGCTCGACCAGCAGGGCAGGGCCAGCTTCATGGCCGGCGACGAGGCTGTGCAGCTGCCCTATCCGGGCCGTCACCTCGCCGCCAATGCGATGCTGGCGTGGGCGGTGGCCGAGGAGCTGGGGCTGGACCTGCACGCCTCCGCTCGCGCGCTGGGCTCGCTGACGCTGCCGCCAGGGCGTACCGAGCTGACCCAGCTGGGCCTCATGACAGTCCTCAACGACTGCTACAACGCCAACCCGCAGTCCTTCGCCTCGGCCATCGCCTCGGCGCGAGCCATGCGGGAAGGAAGGCGGCTGGTTTTCGTGGCCGGGACTATGCGCGAACTTGGGGCCACATCGGAGCAGCTGCACGCCGATGTAGCCGACCAGCTGGTGGCGCTCAAGCCCGACCTGCTGGCGGCCGTGGGCGATTTCGTCGCGCCCCTCGAGTCTCGCCGTTCCGCACTACCCGGTGAGCTGATCACCGCCGCCGACCCGATCGCGCTCGGTCCACTTCTCGCCTCCCACCTCGTTGGCGATGAACTCGTCGTGCTCAAGGCATCCCGTGGCGTGGCACTCGAACGTATACTTCCGCTCCTTCGCGACCGCGCGCTCCCAGCCGCCGAGGCCTGATGTTCTATTACCTGCTCGCCCCGCTCGGCAAGAATTACATCTTCTTCAACCTTTTCAACTACATCAGCTTCCGGGCTGCGGGCGCGGTGGTCACGGCCCTGCTGATTGCGTTTGTCGCCGGTCCCGGCATCATCCGGCGCCTGAGGGCCCACAAGGTGGGACAGGTGATCCGGGCGGAGGGTCCGGCCAGCCACCAGTCGAAGCGCGGCACTCCCACCATGGGCGGGTTGATCATCCTGCTGGCGACGGTGATACCCACCGTGCTGTGGGCCCAGCTCGACAATCGGTTCGTGCTGGTGGCGCTGCTGGCGCTCCTCTGGATGGGCGCGATCGGGTTTCTCGATGACTATCTCAAGATCGTCCAGGGAAAGTCGCGCGGGCTGGTGGCCAAGTGGAAGCTCGCGGGGCAGTGCGGCTTTGGCGTGTGCCTCGGACTGCTCCTCCTGGCCAGCCCGGTGGTGCCGGAAACCATCCTTCCGGCCACGGCCACGACGTTGCCGTTCTTCAAGTACCTGGTGGTCAACTTTGCCCCGTTGCTCTTCGTGCTGTTCGTGACGCTGGTCATCACCGGCAGCAGCAACGCGGTGAACCTGACCGACGGTCTCGATGGCCTCGCGGCGGGACTCGCCGCAGTGGCGGCGCTTGCATTCGCGGTGTTCGCCTACCTGCTGGGGCGGGTAGACCTGACCGAGTACCTGTTCCTGTTCCACCTGCCGGGGGCTGGCGAGCTGTCCATCTTCTGCGCATCTCTCATGGGAGCGTGCCTGGGCTTTCTGTGGTTCAATGCCCATCCGGCGCAGGTCTTCATGGGCGACACCGGAAGCCTGGCCATCGGTGGCGCGCTCGGCACCGTCGCCATCGTGCTCAAGGCGGAGTTCCTGCTGCTCATCATCGGCGGTGTATTCGCGGCGGAGGCGGTCTCGGTGATGCTGCAGACCTCGGTGTACCGCTGGCGCAAGCGCACCCGGGGCAAGGAGTTCGCCGATGCCCATCGGCTCTTTCGCATGGCGCCGCTGCATCACCACTTCGAAAAGCTGGGCTGGGCCGAGACCACCGTGGTGACACGGTTCTACATCATCGGCATCCTGTGTGCTCTGGTGGCGTTCGCCACGCTGAAGGTGCGCTGAATGATCGACAGGTGGCGCGCCCGGGGTGGCGAGATCGCCGTGGTAGGACTGGGCCGGAGCGGCGTCAGTGCCGCCCGCCTGCTCAGGGCCCGTGGCATTGCGGTGTACGCGTCCGACACTGGAACCTCGGATGCCCACCAGCGGTGGGCATCGGCCGTCCGCGCAGCCGGTGCGGACGTCGAGCTCGGCGGGCACGACCTCGCCCGGATTGGCTCCGCCACCGCGGTGGTCGTGGCCCCGGGGGTGCCTCCCGACGTGGCGCCACTCGCTCATGCCCGCGAGCACGGTAGGGAGATCGTCGCCGAGGCGGAGCTGGGGCTCGCCGAGCTGCCCCACACCCGCTACGTCGCGATCACCGGCACCAACGGGAAGACCACCACGACGTCGCTTGCCGCTCACGCGCTCTCCCATGCCGGGCTCGACATCCAGCCCGCGGGCAATATCGGGGTGCCTGTGTGTGACGTTGCGCTGGCCGATCGCGCGCCGGCGTGGCTGGCGCTGGAGCTCTCGAGCTTTCAGCTCCACGACATGCCACTGGTCAACCCTGCCGTGGGGGTCATCACCAACCTCGCGCCCAACCACCTCGACCGGTACGCCAGCCTCGACCAGTACTACGCTGACAAGCTGCTGCTGCTGAGGAACGCGACCGGGGATTCGGTCACTGTGCTTAACGGCGATGACGAGCCGCTGCTGAAGCTGGCCGGTGGTGTGGCAGGAAACGTCCTTTGCTTCTCGCTCGAGGGCCGTGCCGATGCGTGGTTCGACCGGCTGGGCCGCAAGCTGGTGGTGGGGGAGCGCGCCGTCATGGAACGGGACGAGCTGCCGCTCCTGGGCGATCACAACGTGGCAAACGCCCTCACCGTCCTGCTCGTGGGCCACGCGATCGGAGCCGACCTCGACGCCATGGCGGAAGGGATGTCGTCATTCGAGGCGATCCCGCACCGGGTCGAGCCGATCCGGGAAGTGAACGGCGTTCTCTGGATCAACGACTCCAAGTCCACCAACGTCACTTCCACCGAGGTTGCACTTGCGGCGCTCGGCCGCCCATTCGTCCTGCTGCTGGGTGGCCGCCACAAGGGCGAGCCCTACAACAGGCTGGTGCCGCTTCTCCGTGACCGCTGCCGCGCCGTGGTCGCATTCGGGGAGTCGCGTCCCATCATCGAACAGGACCTCGAAGGCCAGGTCCGGGTGATCGGAGCCGACACGTTCACAGACGTGATAGCTGCGGCGCGGAGGGAAGCCCAGCCGGGCGACGCAGTGCTCCTTTCGCCGGCCTGTTCCAGCTACGACATGTTCAACAACTACGAGGAGCGGGGCGCCACCTTCCGGCAACTGGTGGAGGAGATGTGAAGGCGCCTCCCATCCGGCATCCCGGCGAGATGCGCTGGGAAACCCGCCTTCTGCTCATGATAGTTGCGGTGCTGGCGGTCTTCGGCATCGTGGCGGTGTACGGTGCGTCCAGCATGATCGCCAGGGGCAGCCGCTACGTTGATTACGGATACGCGCTCACCCAGGTCTCCGGTGTCGCCATCGGCGGCATCTTCCTCGTCATCGCGTCGCGGGTGGATTACTACATCTGGCGCCAGATGGCGTGGCCGCTCCTGCTCGGCACGCTGGTGCTGCTCCTGATCACGGTACTGCCGGGAACCGAGGGCATCGCGCCGGAAAAAAACGGTGCCCGCCGCTGGATCGACCTCGGGCCGGTGACCTTCCAGCCATCCGAACTGGCCCGGCTCGCGGTCGTGGTGTGGTGCGCCATGCTGGCCAGCAAGAAGGGCGAGCTGGTGCGGGGCTTCAAGAAGGGAGTGATGCCGTTCATCGTGGTGCTGGCGGCGGTGTTCCTGCTGGTCCTGCTCGAGCCCAACATGTCGATGGCAGTGCTGATAGTCATGCTGGGCGGCACGGTCCTTTTCGTGGCAGGTGCCAAGCTTGGTCACTTCATGCTGCTCGCCGGAGCCGGGCTGCTGCTGGGTCTCACCCTGATCCAGAGTGCACCCTACCGTCTGGCGCGGCTCACGACCTTCCTCCACGGTGGCGACCAGACCGGGGAAGCACTCCAGATCACCAATTCGATGATCGGCTTCGGCTCCGGGCAGCTGCTGGGAGTGGGCCTGGGCGAAGGTTCCCAGAAGCTGGGCTTCCTGCCCTTTGCCTACTCCGATTTCCTGTTCAGCCACATCGGAGAGGAGTGGGGCTTCATCGGGGTCTGCTTCATCGTTGGACTCTTTGCCGCATTTTGCTGGCTGGGATTCCGCATAGCGCGGACTGCCGCCGAACCCTTCGGACAGTACCTCGCAGCGGGAATCACCGCGCTGGTGGGCATCTCCGCGATCCTTCACATGGCGGTCAACATCAACCTGATGCCCACGACCGGCATCACCCTGCCATTTGTCTCGTGGGGACGGTCGAGCCAGGTCATCATGATGCTCTCCGCCGGCATCCTCATCAACATCGGGCGAATGCGGGGACGGCCCCGTGCGGTTGCACCTGCCCGCCAGCAGGCCAGGCCCCGCAAGGCCGCGGCATGAGCCAGCCGGGGATCGCGCCGGCAACAGCAGCTGCCATACACCGGACACCGGTGCGCGAGCGTCCGCGCAGGATCTTGATCGCAGGGGGTGGCACCGGCGGCCACCTGATGCCGGCGCTCGCCATAGCCGAGGCCCTTCGGCGCCGCGTGCCCGAGCTCGAGCCGGTGATGGTGGGAGCAGCGCGCGGTGTCGAAGCGCGGCTGCTGCCCACCAGGGACTTCCGCTTCCACCTCCTTCCCAGCGAGCCGATCTATCGCCGCCAATGGTGGCGCAATGCGCGCTGGTCGGTGGTTGGCTTCCACCTGCTTCGGGAACTCCAGCGGCTCTTCCGGCGCGAGGCACCGCTGGCAGTGCTGGGCACTGGTGGGTACGCATCGGGCCCGGTGGTGTGGTGGGGCACGCGGCTAGGGCTTCCCGCTGCCATCCAGGAGCAGAACGCCTATCCCGGACTCGCGAGCCGGTGGCTTGCCGGACGGGTAAACCACATCTATCTCGGCGTACCGGAAGCGGCGGGCCGCCTTCGGCCCGGTCCGAGCACGCAAGTGTTCGATACCGGCAACCCAATAGTGCCGCCCGATCCTTCGCGTCGAAGCAGCGCACTGGCCCGGTTCGGGCTGACAGGTGGAGAGCGAGTGCTGCTGGTAACTGGTGGAAGCCAGGGCTCACTGGCGCTCAACCGGGCTGTAGCCGAATGGCTGGATGCGGGAGGCGCCGAGGGCTGGACCGTGCTCTGGGTTACCGGGCGGGGCAGCCATCGGGAGTTTGCCGACCGGCACCGGGCGCCCCACGTGCAGGTGCTCGACTTTCTCGATCCCATGGCGGACGGGTATGCGGTGGCCGAACTGGTGGTGTCGCGCGCCGGCATGATGACCGTGGCCGAGATCTGCGCCTGGGGCCTTCCCAGCATACTGGTGCCGCTTCCTACCGCCGCGGCCGACCACCAGACCGGCAACGCCAGGGTCATGGAGCGTTCCGGCGCTGCGGTAATGCTGCCCCAGGCGCTGCTTGAAACAGGTGGCCTGGCGCCCGCGCTCGGCCCCTTGTTGCTAGACGGTAGCCGCCGGCAGCGGCTGGCGGCAGCTGCCCTGAGCCGAGGCCGGCCGAAAGCCGTTGACGGGATAGTCGAGCACCTCCTGGGCCTCGTCCAGGACGGTTGAGGCTTTTCCAACACCAAGCAATTATTTACATTAGCCCAGCCCGATGGACTTCCTCACCACCGCCGACCCTAGACCGATCCACTTCATGGGTGTCGGTGGCGCGGGCATGAGCGCACTGGCCCTGCTGGCCTTGCGGCGCGGTGCAACTGTCACGGGATGCGACACCGACCTCGCAGGAACGGTCGATGTGGCAGCGGCCGGCGGCAGGGTGGTGGCGGGCCACGCTCCGGCCCATGTCGAGGGTGCCCGGGCAGTGGTGGTGACTGCGGCCGTCAAGCCGGACCACCCCGAACTGGCCGCAGCGCGCCGGCTGGGTATTCCGGTGGTGCCGCGGAAGGATGCGCTCGCGGCGCTGGTCAATGGCCGCACCGTGGTGGCGGCGGCCGGCACCCACGGCAAGACCACCACCACCGTCATGGCCACCGAGGCGCTGGCAGGCGCCGGGCTGGCGCCCACAGGACTGGCCGGCGGCAGGGTGGGGCTCTGGGGCGGCAACGCCCGCCTTGACGGCGACGCGCTGTTCGTGGTGGAGGCCGACGAGTACGACAAGGCTTTCCTCACGCTCGAGCCGACAGTCGCCATCGTCAACAACATCGAGGCCGATCACCTGGAGTGCTACGGGTCGGTCGCCAACCTCGAAGCAGCCTTTGCAGAGTTTGCTGGCCGGGCCGATATCGCTCTCGTGGGAGTGGATGACGCCGGCGCCCGTGAGCTCGCGGCGCGGCTCCAGAATGGCCGGGTCTGGGGATTCGGCTTCGACAGCCGTGCCGACCTTCGCCTGAGCCGCCTCGAGGGAAATGCCGAGGGCAGCCGAGCCGACCTCGCGCTGCCGGATGGCCGTCAGGTGACGCTGCGCCTCAGGGTGCCGGGTCGCCACAATGTGCTCAACGCCACCGGCGCACTTGGAGCGGTGGTGGCGCTGGGCGGCTCCGTCGAGCGGGCGCTCGACGCGCTGGAACAGTTCACTGGCGTAGGCCGGCGTTTCGAGCGGCTGGGCCAGGCCGGAGGCGTGGCGATCGTGGACGACTACGCCCATCATCCCTCCGAACTCGTCGCGACCTTGGCGGCGGCACGGCAGGCGTACCCGGGGCGTCGGCTTGTGGCGGTGTTCCAACCGCATCTTTATTCGCGTACGGCACAACATGGAGCGGCCATGGGCCAGGCCCTGGCGGCAGCCGACATCGTGGTGGTCACTGATGTCTATGCCGCGCGGGAGTCGCCGATGGCGGGCGTCACAGGTGAGCTGGTGGCCGACGCGGCTGCCAGTGGACTGGCCCCAGTCTATTACGTGCCCCGGAGGGCCGACCTCACCAGCCGGGTGTCCTCTCTCCTGGAGCCGGGAGATGTGGTCCTCACGCTGGGCGCGGGCGATGTTACCCGGGTGGGGCCGGAACTGCTGCAGGGCCTGGCAGGAAGGTGAAGGCCGGCTGGAAGTCGCTGGCAGCAGCCGCGGCCGGCGCAGCGCTCTGGTTTGGGCTCCCGGCCCTGGGCAAGCGGATCGAGTTCTTCCAGGTGCGACGGGTCGAGTTTGTCGGGCTCAAGTATGGCAACCCGCAGGCAGCGCTCGACTCGCTGCGCCTGCCGGAGCGGTTCACGGTCTTCGACGACCTGGACCCCATAGCCGAACGCGCGCTTCGGGTTCCCGGCATCACCGCGGCCAGGGCGGGGCGGCGGCTCCCCGGCACGCTGGTGCTGCATGTGACGGAGCGGCGGCCGGTGGCGGTCGTGCCCGCGCGCGGCCGGCTGGCATACATGGACTCGGCCGGACGGGTGCTGCCCTACGATCCATCGCGCACGGCGGCGGACCTCCCGGTAGCCGACTCCGCTGCTGGACCAACCGGGCAGCTGCTGGGCCGGGTCATGCGGCTTGCGCCGGGGCTGTTTGCGGAGGTTACAGAAGCACGGGCAGTTGACGGGGACGTGATGCTGATCGTGGAAGGACGCCGGTACCTCTTCCGGCCGGATGCCACCCTGGAGGACATGCGAGCAGTGCAAGCGGTCGCGGCGGATCTCGTGCGCAAGGGCGCGCATTTCAGCGAGCTGGACGGACGGTTTCCGGGCACCGTGGTGGTGCGGGGAATGGACGCATGAGCGTTTCGCCAGACAACCTGGTCGCCGCGCTCGACATCGGCTCCGGCAAGGTCGTCGCTCTCATCGCAGAGGTCACCGGCGATTCGCGCAATCCCGCCGCCAAGATCCTGGGTGTTGGTCTCGAGCGCAGCACAGGGGTCCGGCGGGGCGTGGTGCGCGACATCGAGGAGACCACCCGTGCCATCGCCAAGGCCATGCGTGATGCCCAGCGGATGGCCGGGGTCGAGGTGGGGACCGTGTACTGCGGCATCGCAGGGGAGCACGTCGTCGGGCGCAGCTCCCACGGCATGGTCAGCGTCACCGGCGACGAGATTCGCACCAGCGACGTCGCCCGGGTCAACGACATGGCCAGCAATATCTCGTTCGGGCGCGACCACGAGTTGCTGCACGCCATTCCCCAGGATTACCTGATAGACCAGCAGGCCGGCATCAGCGACCCGATCGGCATGACCGGCTCGCGGCTGGAGGTCGAGGTTTACCTCGTCACTGTGCTCACCAGCGCGGTGCAGAACCTTCGCCGCTGCGTGGAGCGCGCGGGGTTCAACGTCGGCGAGTTCGTGCTGGAACCGCTCGCCGCATCGCTGGCGGTGCTCACCCCCGACGAGCGCGAACTGGGCTGCGCCATCATCGAGCTCGGCGGTGGCTCAACCAACGTCTCGGTCTTCCAGGGCGGCAGGATCCGCCACACCGCGTCGGTGCGCTGGGCCGGCGGCCACGTGACCTCGGACATCGTTCAAGGCCTGCAGGTCACCCAGGTCGAAGCGGAGCGGCTCAAGGAGCGCCACGGCAGCGCCTACGAGGCACTGGTGCCTGACACAGACCTCATCGACCTTCCCAGCACTCCGGGGCAGGGACCCCGGAACGCGCATCGCCGGGCGCTTTCGCATATCATGAGTATGCGCATGCAGGAAATCCTCGAGTCTGCGCAGGATGAGATCACCCGCGCCGGCTTCGACCAGAACCTGCCTGCGGGAGTGGTGCTAACCGGGGGCGGGGCCCAAACCCCGGGGATAGTGGAGCTGGCCCGGGACGGGTTTGCGATGCCGGCCCGGATCGGCGTACCGGGAGAGCACCTCCGGGGACTCGCGGACAGTGTCGAGTCCCCCCTGTTTGCGGTGCCGGTGGGGCTGGTGCTGTACGGCGCCCGGCAGGTGAGGACCAGTGGCTTTGGCGTCGGGAGCCGTCGCGGCCTCGGCGTGGACAAATACATCGCGCCCGTGAAACGCTGGCTTCAGGACTTCTTCTGATCGTGGCAGGAGGGGGAACCCAATGATTTTCGAGCTTGAAGAGAGTGGCGCGCAGACCGCGCGGATGAAGGTCGTCGGCGTCGGCGGCGGCGGCGGCAACGCAGTGAATCGCATGATCGAGGACGGCCTCACCGGGGTCGAGTTCATCTCGGTGAACACCGACTCACAGGCCCTGGTCACGTCCCGGTCCGACGTGAAGGTCCAGATTGGAAAGAAGCTCACCCGGGGCCTCGGCGCTGGTGCCCGGCCCGAGATCGGCCGCCAGGCGATAGATGAGAATCGGGATGAGGTCCTGCCTCATATCACCGGTGCTGACATGGTCTTCGTGACCTGCGGCATGGGCGGTGGGACCGGCACCGGCGCGGCCCCCATCATCGCCCAGATGGCGCGCGAGGCCGGCGCGCTGACGGTGGGGATAGTCACCAAGCCGTTCCTGTTCGAGGGCCGGAAGCGGATGCGCCAGGCCGAGACCGGAATCAGCGAGCTGCGGAAGAGCGTGGACACCATGATCGTGGTGCCCAACGAGCGGCTGCTGGCAGTGGTCGGGAAGGGCATACCCTTCCAGGACGCGCTCAAGAAGGCCGATGAAGTGCTGCTCCACGCTACCCAGGGTATCGCCAGCCTCATTACCGCAACCGGGATCATCAACGTCGACTTCGCCGACGTACGCACCGTGATGCAGAACGGCGGCGCGGCGCTGATGGGCACCGGAGTTGGCCGGGGCGAGACTCGCGCGCTCGAGGCGGCCCAGCAGGCCATCTCGAGCCCGCTGCTCGACAACGTGTCGATCACCGGCGCCACGGGAGTCCTGATCAATATCATCGGCGGCGACGACCTCACCCTGGGCGAAGTCACCCAGATCAACGACATCATTCACGATGCCGTGGGTGACGAGGCCGAAATCATCTTTGGCGCCGGTCGCGATCCGGCCATGCACGGCGAGGTGCGTGTCACCGTCATCGCCACCGGTTTTGACCGGATCGTCACTGGAAGCGACGCCCCGCAGGCCCGCCCTTCGGGCTCCAGCGTGCTGCCATTCCCTGGCACGAAGCGTGCTTCTCAGCCTGTGATGTCCACGCCGACGCCAGTTCCTGCACGCAACGTGGCCCGGCAGGCCCCGCCGATGTCGGCACCCAATGGCGGCGCAAACCCGTCCACGACTTCGCACGAGATGCCCGAGATGGAAATTCCCACCTTCATCCGCAGGCAGATGGATTGATGCCACGAGCCAGGATCCTGCTGGCGGTGGCGGTTATCGCTGCTGCCGCGATGTTCTCGCTGTCTGGCAAATGGCCATGGCCGCGCGTTCGCGAAGTCGTGCACGTGGCCGAGGCGCCGGCGCCGCCTCCGGCGCCGACCCACGTCGAGACAGCCGACACACTGCATCGCGGCGAGACCCTTTCGGAGCTGCTGGGACGCAACGGCATCATCGCCGCGGACCTCAGCGGCTTCGCCGATGCGCTCGATCCCCGGCGGCTCCGCGCGGGGCTTGTATTCAATTTCCGGAAGCCCGTCGCCGACTCGATCCCGGACCGGATGACTGTCCGCACCAGCCCGGAACAGCGGCTCATGATGGTGCGTCTTGCCGGCGGGTGGGACACCGAAGTCGAGACCATCGCCTGGGAGCCCCAGGTCCTGACCGTCTCGGGAACCATCAATCACTCTCTGTACGAAGCGCTTGACCGCCAGGTGAGCGATTCGCTGCTGGGCGGCGGGGCGCGCGAGCACCTGGCGTGGGCCCTGGCCGAGGTGTACCAGTGGGCGGTGGACTTCACCCGCGACACACGCCAGGGCGATCACTTCAACGTCGTGCTCGAGCGACTGGTCTCGGAAGAGGGCGATGTGCGCTTCGGCCGGGTACTGGCCAGCGAGCTGAGCATCAACGGGCGTGACTTGCCAGCCTACCGCTTCGACGGGCATTTCTTCGACGACGAGGGCAACTCGCTCAAGCGCGCGTTCCTCCGCGCTCCAGTCGAGTTCCGCCGCATCTCATCCAACTTCTCCCGGGCGCGGTTCCATCCGGTGCTGGGAAGAACCCGGAAGCACGAGGGCACCGACTATGCCGCCAGCACCGGAACGCCTGTGATGGCAGCGGGCGACGGCACAGTGATCCGTGCGGGACGGGCCGGCGGCTATGGCAACATGGTCGAGATCCGCCACCGGAACGGCATCACCACCCGATACGCCCATCTCAGCCGGATCCAGACGAAGGTCGGGGCGCGGGTGACCCAGGGCCAGCAGATCGGCAAGGTGGGCGCCACGGGGCTCGCCAGCGGACCGCACCTCCACTACGAGTTCCGGGTCAATGGCGTGGCCAAGGATTCGCGCCGGGTGGAGCTCGGGAACGGTGCGCCAGTCGAGAAGTCGAAGCGGGCCCAGTTCGAGGCTGAAATGGATTCATTGCAGCGGCTGCTGGATGGCGCTCCGGCGCCCGGCAACGTGCCGGCGGTCTCCGCACCCGCCCTCGTGGCCCAGGCGGCGAGCCGGAGCTGAAACCGACCCGCCGGAGGGGCCGTAGCTCCGGAGTGAAGCTTCCTGCCATCTTTCCGCCAGCATGCTGATCCTGCTGGCGGTGCTGCTCGGGCTGATCCTCGCAGCAGTCACCTACCTCCGTTTCGAGCGCGCCGGTCCTCGTGCCGGCGTTCCGCTCATGGCCCGCGCGCTCGCGTGGGCACTGCTCCTGCTCCTTGCCTTCAACATTTCCTGTCCCGCACCGGCGGAGCGCCTGACACCGCTGGTGCTTCTCGACGCCTCGCTCTCGATGCAGGCCGCCGGAGGACAATGGGCCGGCGCCAGGGACTCGGCGGCGGCCACCGGTGAGGTAATGCACTTCGGCGATGCGGCCGCCCAGCAGGACGACTCGCTTCCGCTCATGGGGCGTTCGCTGCTCCGGCCCTCGCTGGCTGCGGTGGCAGCATCCGACAGGCCGGTGGAGGTGTTCACGGACGGAGAGCTGGAGGACGCGAACGAACTCCCCGCGGACCTTGTCGATCGCGTGACCGTCCGGCTCTTTCCCCGCGACAGCGTCGCAGATTACGCACTGACCATGGTTTCGGCGCCAGATCGGGTGACCGCCGGCGATTCCATCGTGTTTGAAGTCGGCTCGAGGAGGTTCAACAGCAGCGACACCAGCAGCATCGATATCGAAGTGGCACTGGGCGATCGGGTGCTTGCCCGCGCTCGCGCAACACCCGACGCGGGCGGGGCGGCACGGGAGCGCCTGGCGATCTCTTCCAGTGCGCTCGGCGCCGGCGAGCATGTGCTCGTTGTGCGCCGAGCCGGGGCTCCCGATGCCGAGCCCGCCACCGACGTGCGCCTGCACCGCGTGATTGTGTCGGCATCTCCCGGGGTGGTCCTGATCGCTGCCCCGGGCGACTGGGACGCTAGGACACTCTACCGCGCACTGCGCGATGTGGCGCAGTTGCCAGTGCGCGGTTACGTGCAGCTCGGTAGAGGCCGCTGGCGCTCGATGGAGTCGCTGGCACCGGTAGATGAGCCCACCGTCCGGCGAAGCGCTCGAGCCGCCGACCTGCTGGTCCTCAAGGGGCGGCAGGGAAGCTGGGCCAACGGCAGCGGCGCACGGGGACTCTGGCTCTGGCCCAGCGGAGAAAACGGGGAGGCGCTGCTCCCGGGAGATTGGTACCTGAGTGCCGCTGATGCTTCACCCGTGGCAGGTGCCTTCCTCGGACTCCCGATCGATTCCTTTCCGCCGGCGACGAGGATCACGCCAGTCCAGCCGGCCGACGGGGACATGGTCGTGATGCGGGGCCAGGAGCGCCGGCGCGGTGCCGAAAGGCCGGTGGTTACGATGCGCGACGACGGCCGCCGGAGGCGTGCGCTGGTCGCAGCCGATGGCCTTTGGCGCTGGGCCTTCCGCGGAGGCGCCAGCGAGGACGGCTACCGCGCCTGGGTAGCTGCCACCACCACGTGGCTGCTTGCGGGCGTCGATTCGGTGCGAGGCATCGCCCGCGTCCCTCGGCCGGTTGTGGAACGCGGGCGGCCGCTGGTGTTCGAGTGGGCTGGCCAGGGAAGCCCGAGGGACGCTGCGATAGTGTGGACCTTCGGCGATTCAGCTCGCGCCGACACTCTGCGGTTCGACGGCTCGGGACGGGCCGAAGTGCTGCTCCCTCCCGGTGAGTATCGCTACCGCTTGGGGGAGGGCGGCACCGGACTGGTGGCGGTGGAGGAATACTCCAGCGAGTATCTCCCGGCGCCAGTCACGATATCGGCCCGTGCGGCCCGAACTCCCCGGCCCTCGCCCCGCGAATCGGTGCGGGAACAGCTGTGGCTGTTTGGCCTGGCGATCGTCGCCCTGGGTGTCGAGTGGTGGTGGCGGCGACGGCTGGGACTGCGTTAAGGGGGTAACGGTGAGAAGTGAAAAGGTGAATGGTGGACGGTGAAGCGTGATATGGTGCCGGGCAGATTATCCTTCCCTGTCCCCATCACGCTTCACCTTTCACTTTTCACCTCCAACTCCTGGTGCCCTTGTCCTCACCCCGCCTCTCCTCGGAACAGCTGTCCGTCTGGCAGCGCATCAGGCGCTTCGCGCTCACCGATGTGGGTGCGCTGGTGCGTGGGCTCAAGGGCGACGAGCTGGAGGAAATCGAGCGGCTTCTTCTCGAGGCCGATTTCGGGGTGCCCGCCACCATGGCGCTGGTGCAGGCGCTCGAGAGCGCCATTCGCGACGGCAAGGTGAAGACCGATGTGGAGCTCCGGGCTGCGCTCATCGGCCGTCTCACCGACCTGCTCTCGTCGCCTGGCAACCCGGGAGGACTGGAGCGCGCCGCATCGGGGCCGAGCGTTTACCTGATTGTCGGGGTGAACGGCGTGGGCAAGACCACCACTGTGGCCAAGCTGGCTCGCAGGCTTCAGCAGCAGGAGAGCCGCAAGGTACTGCTTGCTGCGGCAGACACCTATCGGGCCGGCGCCATCCGACAGCTGGAGATCTGGGCCGAGCGGCTGGGTGTGCCCGCAGTGGCCGGCGCGCCCGGCGGAGACCCCGCGGCTGTGGCGTTCGATGCAATCGATGCTGCGGTGGCGCGGGGCGTGGACACCGTGCTGATCGACACCGCCGGCCGGCTCCACACCCAGGAGGGCCTTATGGACGAGCTTCGCAAGATCGTTCGTGTCATCGGCCGTCGGCTCCCTGGCGCTCCGCAGGAGACCCTGCTGGTGCTGGACGGCACCGTGGGCCAGAACGCGGTGCAGCAGGGCCGGCTATTCCAGGCCGCGGTCTCTCCCACTGGTGTCATTGTCACCAAGCTCGACGGCAGCGCCCGCGGCGGTGCGGTGGCGGCGCTCCGCACCGAGCTGGGGCTCCCCATACGCTTCGTGGGCACCGGCGAGTCGCTCGACGACCTCGTGCCCTTTGACGCCGCCCGCTACGCCGAGCAGCTGCTCGACAGCGCCTGATCGACGCCGGACCATGCCGCCGCTCCGGCTGGACACACCGGTCAAGTTTCTCAAGGGCGTGGGCGAGCGCCGAGCTGATGCCTTCGCCCGGCTGGGGGTGCACACCGCCGGCGATCTCCTCCGCCATATCCCGCACCGCTATGTGGATGCCTCGAGCGTCACCCCGCTCGCCCGCGTGCGGGTGGGCGATGAGGTCGCCTGTGCCGGTATCGTCATTACCAAGGCGGTGACGCCGACCCGGAAAGGGCTTCGCATCTTCAGTGCGGTGATTCGTGATGCCAGCGGCGCACTGGAGTGCGTCTGGCCGGGGCAGGCGTTTCTCGACCGCAGCATCGCGGTGGGACAGACGCTGCTCGTATCGGGACCCATCCGACACTATCACGGCAAGCAGATGGCCCCGCGGGAATACGTGATTCTCGCGGACGCTGGTGCCGAAGCCCCGCTCGAACCGGGCCGGGTGCTGCCGGTGTATCCTGCCACCGAAGGACTGAGCCACCGCGCCATCCGCGGGCTGGTGGATCGCCATCTCGATGATGCCCTGAAGCTCGTCACCGACGAGCTGCCGGCGTCGGTACGTGGGCCGCTGCACTTGCCGGAGCTGGCCGAAGCCTATCGACTGGTGCACCGGCCAGAATCGCAGGAAGAGGCCGAGCGGGGCCGGAGGCGGCTCGCGTTCGACGAGTTGTTCGACCTCCAGCTCACCCTGTCACGGGCCCGCGCCCTGGCGCGGCGCACCCGCTCCGGCGGCATAGTCTATCGGGAACCGGCAGACCTCACCGCCGCGCTGGCGGCGTCTCTTCCCTGGAGCCTTACCCGCGACCAGCGCACCGCGCTGAAGGAAATCGCGGGAGACATGACGTCCGAACGGCGCATGCACCGGCTGCTGATGGGCGACGTGGGAACCGGCAAGACCGTGGTCGCGCTGTTCGCGATGCTGCTGGCGCTGGAGAACGGCCACCAGGCCGCGCTGATGGCTCCCACCGAACTGCTTGCGGAGCAGCACGCGCGCACCCTCGAGCGCCTGCTCATGGCGCTCCGAATCAAGCCCGAGGTGCTCCTGGGCAAGCTCACCGCCTCATCCAAGAGCGCGGCGAGGCGCCGCATTCGCGAGGGGGCCGCGCGGATAGTGGTGGGCACCCACGCGCTGGTGCAGGAGAGCGTCGAGTTCCGGCGGCTGGGGCTGGTCATCATCGACGAGCAGCATCGCTTCGGCGTGGAGCAGCGCTCGGCGCTGGTCGGCAAGGGTGCGGCGCCCGACGTGCTGCTGCTCAGCGCCACTCCCATTCCCAGGTCGCTGGCGCTTACCCGGTACGGTGACCTCGATGTGTCGGTGCTCAGGGAACGGCCGCCGGGACGGGGGAGCGTGCGAACGGCACTTCGTACCGCGGCACAGCGCGAGCGCGTGTTCGACTTCGTGCGGGAGCAATGCGAAGCTGGCCGCCAGGCATACGTGGTGCTGCCGGTTATCGAGGAATCGGAGCGGGCAGACCTGCGTGCGGCGACGACCATGTCGGAAGAGCTGACCAGGCGCTGGCCCGGGCTTTCGGTGGGGCTGGTGCATGGCAGGCTCAAGCCTGACGAGCGCGACCGCACCATGCGCGCCTTCCGGGAGGGTGAGGTCCAGGTGCTGGTGGCAACCACAGTCATTGAAGTCGGCATCGATGTGCCCAATGCGAACATCATGCTGATCGAGCATCCGGAAAGGTTCGGCCTGGCTCAGCTGCACCAGCTGCGGGGCCGGGTGGGGCGGGGGGGCAACGAGAGCTTCTGCATACTGATGACCGGCGACCGCCCGGCTGAGCGGCTACGCGCGTTCGCCGGGACCGAGGACGGATTCAGGATTGCGGAGCTGGACCTCAGGGAGCGCGGGATGGGCGACCTCATCGGCGCCCGCCAGTCGGGCGGATTCGAGCTCCGCCAGGCCCGGCTGCCGGACGACGAGGACCTGCTGGCCGAGGCGCGGGTGCAGGCCGAGCGGATCCTGGAGGGTGACCCCGCGCTGCAACGGACCGCCAACCAGCCGCTCCGAGCCCGGGTACTGGCGCGATACCCCAGGGCAGTGGATTTTTTCAGAACCGGATGACAATCACGGGCGGCCTGAAGGGCGCCCGCATCGGAGCGACAGATGACCAACGCATCGGCA
This sequence comes from uncultured Gemmatimonadota bacterium, assembly GCA_946479805.1. The sequence continues at coordinate 2,349 of CAMLHP010000005.1, read as the reverse complement.
GTGCAGGGCACGATGGGGCGGGGGGCGCTCACGAAGGCGACGCTGGTGGGAACGCTGCTGCAGGTGGCGATGGTGGTGCTGGGGCACTTCCTGCCCGCGATCCAGAGCAGCTACCCGATCGTGGGCTCGCTGATCGCGGCGTTCACGGGACTCATGTTCAGCAAGCAGGGCATGCGGCCGGCCCGGATGGGCTCGGCCACCGGCGGCGCCATCGCCGGCGGGGTGAGCGGCTTCCTCGGCTCGGGCCTCAGCGCCATCATGGGCGACGTGCCGGGACCGACCATTGGGGTTGCGACAATCGCGTCGGTGGTTGCGGGCCTGGCGGGAGGGGCGATAGGCCACAGGAAGTAGCGACTGGGGAGTGGGGAGTGGGGAGTGGGAACTAGTGAACAATTCCACCCACTACCCACTCACTTCTTACAACCGCATTTCTATCTAGAACGTCAGCCTCAGCCCGATTTCGGTCGAGCGCGGCAGGAACGACACTGTCGGTTCGAACGGAATGTTCTCCGGATCGTCCTTCGGGCGGCTGAACTCCCACACGAACAGCACCGCCGCTCCCAGCAGCGCCCCCTGGCCGCCGAACAGGTAGTTCCTCGCCCGGCGATCATACGCCAGGGACGTCTGGTAGAGAAACTCGCTCTCCGGGTCGAGGTACATTCCGCCATCTCCCACGTCGCACAGTGTCGGGTCGATGGCACAGCGAGCAGTGAGGTCCCCGAACACCGAATCAGCCCGCTCGTGCTCGCGCGACGCGGCAACGTTGAGCCCGACCGCTCCGGCCAGAAGGAGCCACTTGCCGAACTTGATGGGCGCCGGACTGCTGCGCTGGGCCGACAGCGGCTGGGCGACCAGGATGAGCGTCAGGACGAAGATCAATGCGCGCACCGGATCATTCGCCCTGGAAGAAGTGAACGTCACCATCGCCACCCACAGCAAGCACCCCGCCATTGACTGCAACAGGCGTGACGTCCGCGGGGGGCCACACCCTGAGGCGCCAGAGTTCCTCCCCATTCGCGGACAGGGCATGGATGCGACCGTCGGCGCCTCCGACCAGCAGCAGGCCGTTCATGCGTGCGACGCCCGAGGTCAGCGAACGCTCGAGGCTTGCCACCGTGGTGACGTCGGGCGGGCCGTCACCCAGCACCAGCCTGTACACGGTGCCGATCCGCGACGCCGCCCAGACAGTATCGCCGGAAGCCGCCAGCGGCCCCAGGATCGGAGCATCGGTACGCACCCGCCATCTGGTCTCGAGCGTGACTGGATCGATGGCCACCACTCCGGTGTCTGCCAGCCCCGCCAACAGCGCCCCGCCCGCAGGCGTCCAGCCTGCCAGCACGACCCCTGGGGCCGAGCGGCGCGCCTCAACCCGGCCGGCCTCGAAGTCCAGCCGGAAGAGGGAGTCGAGTGTCGTCACGACGATGGCACCTTCGCTCTCAATGGCGGGTGCGCGGGCCCGGCCAACGAGCCGGCGCCACCGCATCCTTCCAGTGGCGGCGTTGAGCGCCACCAGGTATCCCTCCCGGTTGAGCGCAATGATCATGTCGCTGGCAGCAGCAAGCGGAGCTGTCACCTCGCCGCTTCTTGCCCGCCAGATCCGGCGTCCCCGGAAGTCGATAGCTTCCACTCGCCCATCGGGACGACCCGTGCCCGCATAAAGGATTGCGTTCCGCACCAGCACGCCACCCATCAACGCACCGGGCAGCCGCCGGTTCCAGAGCGACTCGCCGGTGGAGAGGCTTACCGCCTCGAGGTTGCGATTGGCCGATCCAACCAGCGCGATGGTGCCGGTGGCAGCGATCGGACCGGTTATGCCGCGTCCGGTCCGCAGCATCCACTGCTCGGCCGGCGCCGCCGCTGCGTATTCCTCCGCCACCGGGGGCGGCGGGGGGCGGAAATTGATGCAGCTCGCGTTGACGCCCATCGCAAGCAGCGCTAGACTGCAGCCTCCATAGCGCAAACCCTTCAGCATCATGGATGTAGCATGACGGATGTGAGGATCGGCGAGCTGGGCGGCCGGGCAGGGCAGGTGGTTTCCGTGCGCGGCTGGGCCGTGACTACCCGTTCCAGCGGGAAGGTGGCGTTCCTGGTCATGCGCGACGGCTCGGGATATCTGCAGGGCGTCGTCTCACAGAAGGAAGTGGCGCCGGATGTGTGGGAGCGCTTCGGAAGCATCACCCAGGAAACCTGCATCAAACTGACCGGCGAGGTCCGCTCCGATGCCCGCTCTCCCGGCGGCGTCGAGCTTGGCATCAGGGATATCGAGATCCTCGGTCCAAGTGAGGAGTTTCCCATCTCCCCCAAGGAACATGGGACGTCCTTCCTCTTCGAGCATAGACACCTCTGGCT
>CAMLHP010000004.1 GCA_946479805.1 uncultured Gemmatimonadota bacterium | reverse complement strand
GTGCCCACGCCGGTCATGTCAAAGTGCCAGAAGGCGATCCGCTCGCCATCGGGGGACCATCGGAATCCGTCACTAAGCCCGAACTCTTCCTCGTACACCCAGTCGCTCATGCCGTTTACATGGAGCGAATCGGCGCCGGTGGTGAGCCGGGTGATGTTGCCGTCGGACAGCCGCTCAACGTAGATGTCGCCCTTCATTACATATGCCACCCGGTCGCCCTGGGGCGAGAACTTGGCGTACATCAGGGTGGATTGGTCGGCGTCGCCACCCAGCTGCTGCAGCCGCCCGCTGTTACGATCCAGCACCCAGTAGTCGCCCCGGCTGTTCTGGCGCCAGACCCGTTCGGTGTTGGTGAAGAGCAGCAGCCTGGAGTTGTCGGGCGACCAGACATAGTTGTCGAAACCGAGCGCCGTGCTGTCGCCCTCGGGTATCAGCGCCGAGGCGGACACCAGGACGCTGCGGTTGCCGGTGGCCGTCTCGTAGCGCACGATGTCGCTGGCGCCCTCGACCTCCTCCGAGCGTTCCACCGTGGTGTATGCGGCGCCTTCCTCGATCCATCGCGCCGGGCCGAATCGCTGGCCGGCAAACTCCCGCGACGCAAACAGCCGATGCATCATCGAATCGACAGGGGCGGGAAGCTGCTGGGCAGCGGCCGACGCCATCGGCAGTAGCAGGACGGCAATGGTCAGGCTCATGATGCGACGCATGAAAATCTCCCTCTCAGGTTCCCCTCTTCTACCTCTTCCACCTCTTCCACCTGTTCTACCTCTTCTACCTCAGCTCCTGTCTCGCGCGCTCGATGGCATCGCGAACGCGATCCCTGAGCGCCGGCACATCGGCGTTTGTCATGCCAGCGGTTTCGACTGGCTCCAGGATCCGGACGTGGGCCCGCGCCCGGTTCATCACGAATCCCCGCTTGGGCAGGGCGTCCCGGGTGCCAGCCAGCGCCAGTGGCAGGATCGGCAGCTGGGTGTCGACCGCCAGCCGGAAGGCGCCGTCCTTGAATGGAAGCAGGTCTTCCGTGGCGGATCGGGTGCCTTCCGGGAAAATCATCACTGATACCTTCTTCTCCAGCCGGGTCCGGCACTCGCGCATCGCTTCGACTGCGCTCCGGGCCGAACCCCGGCGCACACCGATGTCGCCGGCCAGCCACATGAGCCAGCCCATCACCGGGATCCGGAACATCTCCCGCTTCGCCAGCCACTTCATTTCCCACGGCAGGTGGCTGATGAGCATGATGTCGGCAGTGGACTCGTGATTCGACACTACGACGTAGGGCCGCCGCGGATTCGCGGGCACCGGCCCTGACCAGGTGAACCTCCAGAGCGGGTTGATCCGGGCGCTGGTGGCCCCGGCAATCCGGAAAATCCTTCCGGCCACGTAGTGCCCCTTGTCGAACGGCCCCAGCAGGAGCCGGGCAAGTGCCATCAAGGGCAGTGCCGCCAGGAAAAGCAGCACCAGCATGGTCCAGGTCCAGAGAGTGGCGATTACGGCCCAGATGTGAGGCATTACCGAGTGTGGGAGTGTCGGAGTGTGGGAGTGTGGAGTATGGCCGACCTGATTATACCTTACCTCCATGCCGGACGACGAACACCGCCCCCAGGAGGAGTCGCCACCCGACCTGCCCGCCCTGGTCGGCGGGCTGGGCGAGAGCGCCAGCGTCCGGACCTTCCTGCTGGCCGGCCTCCTTCTGCTGGCCGTGGTCTATACCCTCTACTTCGCCCGGGCCTTCTTCCTTCCCGTCGCGGTGGCGCTGCTGCTCGACTTTCTGCTGACGCCGGTGGTGCGCTGGATCAAGCAGCGGCTGCGCCTGCGAGAATCGGTAGGTGCCGCGCTGCTGATGCTGACGCTGGTGGGAGCGGGCGGCGTTGCCGTCTACAACCTCGCTGCACCTGCCGCATCATGGATTGAGAACGCGCCCGCCTCGATGGAGAAGGTGCGCACCCGGCTGGAGCGACTCAAGGCTCCGGTGGCCAGGATGAGCGAGGCAGCGGAGTCGGTGGAGGAGGCCACTGCGATGGGTGGCGAGAGTAAGGAGACCGTCGCAGTCCAAACCCGGAGCCTTGGAAGCCGGATCTTCGGCAGCACCGCCAGCATGGTGGGCGCGATAATCACGGTGCTCTTCCTCACCTATTTCCTGCTGGCCGCTGGCGACCTGTTCCTGCGAAAACTGGTCGAGGTGCTGCCGCGCATCAGCGACAAGCGAATGGCGGTGACGATCGCCCGGGAAACCGAGGAGCAGATCTCCAGCTACATGCTGACGTCCACCATCATCCACGTCTCGCTGGGCACCGCCACCGGCATCGCAGCCGCCATCATCGGCCTCCCCAATCCCGCACTCTGGGGTGTGCTGGCCGGCATGCTCAACTTCATTCCATACATCGGCCCGCTGATCAACGCCGCCATCCTGCTGATAGCGGGCCTGGTGACGTTCGAGTCCACCGGGCACGCTCTCGCCGCGCCGGCGGTGTTTGTCGGGCTCAACTTCATCGAGTCGTACCTCATCACCCCGCACGTGATGGCCGACCGTATGTCGCTCAACACCGTGGCAGTGTTCACGGGAATCATGTTCTGGTGGTTTCTCTGGGGCGTGCCCGGCGCCATCATGGCCGTACCCATTCTGGCCGTCATCAAGACGATCTGCGACAGGGTCGAGCCGTTGCGCGCCATCGGCGAGTTCCTGGGCAAGCGGACCAGTCCGGTGGAGAACGACTCCACTGAAGCTCCCGCCACAGCATGACCGCCAGCGGCTCGGCGTTCAGCCCGGCCGAAATGCAATCGCTGGCCTGGCTGCTGGATGGCATCGGCCCGTCGGAGGTAGCAGTTCATTGCGATGAGGCTGACGCCACGCTCGGCGTGGTTCTCTGGTGTTCACGCGGCCGCCCCGTGGCACTGGGCCACAGGATCTTCCTCCCATCGAGCCGCCGCAGCGACGTGGCCCTGCTGGCCCACGAGCTGATGCACGTGCGGCAGTATCGCGAGTGGGGCCCCCTGGTGTACTACGCCCGCGGCTTCTGGGAGCAGGCACGCTATCAGCTGCACCGAATGGGCCTGGCCACGAACCCCTACGACTGGCGCAGTGAGCCGGGGAAGCCCTTCAGGGAATACGGGATGGAGCAGCAGGGGCAGATAGTCGAGGATGCCATGCGCGGCGACCGGGAAGCGATGGAGATACTTGAAAGGTGAAGGGTGAAAGGTGACAGGTGAGCTGATCCCGTTCACCTATCACTTGTCACTCTTCACGTGGTCGACTGTCACCCTTCACCTGGGCGACAAAACCATCCACTTCTTCAGGCCTGGTATCCCAGCTCGTCATCCACCGAACCTCGCTGGTCGCCTCGTCCCATACATAGAAGAAGAACTTCTCCTGCAGGGGAGCGATCCACTTCTTCGGCAGGGTGGCGAACACGGCGTTGGCCTGCACCCGCTGGGTGATGGTGATTCCGGGCACGTCGCGGACGCCGTCCGCCAGGCGGCGGGCCATGGCGTTGGCGTGGGCCGCGTTCCGGCGCCAGAGGTCGTCGGTGAATAGCGCCTCGAACTGGGCCGCCACGTAGCGCATCTTGGAGGGGAGTTGCATTCCCTGCTTCCGCACGTACTTGAAGCGCCTGGCCGGCTCCTCCCGGAAGAACACCACCGCCTCCGCACCCACGGCGCCATTCTTGGTGGCACCGAGTGACAGCAGGTCGATTCCCGCGTCGCTGGTGATGGCCTTGATCGGCACGTCGAGAGAAGCCGCGGCATTGGCCAGCCGGGCGCCGTCCACATGAAGCAGCAGGCGGTGGCTATGGGCGAAGTCGCTCAGCTCCTCGAGCTCCCCCGGCGTGTACACCGTACCGTACTCGGTGCTCTGGGAAATGGAGATGACCCGGGGCTGCGAGTGGTGCTCGAAGCCGACGCCCTTGATGTGGGGTGCGACCAGCGCCGGCGTGAGCTTGCCGTCCGGAGTCTCGACCGGCAGCACCTTGCAGCCGACATGGCGTTCAGGTGCGCCGCATTCATCCACGTGGATGTGAGCCGTGGCAGCGGTGATGACGGCTTCCTGCGGCAGAAGCACCGCATCGAGTGCGGTGACATTGGCGCCGGTCCCGCCGAACACGAAGAACGGCTGGGCCGAGTCGCCCAGGGCCCGGCGGAGCAGAAGGCGGGTGCGTTCGGAGTGTTCGTCGTAGCCGTAGGCGGGAGCGTGGCCGGTGTTGACCCGGGCCATCGCGGCCAGCACCTCCGGATGGGCGCCGGCGGTGTTGTCGCTGGCGAACGAACCGGAAGCGCTCACTCTTCCTCCGGGACCTTGTCGTCCCAGAGCGCGATGACGTTGCCGTCGGGATCGGTGATCATCGCCATGACGCCCCACGACTGGCGGGTGGGCTCGGTGATGAACCGGACGCCCTTCTCGTGAAGCTCACCGCAGAAGTGGAGCAGGTCGGGTACGTGAAAGGTGAGCCCGGTATCGCGGCCCACCAGTTTCTTCGCATCGGGATGTATGGCGGGATGCACGCTCAGGTGGGGCCGTTCCTCCAGGAACTCGGCGCCGAATGATCCCTGCCGAACCACCGGCAGGCGGAGGATGTCGCGGTAGAAATTGACGGCCCGGGCAATGTCGAGCGAGAACACCGCGATGCTGTGAAGCGTCGGGGCCGGTTGCACCTACGGCCTCCGGTTTACCACCGCGCGTCCCAGCCCCTGCTCCTTGATCCAGCCGACCAGGGCGTCCTCGACCTCTTCGGCCGGCTGCCCTGCCACGTGCGGCACCGCAGGCCAGCGCTTGCCGGGTCCCATGAGGTACCACATCGGCGGCTCGGCTTCTTCGCCCTTCCGCTCGTTGGCTGGATGGCCCTCGTACGATACAAAGTGGAAATCGCGATCGCGATACCGAACCCGTTGCTGCTCGACCTTGTAGGTACTCACCGGCAAACTCGCTGAAAAGGAACTGGATGCTTGGGTGAAATCTAACATGGTGGCAGGTGAACTGGAATTTGACGGTCAGACGGCATTTAACCACGAAGGAACGAAGAACACGAAGAAAAGCAACAGCAACCACGGAGGCACACCCAGGCTTCAGCCCAGCGGCCCGCGGCCGCTCGCGAGCGTCTGAAACACGAAGATCCCGATGACAACCGCCAGGATTCCGATCAGCAGGATCACCACGCCGAGCCCGAGCATCATCCCGACAACAAACTTCCTGCTTGCAGCATGGGTCGTATCCGGCTGGATCACCATGCGCTCGATGAGCTTGTAGTTCCGCTTGTTGGCCTTGAAAGTGGCGTCGAAGATGTCGCCCAGGCCGGGCACCGCGCCGACCAGCGTTTCGATGGCGACATTGGTGGCCATCCGCGCGAGAATGGGCTTCGAGGCACCGAGCCGGGCCGCCTGCAGCATGAAGATCAGCGACGCAATCGCGCCGGCGAAGTCACCGAGGCCCGGCACCAGTCCGACGACCGCATCGACGCCGAAGCGGAAGCTGGTTCCCGGAATCCGGAACTGGCTGTCGAGCACCCACGCCATGCGGCGCAGCTCTTCCATCCTCTTGTCGCGCACTTCGACTGGAGGCGCCTTCATCCCTCACTCCTCGCCCGCCAGGGCGTGAACTCCTCGCGCATGATCCCATGGATCGACAGGTCCTCGGGAACCCCCCACTTGACCAGGTGCGATCTCAGCGTTCCCTCGTGTCGCATGCCCAGCTTCTCGAGCACCCGGCCCGAGGCGGGATTGCGGGGAAAGTACGCCGCGTGGATCCGTTCGAGGCCCAGCTTCTCGAACCCGTATTCCAGCAGCGCCGCTGCGGCCTCGGTGGCGTAACCCTCTCCCCACGCCGCCCGCGCAATCCAGTATCCCAGCTCGGCCCGGCGATGCTCCGGCACCAGCGCAAGGCCGGTCGCCCCGATGAGCGCGCCGTCTGTTCGGCGGGTGATGGCATAGACCACCGGTGAGTGGCGCTCGACGCCGTCGGCATGGGTTGCGATCCACGCCCGGCCGGCTTCCTCGTCGTAGGGATAGGGAATGGTGAGAGTGTTGGCGGCGATCTCGCGATCGTTGATAATCCGTACCAGGTCAGCCACGTCGTCCATGGTGAACGGACGCAGCCTGAGCCTCGGCGTCAGCAGTAACGGGTGCACCGGCTAGCGTCCGCCCGCCTGCCCGTCCGGTTGATCATCGTGCTCCCGGCTCCTGAAGATCCGGCTGGCTATCTGCTCGATGGCGCCGCCCATGATGAGCGCCATCATGGTGAGCGCCAGGCCGAAGACCGCAGTGCGCCACATGCCGGCGCCAAAGGCGATTCCAAGGCAGGCCGAGATCCAGACCGACGCAGCCGTGGTAAGGCCCTGTACGGTGCGATGCTCGGGCAGCTTGAGGATCACCCCACCACCGATGAAGCCGATACCGGTGATGATGCCCTGAACCACGCGGGCAATGGCATTGGGGTCGTACTCCGCCACCGATGCCACTTCCATGCTGATGATGGTGACAAGGCTGGAGCCGATGGCCACCAGGCCGTGGGTGCGGACGCCGGCGGCCTTGCCCCGGAGGTCGCGATTGACGCCCAGCACGAAGCCAGCCACCATCGCTGCGAGCAACCGGCCGATTACGTCCCAGTTGCCGTGAATCAGGTCGACCGAGGAGCCATCCATGTTCACCAGCCGCGTTGGCCGCGAAGGGTCGTAACGTGCGCCACGTGGTGCCTGCCATGCCACGCATACATCGCCAGCATCTTGTCTAGCGGTATCACTCCATGCTCCGGGTGCACCAGCTTTCGCGCGAAATCGGCGTCAGTCATGCTGCGGAGCAGCACCACCCAGCGCGCATGCAACGCGTCCAGCAGCGAAAGCGAGACTTCGGGCGGGAGGGTCCGGGCATCGGCGAGCTCGGCCCAGCGCTCCTCGTGATAGGCGCGAATCGTGGGCTGGTCTTCGGTGAGCGCCAGGCGGAACCTGGTGTAGCTGTTTACATGGCTGTCCGGCACATGATGCACCACCTGCCGCAAGGTCCAGCCGCCATCGCGGTAGGGAGTGTCGAGCTGGGCGTCGTCCAGCCCATCTACGGCGGTGCGGAGTTGCTCCGGCGCATCAGCGATCTCCTGGATCAGGCGAGGACGGTCGCCTTGAGGCACGGTATCGGGCCATTTCCAGGGACCGATGGGGTAGCGTGGATCACTTGCCATCGTGCACCGCCTCCAGGCGGGTGCGGGCGTCCCACAGTTCCCCAAAGATGCGCTTGTCGATCGTGGTTCGCAGGTAGCTGGCGCCGCTGCTGCCGCCGGTCCCCGGCTTTCCCCCGATGACCCGTTCCACCATCTGAACATGACGGAAGCGCCAGGTGGTGAGCAGCTCATCGAACTCAATGAGACCCTCAGCCAGGAGGAAGAGGTCCACGTTCCCTTCGGGCGAGCGATAGAGCCGCGCCACCGAATCCGCATCCAGCGCAAATCCCCGGCGCCGCAGCAGGTCGTCGACGGCGTCGCGAAGGGTCCGTCCCGCCAGCCGGGTCTCGAGCCGAGCCTTGGCTGGCGCGTCGGCCGAGTGGTACTCCAGCATTCGCGGTTCCTTGAGGCCCACCAGGAACTCCAGCTCGCGGAACTGAGCCGACTGGAACCCGCTCGCTGGCATCAGGTGGTCCCGAAATGACAGGAACTCCATCGGGGTCATGGTCTCGAGCACCGACAGCTGGGCAACGAGAATCTTCTGGATCTCGTGGACCCGGCCCAGCAGCCGGGTGCCACCCAGCACGTCCTCGGTGTCGAGGCGGCGAATAATCCCGTCCAGTTCGTGCAGGATCTGCCGGAACCAGAGTTCGTACACCTGGTGGATGACGATGAAGAGCATCTCGTCATGGCGCGCAGGATCGGAGCGGAGTTGCTGCAGCTTGAGCAGGTCATCTACCCTGAGATAGCCCCCGTACGTCAGCCTTGTCTGGTCCAGCCCGAATGACATGCAATGCTCACAGTCGAGTGTCGGAAGATATCACGCCTGCATCAGTGCCGCGTGCGCGAATGGTAGCAATTTCCTGGCCCACGCCTCGTACGCCAACGCCGATGGATGAAGCCGGTCCGCTGTCAGGAGCACGTCGGGGTCTCCATCCCCATCCTGCACATCCCGGATGTCGGCCCAGACGCAACCAGCACCGGTGGCTTCCTCGGCAGCTACCGCGTTGAAGCTGCTGATCTCTCTCGCGACGGCGGAGCGGTCTCGGCCCTCCGCAAACGGTGTCCTGCCCCAGTCCGGTAACGAGATCACGATCACGCCGCTGCGCCCCGACCGCAGCGCCTCCGTCTGGTCGATCGCGTACTGGATCAACGGCTTCAGCCCAGCGCGATACTCGTCGAGCGAGCGCCGGCGGTACTGGTCGTTCACGCCGATCAACAGCGTGACGAGATCATACCCGACCGCCGTGACCGCCTTGACCGCCTTGACCGCCTTGAGCGCCGTCATCAACTCGTCGGTGGTCCAGCCGGTGGTGGCGATGACGTCAGGAGCCTCGAGCTTCGAGCCTCGAGCTTCGAGAAGTCGGGCCAGTACGAATGGCCAGCACTCCCCGGGCGACACGCCCTCTCCTATGGTGTAGCTGTCGCCCAGGGCGAGGTATCGCTTCACAGCAGCGCCGAGCCGGGGACGAGGTCTCCTTCGGCAAAACGTGAGGGACGGAGCGGCGTGACGTCGAGCGCGCGGGCCTCCCCGTACGTCATGATCTCGGCCAGCAGCGCGCCCAGCGCGGGCGAGTGCATCACCCCGTGACCGGATGAGCCGTTCGCGAGGTAGAGATTCTCGCAATCCGGGTGCACGCCCAGGATCGCGTGCTTGTCGGGCGAGATCTCGTACAGCCCGCCCCACGCGGCGTCGGTGCGGATCGGCACGTCCTTGAGCGCGGGCACCCGTTCGTACGCCATGGCCACCACCTCATCTACCCAGCCGGGCTCAACCGTGCAGGACCAGCAATCGTCCGCCGACCCGGGGGTGGGCCACGCCAGCAGGATGTGGTCGTCGCGCACCCGGAAGTGAAATCCGTCGCCGGCGTAGAGCGTCATGGGTGTGTCAGGCGGCAAGGCCGAGGTGGCGGCGGTCGGCACGATCTGCCTGCGGAGCGGAGTGACTGGCAGGTCCAAACCCGCTCCGGCGGCGAGCTGGCCGGCCCATGCGCCCGCCGCATTGACTACGTGATCCGATTGAATCGTCCCGGCATTAGTGTGGACCTGGATGATTCGCCCCGAGCTGTCGCGCTCGAGCCCTTCCACCCGGCTGCCCCAGCGAACAGTGACTCCCTGCCGCTGGGCTGCCCCGAGGTATCCGGCAAGGATTCCGAGCGGGCGGATGTAGCCATCGGAAGGAGACCACACCCCGCCGATGAGTCCGCTGGCCGACAGCGCCGGCACCAGCCGGCGGCACTGGTCTGCCGACAGCTCACGGGGATCTCCCAGGCCTTCGCGATGCTGGAGCTCGAGGCCCGATCGGAGTTCATCGAGCTCCGCCTGGGTGGCGGCGAGCCAAAGGTAGCCGACCGGATTGAAGCCGCACGTGCCGCCAGTGTCGTCACCGAAGCGGCGAAGCTTCTCCCGCGCCAGCAGCGAGAGCCGCACGTTGATGCCGCTGCCATACGAGGCACGAAAGCCTCCAGTGGCGCGCCCGGTGCTTCCCTCCCCCGGGCCCCCTCCCTTGTCGAGGACCAGGATGTTGGTCCAGCCCAGCTGGGCCAGGTGCCACGCGACGCTGGCGCCTATCACGCCGCCGCCGATGATCACCACCGACGCATGGGTCATGCGGTGAAGACGTGCTCCGGATTGCGGAAGCTCTTGAACTCGAGCGCGTTGCCGCTAGGGTCCAGCAGGAACATCGTGGCCTGCTCGCCCGGCTGCCCCTTGTACCGAATGGTGGGCTCGATGATGAAATCCAGGCCTTCGGACCTGATGCGCGCCGCCACCTGCTCGAACCGGTCCCATGGCAGCACCGCGCCGAAGTGCGGCATCGGCACCGCGATGCCGTCGACCTTGCCGGTCCAGTCGGTGGGCGCCGGCGCGCCGCTGTTGTGGCAGGAGATCTGATTGCCGAAGAAGTCGAAGTCGACCCAGCTGTCGGTACTGCGTCCTTCGGCGCAGCCCAGCACCTGACCATAGAACTTTCGGGTGGCGTCGAGGTCGTTCACGAAAAAGGCAAAATGGAATGCGTCAGGCATCGCCGGTGACCCGGGTGGAAGGGAACGCGGCCGCAAACGCTGCGCTGAAGTTGCGCCGCATACCGGCCAGTCCGGGCCGGCTGAGTGGTGTGTCGCCGTACTCGGCATCGAACTCCGATTCGGTCATTTCCCTGAAGTGATCCGGCTCGGCGTGCCGAAGCAGCGGCTCCGGCCGATAGGCGGTCACGGTGGCTTCGGCAGCAAAGCGCTGGTTCCAGGGACAGACTTCGTTGCAGATGTCGCAACCGAAGACCCAGCCATCGAGTTTCTGCGCCAGATCGTCGGGTATGGGACCGCGCTGCTCGATGGTGAGGTAGGAGATGCAGCGGGTGGCATCCAGCACCCTGGGCTCGACGAACGCATCGGTGGGGCAGGCGTCGAGGCACCGGGTACAGCTGCCGCAGTGATCGGTGACCATCGGCGCATCGGGAGCCAGTTCCGCATCAGTGAAAATCTCCCCGATGAAGAACCACGACCCGACTCCCGGCCGGAGCAGCATGGCATTCTTGCCAATCCAGCCCAGCCCGGCACGCCGGGCCAGTTCACGTTCCGCAACTGGTCCCGTGTCCACATAGCAGCGGGTGTGGCCGGCACCGTTCTCACGCATCCGGGCCGCGAGGGTCTCGATCCGCTCGAGCATGGTGACGTGATAGTCCCTGCCTCGCGCGTAGCGCGCAACCTTGGCCCCTCGGCCTTCGGCCCCGGAATCGGCCCGGAAGTAGTTGTCCAGCAGCAACACGATGCTCTTCGCCCGGCTGTCGAGCAGCGCCGGGTTATTTCGCTTCTTCGCCTGACGATGGATATAGCGCATGGTTCCGCCACGCCCTGCAGCCAGCCACGCATCCAGCTCGGCGGCATACGCATTGGGCGCAAGGTCGGTCACTCCGCAGGCCAGGAAGTCCAGCTCGGCGGCCCAGCGCTTGACGTCTGCCGAGCCGAAACTCACGCGACAGTGTTCCGTTGGCTGGTGCGCTCGAAAGCCAGCTCGGATGCACGCGCGCCCTCGTCGAGCGAAGCGTTGGCGATGAGGCGCGCGCCCCGGCCGTAAGTCCAGTAGGAGATGGCCCACTCCATCAGGACTATGACGCGGTTCCGGAATCCGATGAGGAAGAAGATGTGCACGAAGATCCACAGCAGCCACGCGACGAAGCCGGCAAAGTGGGCCTTGCCGATGTCTGCCACTGCCCGCCCGCGGCCGATGACAGCCAGCTGCCCCTTGTCGCGGTAGTGAAACGGCGGCCGGTCGCTAGACAGCTTGTGGCGGAGGGTCTCGTTCCGGATGATCCGGGCTGCGTACTGGCCCATCTGAATGGCCACCGGGCACACCCCCGGCAGCGGCTTGTCTCCCTGGTGCGCGTACATGGCCGCGTCGCCCAGCACCAGCACCTCACTGTGCCCCGGGATTGAGCAGTCGGGCCCCACGATGGCCCTCCCCTGCCGGTCGAGCTCGGTGCCGAGCGACTTGAGCAGCGGGCTGGCGATGTTGCCGGCAGCCCAAATCATGGACCGGGACGGTATGAACTCGTCTCCCGCAGTGACACCATCGCGACTGATATCGGTCACCATCGTGTCAGTCCGTACGTCCACTCCCAGCCTGAGCAGGTTCTGGCGGGCTTTCTCCGACAAATCGGCAGGATAGGTTGAAAGCACCCGGGGCCCAGCTTCCACCAGGATGACCCTGGCTTCGCGCGGGTTGATGTTCCGGAAGTCGCGGCGGAGGGTGTACTCCTTGATCTCCGCCAGGGCGCCAGCCACTTCCACACCCGTGGGTCCAGCACCGACCACCACGAAGTTGAGCAGCGCGCGCCGGGATTCGGCGGTGGTGGCCTGCTCTGCCAGCTCGAACGCCAGAAGCATCCGCTCCCGGATCAGCACCGCGTCGGCGATGCTCTTGAGGCCCGGGGCGTCTTCGGCCCATTCGTCCCGGCCGAAGTACGAATGCCGGGCGCCAGTAGCCACTACCAGATAGTCGTAACCAATACTACGACCATCCTCCAGGTGTACGACATGGGCATCCACGTCAACTCGCGACGCCTCGCCCAACAGCACGTCCGTGTTCTTGTGCTTGCGGAGGATCGACCGGATGGGGGAGGCGATGTCGCCCGGGCTCAGTGCGGCGGTAGCCACCTGATACAGCATGGGCTGGAAAAGGTGGTGATTCTCGCGATCCACCAGGGTGACGTGGACCGGCGCATCCTTGAGTCCCTTGGCGGTGTGGAGGCCGGCGAAACCTCCACCCAGGATCACGACGCGCATCATGGCCGAAGGAGGTCCCTGCGCCAGCGGGCGAAGCGAATCACGTCTTCCACCGGCGGAACCGCCAGCTCGTCACCATATGCGGTGTACATCCGCCAGCGGAGGTAGGTCCGGTCGGGCAGTGGCAGGAAAGGGGCCTGCTTCCACCAGTTGCGCCGCCTGAAGGCCCACGCGGCGGTGACGAGGTCGAGCGCCATCCGGGGCTCCCCCAGCCCGCGCAGAAAGAGGCGGAGTGAGAGCCTGCTCCATGAGCCGGGGTATTTGCGCCACTGCTGGTCGGGCATCCAGGCCTCTGGGTCCGGTCTCGAGTCGCGAGTCGCAAGTCTCGTGACCCGTGACTCGTGACGTGCGACTTCGATTGAAACTAACCCCGCTCAGGTCCCCAGTCCCATATATTCCGCCATGGCTGTCCAAGCTCCCACCGATGCTGGGGTGTTCCGCGACCGATACCCCATTTTTGACCGTGCCATCTATCTGAACAGCTGCTCCCTGGGAGCGCTGAGCGTCCGCGCGCGCGAGCGAGTGGGTGAATATCTCGACCTCTGGCAGGCCATGGGTGCCTCGGCGTGGTACGAGATCTGGTGGGCGGCGCTGGCCGACCTTCGGGCCCGCTATGCCCGGCTGATTGGTGCGCCGGCGGGGTCGGTGGCGCTCCACGCCCATGTCTCGTCGGCGCTCACCAGCGTCGCCGAGTCACTGGACTACAGCAAGCGGAACCGGGTGGTGGTGACGGCGCTCGACTTTCCCACCATCGCTTATCAGTGGCTGGCCAAGGCACCGCGTGGGGTCGAAGTAGTGGTGCTGGAAAGTCCCGATGGAGTGCGGGTGCCGCTGGAGGCATTCGAGTCCGCGATCGACGATCGCACCGCGCTGGTCGCCACCAGTCACGTCTTCTTCGCCACCGGGGCCATCCAGGATGCCGCGGCCATCGCCGGGCTGGCGCACCGGCGAGGAGCGTTGTGCTTCATCGATGGCTATCAGGGCGCGGGCCAGTTGCCGGTGGACGTGACCGCCATGCAGGCGGATTTTTATTGCGCTGGCGGGCTCAAGTGGCTGATGGGCGGGAGCGGGATCGCATTTCTCTATGCGGCGCCCCACGTGACGCCCGATCTCTTTCCCCAGACGACGGGGTGGTTTGCCCATCGGGACCAGTTCAAGTTCGACACCCGTCACTTCGAGCCGCACGATGATGCCCGCCGGTTCGAGCAGGGCACGCCGGCGGTAGCATCGGTGTATGCCCAGCTGGGCGGGCTCGAGGCGCTGGAAGAACTCGGTCCGGCAGAAGCGCGCCGGATCACCAGCGCCCTGGTCGAGGACCTGCTCGAGACTGCACGCGCCGCTGGCATCACGCCCAGGGTGGCACCGACCGCCGCGGAGCGTTCCGGCATCGTGATGCTGCCGAGCGCCAATCCGAAGGCCGACGTTGCCCGGCTGGCAGGTGCCGGGTTCATCGCTGACGCGCGACCTGGCCACGTGCGGGTGTCGCCCTGGTTCTATAACGTGCCCGACGACCATCGGGCCCTCATCCAGTTGCTTGCCCGTGGCTGATCCCAAGAATCCTGGACGTCCCTATCGCGCGACGGCCGAACCGCCGCACCCGAGGGAGGACGCCGCCCGTCCCACCGAGGACGAGATCCTGCTGGAAAGCCCCCAGCCCAAGTACCGGCCGGACGCGCTGCTCAAGACCGATCCGTGGCGGGTTTTCCGGATCATGGGCGAATTCGTCGAGGGGTTCGACGCCCTGGGCGACGTCATTGACGGCGTTTCGATCTTCGGCTCGGCGCGCACCCCGCCCACCGATCCCCAGTACCAGGCCGCTGTCGAAACGGCCCGGCTCCTGGCGCTCGAGGGCATTCCGATCATCACTGGCGGCGGCCCCGGCATAATGGAGGCGGCCAATCGGGGTGCGGTGGAGGGGGGAGGGCTTTCGATAGGCTGCAACATCGAGCTGCCCTTCGAGCAGGGTACCAACGCCTACGTCAGGCGCAGCATCAACTTCCGGTTCTTTTTCGTGCGCAAGATGATGTTCGTGAAGTACTCGACCGCGTTCATCGTCTTCCCCGGTGGGTTCGGCACCCTCGATGAGCTGACAGAGTCACTGACGCTGATCCAGACCGGCAAGATCAAGCACTTCCCTGTGATCCTGTTCGGCAAGGAGTACTGGAAGGGACTTGTCGACTGGCTCGAGCAGCGGGTGCTGGAGGAAGGCAAGATCAGCGAGCCCGACATGCTGCTGTTCAAGGTCACCGACGACCCCCAGGAGGCAGCAGCCATCGTGATGAGGGCGCGCGAGGAGCGTCCGCTGGATGATGATCCCGGGGATCCTCGACGTCGCGCCACCGACCTTCCCCGCAGCGCAATGGACCTTTAGGACCTCTTGTCCGCCACCGCAGTTCCACCGGTTGAGCGACCCACCCGCGCGTATGCCTGGTATGCGCTGGGCCTGCTCACGCTCATCAACCTCCTCAACTACCTCGACCGCAACGTCATCTTCGCGTTGTTCGAGCCTATCAAGGCCGACCTCGCGCTGAGCGATGCCCAGCTGGGATGGCTGGGGTCGGCGTATGTGCTGGTGTTCTCGATAGCTGCGCTGCCGTTCGGGGTGATGAGCGACCTCCGGTCGCGCCGGGCAGTGATCGCATTCGGGGTGGCGCTGTGGAGCCTGTTCACGGTGCTGAGCGGGTTGGTGGAGAACTACAGCCAGCTCTTCATCTGCCGCGCGGCCGTGGGAATAGGAGAAGCGGCCTTCGGTGCAGCGGCTGCCTCGCTGGTGGCGGACTACTTCGTGAAGCGGGGCCGGGCGGTCGCCATGGGAATCCTCTCCGCCGGGCTGGTAGTAGGTGGTGGGCTGGGCATCTGGCTGGGCGGCACACTGGGCGATGCGTACGGCTGGCGGGTTGCGTTCATGGTTGTTGGAGCACCCGGGTTCGTGTGCGCCATGCTTGCCGCCCGGCTGAAGGACCCGACCCGGGCGCTGGCCCCGGTGTCCGTGCGGCCCCACCTCAGGCAGATGCGGGACCAGGGGCTCTCGCTTCTGAGGCAGTTCTTCCCCACTGTGGCAGGGCTGGTGCTGGGCGGGGCCGTCGCTGCGGTTCTCGATTTCCGGTACGGCGCCGACAGCAGGATCGACGCGGCAGCGTTCTCGGTAGTGGCGCTTGCCGGACTCGCCATCAACATCATCCAGTGGGTCCGGCAGATCCGCGCGAGGCAGATCGACGAGACCCCGTTTGGCGGCGGAATGACGCCGGCCTTCGAGGAGATGCTGGGTGCCGCTCGCATGGTGCTTGGCACCCCGACGCTGGTCTACATCTTCGTGGGCGGCGCATTGATATCGTTCGGCATGAACGGCCTGGTGGGCTGGGCGCCGACGTTCGTCTCGCGGGAACTCGCGATATCATCGGCTGCAGCATCGGACCTGCTGGGCTGGCGGCTGCTCGTGTTCGGGGCCCTGGGCACCCTGGCGGGCGGATTCTTCGCGGACGGGCTGCGCGCCCGCACCGACGCGGGACGCATCATCGCAATCTCGGTGGGAATGATCGTGGGTGGAGTGCTGGCGCTCTGGCTGCTGACGCTGCGCGATGCCGACATGTTCAAGCCGGTCTTCGCCGCGGCGGTGTTCTTCCTGACCTTCTACAACGGTCCGATCGCGGCGGCAATCTTCGACGTGGTGCCGGCCCGCATCGGCGCCACCGTGGCGGGGGCCTACCTGCTCTTCATACACCTCGTGGGCGATGCCGTGGCATTGCCGCTGGTGGGAGCGCTGTCAGACAAGTTCGGCATTGATCGCGCGATCCTCATCCTGCCGGCGGCGGGGATACTGGGAGGAGTGGTCGTGGCCTTGGCGGTGAGGACGGTGCAGCGAGACATGAGGCGGGTTGAGAGATGAGGGTCAAGAGTTGAGAGATGAGAGCCTCTCGATGCCTGACTTTTGACTCTCAACTCTCAACTCACACTTCGTCCCGCGTAAACCGTCGTTCCCCCCTTGATCAGCTTGATGATCCGCGGCGCTGCTTCCGTTGAAAGGGCGGGGCACCCCAGGCTCCGGCCCAGGCGTCCCAGCTGGGGCACGATGCTTTCCCGCACGTAGTCCGCTCCGTGGATCACAATGGCGCGGTCGAAGGCCGCGTCGTTGACTCCCTCGTCCAGGCCGTGCAGCCGGAGTGAGAGGCCGTGCTGGCCGTGGTATGTCGCCCCCGTCACGAATGCGCCGAGGCTCGTCTGGTTGCTGCCGACGCGGTTGGAGAAGCTGGTGGCCATGTCGCCGCCGCTGCTCTTGCCGTGTGCAACCAGTTCGCGCGCGAGGACCGAATCGGTGGCGAGGTCGATGACCCACAGGCGGCGCGTCCGGGAGGGAAGGCCGTAGTCGATCACGGTGAGCAGCTTGCTCGTGGTCTCTCCCTCCAGTGTCGCCAGCTCGTGGGCTGCCAGCGCCTCGTGCAGTAGCTCCTGGTCCATCCCCGCCGCCAGGGTAGCGGCCTCGAGCGAGGACAGGTCATCATCTGCCACGGTGTCGGCGACAGATGCGACGTTCAAGGGCGTAACGGTTGCGATGGCGGAACTGCGCGGTACGGCGGTCAACAGCAGCAGCAGCATCCCGACAGTACGGATCGAAACATTCATGCAGGATCAACAGGCAAAAGAGGGGCCAGTCAAGGCACTGGACACGAAGAGGCCAAGAGCACGAAGAATAGCAAGAACAACTCTTGCCATCCACCACGTGCCTCGCGAAGCGAGGGACCGGGCTGACCAGCGTCCCCCAGCCGGGATTCTCCGCTTGAAGTAACCCGTTGTGACACAATGCCTTGACATGTCATGAAGCGTTCCTGCCTCGGGCATGTTCCATGCTGATTCTGGCTCCCCCATGGGCCCGAATCCGCCGGAACAGCGTCCCGAGCACCTCCCCTCTCTGGGCGAGGGGCCGCTGGTGCCATTGCTTCCGGCAGGCGAAGACCCCGCTGACCCGGTCACCCGCTCCACCTGGCACCAGGCTATCTCGGCCACGCTGTCGCCCGAGATTCCACACGACCTCTTCGGCTTCTGGCTTTATCCGGTCTCCGGCGGGTCGGTGCTGCTGGGCCCCGAGGAGTTGGCTGCCGACCACCTCGCGGTGCCGGAGCCGCCGGAAGTCAGCCGGCATCAACTCGCCCTCCTCGAGGAGATCGTTCGCAACGCCGGCTACCGCTCAACCACCGCCGTGGCCGCGTCGCTCAACGGCGTGGACGCGGGGCTCCTTGTCTTCGCAGCACTGGGCGAGGGTCTCCATGGCCCGCGCGAGCGCGCAGCCGCCCAGCTCGCTGCCGACGCACTGGCACCCTCGCTTGCACGGCTGGCCCGTCGCTGGCGCGAGGGAAATGACGCGCCGACGCCCCGCTCCGACCGCGACCTGCTGGAGTTGCACGCCGAAGTGAACCGGAGCGCGGTCGAGGCTGGAAGCCCGATCGAACTGCGCGAACGACTGAGCACCGCGCTGCAGCCACTGCTGCCGCACGACCGGATGGAACTCATGGTGCCGGGCACCACCCTCGACCAGTGGTACCGGATCGGATTGCACGGCGGTGGCTCGCTCTGGGGTGACCCGGACCTGGTGGTTCACCGTGGTCAGGTGGACATTGCCGGCCTGCTGGGCTCCAACGACTCATTTCTGCTCCACGGCCTGCCGGGCGAGCCGGTCGCGTTCCCTCCGGTGGCCGGCGCTCCCGCCATGCGGTCAGCGATGGGCGCAAGACTGTCGGTGGCGGGTCGTACGGTCGGACTCCTGATGCTTGGCAGCGGCCACGACCAGCAGTACGTCGAGGAAGACGTCGATGTGCTGCTGTCGGTGCGCGGCGCGGTGGCGGCCCGGCTCGACTCCTACCTCCTTGCGGGGCACCTGCAGGTGCTGCGCAGCCACGTGGCCAGCCAGCGGACCGTCACCTCCCGGCTAGCGCGGATCGTTGAGGCTCTGGCCTCCTCCAGGGATCCTGCGGAAGCCACGCTGAGGGCCCAGTCCGAAGCGGCGGGGATGCTGGGGTTCGAGGAGATGACCTTCGCCCTCAAGCTGGGGGACGAGCTGAGGGTGGCGCACTTCTCTCCCGGTGAGCGGCGCCCGCTTCCCGACCTGCCCCAGCAGGCATTGGGCGACAACGCTCTGGGCCAGGTCCTGCGGGGCGAGCGGCGCTCTGCGCTGGAGGACGAGCGGGGGCGAACCCGGATGATCGTACCGCTCCGGGTGGCAGGACGGGTCTCCGGTGCGGTCATTTTCACTGCCTCGGGCGAGGGCATGTTCGGCGGATCGGACGAGGACGTGGCCCGCCAGCTGGCCGATGCGCTGGCCCCCCATCTCGAGCTGCTGCGCCGCACCGCAATTGCCCCTCCCATGCCCGGCTGGAAGCGATCCCCCCGCCAGCCCTGAGCGGGTGCATGCCGGGCCCCGGCAACCGTCCCCATCTGACGAATCACGAGGTAGATTCAACCAAGCGCCCAGGCGGGCGTGAGGCATTAACTCGGGAGCCATCGATGGGACTGGATGTAACGCGTGCAAGCCTGTGGACCGGTATCGCTGCCATCGCCCTGACATTACCGGGCTGCAACACCAGCGAGAACTCCAACAGGACGGAACCGGACGTCGGGCGGATGGTGGTCCGGATCGAGGGCAATGAGTTTGAAGCCACAGAGGTTGCTGGTGGCTTCGGCGGGGTGGTCGCCGAGATCGAAACCGGCAACGCGCCGTTCGTCGTGAGTTTCCTGAGGCCGGGCGGCAGCAACGAGACAGTCATCACCGCCACCGATTTCGAAGTCCGGGTGGCCAAGAACAATGCTGGGGCGCCCCTTGACGATCCCATCGAATTCGAGCGCACCGGCGCGTTCACCGGAACCATTTCGGGGCTGGACGAAGGAGACGAGGTCTCGGTCTACTTCAGCCTCTATCATACGACCGAGCTCCATACCGACTTCGGGCCCTACTTCCTGATCATCCGCTGGCCGGAATCGGGAGGCGGACCGCCACCGCTCTGACGGCAGCTGGCCGCCGTTGCGGAAGGAGGCGTTCAATGCGCAGCATGCTTGTGGTCCCGGCGCTCCTGCTTGCTGGCTGTTCCGAGTTGCCCACCGATGCACCAACTCCGCCGTCGGAGCCCAACCGCGGCGAGTTTGCCTTGATCGCGCGGATCGGTGACATCCGGGCCCGGGCCACCGATTCCGACGGCTTTCGGGATACCCTGGTGACCGTGGGGAAGGGCGGCTTCATCCTGAAGACCACGTTCCAGAATGCCGGCGCCGTGGCCCACACTGCAGTGACCGAGGCCGATTACGAGCTCCGCGTGACCGGAGACGCCGAAGGCGCGTTGTTCCCCGAGCGGGTGGTATACACGCCCCTGCGAGGTTTCGAAGGGTCGTTCTACTGGGTGGCCCCGGGCCAGCTGGTGGAGACCTGGATCGGCCTGTGGCACAAGTCGGAAAAACACTACGACGCCGGACCATACCGGTTGTTCATCCAGCGCGAGCCGCACAGCTGGACCGAACGCGACGAGATCCCGGTGCAGTGACGAGGAGGCACCTCAGAACGAGGTGCCTACCCGAAGAATGAAGTTCCTTCCCCCATCCAGAGCATACGCCTTGTAGCGGCTCAGGAAGCTTGCGTACCTGGCATTGAGCAGGTTGCGCACCTGCAGGTCCACCGAGAAGGCCTGCGCTCCCGCTGCGAAGTTGAATCCGCCCCCCAGGTGCGCGAGAGTGTACCCCTCCGGCGCGATGTCTCCGGGATCGAGCCGATCCTGCCGGGAGTTGGTCTCGCCCTGAAGCGAGAGGTGGGGACTGAGCAGCGGCCCCAGCTGGTCCACTTCCACGCCTGCGCCGTAAGTCACCCTGAGCGGTGGAACAAACGGCAGCGGCTGGTCCAGCTCGAGGTTCTGGCCCCGCACCCAGTCGGCTGTGGCGCGAAGGTGAATGAGTGACACAGGGTGATACTCGGCGACCGCCTCGATGCCCACCAGCCGGGCGTCGGCCTGGCGGAAGTCGTGGATGGCGAAGCCTGATTCGGGATCGATGATGCCTGATGGATCGGGGTAGATGAAGTTGTCCACCAGGTTCACGAAGCCGCCCACCTCGGCGCGGACCCGGTTGGACTGCACCCGGAATGCGAGGTCTGTGTTGAGCGAGGTCTCGGTCCCGAGCGTCGGGTCGCCCCGCTCGTAGCGAACCGTGCCCTCGTGCACCCCGTTGGCGAAGAGCTCATACGCCGACGGTGCCCTGAATCCGCGTCCCACGTTCAGCACCACGGCGGTCGAGGCCGAAGTGTGGTACAGCACCCCGACGCTGCCGCTGAATGAGCTGTAGTTGCGAGCCTGCTTCGCCACTCCCAGCTCGGCGTTCTGGTCAACGCTCAGCCGCCGCAGGTCGATGCGAGCGCCGGCAGACAGGTCAAACCTCCCGAACGACGCCTGTTCCGACCCGTACAGTCCAGCGCTTGAGGTTCTGTGCGCCGGTACCAGTACCTCCTCGCCTCCTATTGCCAGCGACGACAACTCACCGCTCAATCCCAGGATGCCTTCCACCGGACCGAAGGCCGTGTGATGGAGCCGCACGTCGGAGGTCCAGGTCTTCGCCGTCAAGGACAGCGCTTCGCCGGGTTCCGTCGCGGATTCGAACTCCCGGCGGTGATTGCGCTCGAAGCCGGCGTCGATGTCGAGGTGCGAAGGGCCGGCTGGGAGTCCCAGCTCGAGGTGAAGACGGTCGTCGGTGACCTTCTGGAAAGGAGTCGCACCCGGCTCTTCGGCCGGATCCTCATGCACTTCCAGCCGCTCGCCCCGGCGGGCGTAAGTAAGGTGAGCCGCGCCCCATAGGCCGCGGAGCCCCATCGATGCATCGCCTCCGAGGGTCTCGGCGGCGCTGTTGGCGAGTGGTCCATCGGGAGTCCGCAGGTCGCCGCTCTTTCTGCCGGTCACCGAGCCGCGAAAACCGAGGCCACCGCTGGCGCCCTCGACTGCCACCGTGCCCTCGGGCATGCTGGTGCCGGTGTGATAGGCCGACTGGATTCTTCCCCGCACGAACGCAGGAATGCCGATCGCGTCAGGCAGGTCTCGGTCGATCACGTTTATGACGCCGCCCAGCGCGTCGGAGCCATAGAGCACGCTGGCAGGGCCGCGGATCACCTCGATGCGCGCGGCATCGGCGGTCTCGACGTTGGGCCCGTGTTCATCACCCCACTGCTGGCTCTCGAGCCGCTGGCCATCGGCAAGAACCAGCACCCGATTGGACGTGAGCCCCCGGATGACCGGCTTTCCAATGCCAATCCCGGTGCTGTAGTTCCGCACTCCCGGCAGCACGTTTACTGTCTCGCCCAGCGAGGGCGCGGCTACTGATGAGAGGTCCTCCGCCGACACCACCGAAGTGGGCTGTGGTGCGTCCAGCAGGTTGCTGGCGAGTGGCGAGGAAGTGACCTGGATGGGCGGCAGTTCCACCAGCGATGGCACCATCTTCACCGTGAGCTCGGCGTCGGTGTCCCCCAGCCTGATCCGCAGCACCTGTGGCGCGTAGCCGATACGGGCAAACGAAAGTCCATATGTGCCACTGGCCAGCTGATGGAACGCGAAACGACCTTCGGCGTCGGTGCGGATGGACCGGTTGGCCTCGACGATGGTGACCCGCACCTCGGCGAGTGGCGCACCAGCGGTGTCAGTGACGACCCCTGAAATGGCGGCAATGGACGGTGCGGCCGGGGCGGGCGCTGCCGCGAGGGCCAGCGCCATGATCAGATTCAGCATTTTGGGACTCCACGTCGGTTTGATCGATGCGCCCCCTGACGGGAGGGCACATCAAGAACAGCGATCTGGCGATCAGGTCAGACGGGAGTAACCGGGGGTGCCCGGGGACGGGCGTCGCAGGATTGGAAGTGAGTGGAGACGCGATCGACCGGCCGCACTGCGGCGGCCGCAGCCGGCGCTGTTGTGGCGAGGCCGATCGCGGAGCTGCCGGTGGAGACCACCAGTGCCGGCAGGGCAGTTCCGAGCGTGCAGCGCTCGGCGTGGGCGGCGCTGGTACTGGGATCCAGCAGCTGACTCTCCGCGACTGCCTTGCCGACGCGCAGGTGGTGCAGCAGCGCGTCGAGTACCGGCAGGCCACTGCCGCCGCCGAGGATCAGCAGCGCGAGGGCAACAGCGCCCAGCCGGGAGGACCAGGTCCGGATCATGGCTCTGATAATAGCGTGCTGCGGCGGATCGGGCCTGCCACCGGCAGCAGGAACCAGAACGACGACCCGCGCCCCGGGATGGAATCGAGCCCGATGGTGCCGCCGTGGAGCTCGACGAAGCTGCGGCAGAGGGCGAGCCCCAGTCCGGTGCCCTGCTCCTGCCTGCTGGCGGCGCTGTCCAGCTGGCTGAACTCCTGGAACAGCCGGTCATGGTCTTCGGGGTCTATTCCGATGCCGGTATCCACCACCGATATCCAGACCGCGTCGCGCGAAACGAAGCTCTCCTCGTCTCCCGCGCGTTCCGACGGCACCGGGAAGGGCGCCCGGGTGCGCACAGCGTGCACCGAGATGGCGCCCTGTTCCGGGGTGAACTTGGAGGCGTTGGAGAGCAGGTTGAAGAGAACCTGCCGCACCCGCACGCCGTCGGCGGTGATCCGCATGTCGGCTTCAGCCTCGACATCCACCTTGCATTCCTGGCGCTTGGCGGCGCGGAGGCTGGCGGTGTCGTTGACTGCAGCGATAACAGCCTCGCGAATGTCGGTCTCGCCCAGCGTCAGCGACATCCTGCCCGCCTCTATCTTGGCGAGGTCGAGCACCGAGTTGATGAGGCCCAGCAGGTGCCGGCCGTTCCTGAGCACCGACTCCACGAAATCGCGCTGTACATCATTGAGGGTGCCGGTCTGGTCGGTGAGCAGGAGGTCGCTGAAGCCGATGATGGAGTTGAGCGGGGTGCGGAGTTCGTGGCTGGTATTGGCGAGGAACTCGCTCTTGAGCTGGGTGGCGCGCACCAACTCGCGGTTCTTGAGCGCGAGAGCGGCTTCGTTCTGGCGGCTGGCCTCGAGGCCGGCGGCGCGGTCGAGCGCCATGACTACCATGTCGCCCAGGGCCTGGAGCAGCTGGAGGTCGTGGGGCGTGAAGGGCTGGCCGTCGCTCCGGTTGTAGGCGGCGACGGTGCCAACTACCACGCCCGAGGCGCGGAGGGGCGCTACGGCGGCGGTCTGAAGCCGGGTATCGAGGTGTGCGTCCTTGTAGGATCGGGGGTCGGCGTCGACGTCGTCCACCAGCAGCGGTTCGCCGTGCAGCACTGCCCAGCCCAGCAGCGACTGCTCGGCCGGGAGCAGCATGCCGCGAGTGTTGGCCAGCCCGCCGGTGGCGGCCACCACCCGGAGAAACCTGCCTTCTTCCACCACAATGCTCACACCGCTGCTGGCGGCCTGGAGCAGATCGGCAGCGGCCAGGGCGACTTCATCCTGCAGTTCGGCGAGACTGGTGCCCGAGAGGAGACTCTGGGCCAGGTGGCGGAAGCGTTCGAGCTCGCGGTTCCGGGTATCGGCCGAGGCGAGCGCCGAGCGGAGCTTGTCCTGCTGGCGCTGGGCGAGGTGACGCCCTCGGCGGAGCGCGAGCACGGTGATCGCTATGGCGGCGGCAGCAAAGAGCAGGGAGATCCCCGGGCGCGCGTCGAACATGGCCCAGAGCGCGGCGAGCCACACCACAACCGTGAAGCCGGCGAGGGGCCGGGTCGTGTACAGGCGTGAAAGCATGAAGCCGGAATCTACCCCACCTGCCGCTGCAGCCTCCCCACTCTCTCCCGGATCTCCTTGACCCTCGGCTGATACTCCGGATCCGCGTTGCGCCAGAGTTCCAGGAACTCCTGGTACCGGCGCAGCGCGTTCTGGGTGTCGCCCTTTCCTTCGTGGAGTTCCCCGGCGCGTACCAGGAAGCGGGCCCGGAAGGAGGCGTCGAGCCAGGGGTCGGGCGAGCGCGAGTCAAGGAACTTGTCGTAGTAGAACAGCGCCGAGTCGGCGCGGCCCGCGCCGTCGAAGGCCATGGCCATCGCCGACCAGCCATTCCGGCGTGGCAGCATGTATCGCTCGTGGGCCAGCCGCAGCAGTGGTATGGCGGTTTCCCATTGCTCATCCGCCATGGCGGCCGCACCCTGGAACATTGCCAGCTCTCCCAGTGAATCCACGCTCCGCCGCATTCCGTCACGCCTGAAGCCTGCCAGCGCTGCGCGAGCGGCAACGGGCGACCTGGCAACTGACGCTATGAAAGCGATACGGTCCCAGGGCTGCTCATCGGCGGGAACCGAATCGAGCAGCGGACTCGCCACCAGCCGTTCGATCGGCTCGCGCAGCTGCTCGGCCCGTCCTGCCCACACGAGGTTTCCCATCGAATCGAGTATAGCTGCAAGCCGGGTCGAGGGTTCATTGCGCGCGCGCAGGGATGCCGCCGTCGCAAGCTCCGCATGACGCGTCCCCTCGCGGACGCGGCCCTGAATAGCCATCACGGCAGCGGCACTTGCGTTGCCGGTCCACGCCATGCGTTCACTGCGCGCCCGCCTGGCGGCGTCAATCGCCAGGCTCTCGGCTTCGGCCAGCGCGCCGGTGCCCCACGCGGCGGTGAACCGGGTCTCCCAGTTGTTGATGTTGTCCGGGTAGCGCGCCTCACCGGCTGCGACGACCGAATCGATCACCGCGCGGGGGCGCCCCAGCTGGACCTGGGTCCGCGCCAGGTTGTTGAATACACCCGAAAAACTCCTCGGCAGCTGGGCCACGCGGCGGTACAGCGACTCGGCCCGCTCGTACTGGTTCCGTTCCTGCAGGATCACCGCGGAGTTGTTTATCGCGCTGGTGCTCATCGAGTCGAGCCGCATGGCTTCCGAGTAGGCCTCGAGCGCTCGATCGTGGTTGGGGCTGGGTCCGCGGGTGTAGTAGTAGCCCTCGGTGAGGAATCGCTCCTGATCGGTGAGCCGGTCGCGATGCCGGAAGGCGGTGGAGATGGCCCGGTTGGCGCGGGCCTGTTCGCGGCGTTCATTGCCCAGCAGGACCGCGATCTTGCGCCATGCCATCGCGAAGGCGGTGTCGAGTTCCACCGCTTCCTGCAGCAGAGCCAGTCCCCGCTCGACGTCGCCCTGCTCGTCTGCCATGGCTGAGCCTTCAACGTACTTCCTGAGCGCCGGCAGCGACGGAGTGGTGACCCGCTCCAGCGCCGAGCTGGCGCGGATGGTTCGGAGCGACTCGCCGGCCTTCTCCCGGATGGAGCGGGACATCGCCCCCAGCGCCGTGATCAGCTGGTCCTCGTTCGCGGCTGTCTCGCGGAAGGTGGCGAGCTCGGCACCATCGCGAGAGGAGACCAGCCGGGCCGACACCACGTAACTCTGCCCCAGGCGGACGATGTTCCCGTCGAGCACCGCCTTGGCGCCCTCGCGGGTGGCGATCTCACGGGCCAGGTCGAACGGTACCCTGCTTTCGTCGGGGCGCTGCATCAGCCCCAGGATCTCCCGCAGCGCGGCGCGAGTGAGCACCCGGAGCTGGGTCGACTGGGCCAGGTCGGTGCGGAGCGCCTCCGATACCGTGGGGCCCAGCGCGCTGTCGGATTCGGAGCGGAAGTCGGCTACCACCAGGGTTTCCGAGTCACCGAAGTCGCCGGTGCCCTTGAGCGACGCGGCCGGGCCGATGCCGAGCGCGCGGGTCACCATGAAGCCCAGCACCAGCAGCGCGAAGGCGCCGACGGCGATGCCGCCGCCCAGCCAGGTGCGGCGCCATGACACGTGGGGACTCGCCTTGAGGGCGAGCGTCGCCATTGTGCCCTGGCCGGCGGCGAAGGTGCCACCTGCCGTTCGCTGCGGAGTGGCGACGAAGGCGCGATGAGCCGAGCGCTGGACCCACGCAGTCACCAGGATCGCAGGCAGGCCCGCGATCATCACGCCCACCGAGCCGGGGAAGACCCAGTCGGGAAGTCCGATCACATCCGAGGCGGCCCACGCGGTTACGGCCACCGCCGCGGTGGCGCCAGCCCAGATGACGAGCGCCTTGCCGAGGGGCACGCGGCCGCCGCGCAGGATGGCGGGCACTGCGGCCGCGTCTCCGCTGGTGGTGGTGACGGTCTGGAGGACGCGCACTGCGTCGCGCGCTTCCTGGGGCCGATCGGCCGGGTCCTTGGCGAGGCATGCCATGACCAGATCGGCCAGCGGGGCGGGGATGTCACCCCGGGCGGTGCGGATGTCGCGCGCCGGCTCGGTCATGTGAGCCGCGACAACTCGTGCGGGCGTGGTGCCCTGGAAGGGTGGTGCCCCCGTCAGCATCTCGTAGGCCATCGCGCCGAAGGAGTAGAGATCGGAGCGATGATCCACGTCGGCGTCACCTGCCGCCTGTTCGGGCGACATGTAGGCAGGCGTGCCAATGGAGGTGCCCACCTGGGTGAGGGTCGCACCGGCGCCCCCGGTGCGGGCGGCATTGATGGCCTTGGCGATGCCGAAATCGGTGACCGTGGCGCTCCCCTCGGCGAGGAGCACGTTATCGGGCTTGATGTCGCGGTGGACGATGCCCTGGGCATGGGCATAGGCGAGGGCGCGGGCCACGTCGCGGAGGATGCTGACCGACTCGGCAAAGTCCAGCGGCCCTTGGGCGAGCCGCTTCCTCAAGCTCTCGCCCTCGACGTAGGGCATGGTGAACCAGGGGAGGCCATCGACCTCTCCGGTGGCGAGCACCGGGACTATGTGCGGGTGCTGCAGCTTGGCGGCGAGGAGCACCTCCCGGCGGAAGCGTTCAACCGAGATGCCGGCGAGGAGTTCGGGCGCGAGCACCTTGACGACCACCCGGCGGCCGAGGGCACGCTCGACGGCGACATAAGTGCGGGACATGCCGCCACCACCGAGCTCGCGCTCGAGGTCGTGGGTGTCGGCAAGGGCGCGCTCGATGCGAGACCGAATATCGTCCGCCATGCTGGTCCGTTGTGGGGAGCGCTGAATAATGGCGGCAAGGCGGCTGGACGGCTAGGCGGCCGGTTCGGGGTGTCACCCTGAGCGCAGCGAAGGGGCCGGGCTTGTCCGTATTAACCACGAAGACACCAAGGACGAGAAGGCACGGCATTCACCACGGAGCCACGGAGCTCACGGAGTTACACGGAGAACAGTTGTTGTCGTTGTGGGTGCTGCTACGGGCACAGGTGTTCCCGCAGCCGTCTAGCCGTTCTCAGTAATGATCTCGTTGAACTCCGTTCTCCCCGTCTTGAGCATCCGGCGGAGGTAGGGCCGGCAGAGCCCGCACTGGGCGCCACAGCCGGTGTGTTCCATCAGGGCGGCGAGGTCCCAGTTGTGCTGGCGTGCCAGGGGAAGGAGATCCGCGAACTCCCGGCCCTGGCAGATGCAGCGGGTGATGGAGATGGGGGAGGGCATGGGGGAGAATAGGCGGTAAGGCGGTGAGGTGGTACGTACGTCACCCATGTCGCCCATCCGTATGTCCGTCACGTATTGACATACAGCCATACAGGTCGTATGGTTAGCCATATGAAAACCACGCTCAATATCCCCGATGTCCTGATGGCGCAGCTGCGGCGGGAAGCCGCGCGCCAGGGGCGCACCATGTCCGAGCTGGTCGAGGCCGCTCTTCGGATGCTGCTGGGCCGGAAGCAGGCGCCAGTGGAGATGCCGCCGCTTCCGGCGATGTCGAGCGGAGGCCATCAGGTGGACATCGCCGACCGCGAGGCGCTTTACCGGGCCATGGAAGGCCGCTGATGTTCGTGGTTGACACGAACATCCTGGTGTACGCGGCGGACCAGGATTCGGAGTTCCATGCGGCCTGCCGGGAGCAGCTGGAGGAGTGGCGCGCCCGCACAACCCCGTGGCATCTCAGCTGGAACGTGGTCTACGAGTTCCTTCGCGTCACCACGCATGCGCGGGTATTTCGCTCACCGTGGACGGCGGACGCTGCCTTCGGCTTCATCGAAGCATTGCTTGCCGCGCCGAGCCTCAGTCTTCTCCTTCCCACAGCACGCCATGCCGAAGTTGTGGCCTCGGTCATCCGGGACGTCCCGGCG
This sequence comes from uncultured Gemmatimonadota bacterium, assembly GCA_946479805.1. The sequence continues at coordinate 7,047 of CAMLHP010000004.1, read as the reverse complement.
CTTCGGGGGAATCTGGTGCACGACGCGCAGACCGCCGTGCTGATGCGCGAGCATGGCATTCGCGAGATCTATACGCGAGACACCGATTTTCACCGGTTCCCGTTTCTCACGCCAATCGATCCGACGGTCAGGGCAGACAGATAGACGGGCGGTGCCACCCTGAGCGCAGCGAAGGGGCGCGCGCAATTATTCCGGGCCGTGGGCTCGTCTGTTGCTAGTCGTTCTTGCGGTGACAGCTATTGCTCTTATCGCACGTCAGTTGACTGGCTCCTATCTCCCGTCAGATGCGGAGCAGTCGCTCATTTTCCAGAATGCGTTACTCTTGGTTGTGCTTGGTTCTACAGTGGCCGAGCGCCGTTTCACGAAGCCCTCGGAGTCGCTCATCAACGCACTGATGGGCGTAGTTACTCTGCTTGGCGTCTATAACGCGTCTCCGCGTGCTGCTTGGTTTGTTGTGTTCGCCTATTGCGCCACCGTGTTTCTCTTGGCTGCCCTGTGTGTTGGTGTAAGCACTGGTGAGGCAATGGGAACCGCTCAGCGGGCGATTGCTCGAGTGGTTTATAGGCCGGTTGTGATTCTGGGGCGCGCGCGCTTGTTATACTCGGTGCTGTTTCTTTTTGGGGTATTCTCCTACTACACGCTTCAGAGTGCGCAGGCCATTACGCTGATCCTGTTCTGGGGCAGCTTTGTCGTACTCTGGCCTCTCGGCGTACCAGAATTGATTTCCAGCATCTGGGCCAAGCCCAAGTCCATGGCGCCGTTGCCGATCGGTCATGTGGTCAGGATGGACGCTCCGAACCAAGTATGCGTCGAACTTGCGCCGGGCCACCGATGGACTCCCAACTCAGCCACATCCGTCTGTCTGTCTATCCGTCTATCCGTCTCCCCAGATCTCCCTGAAGAACCTCCCGAGCTCCAGCTCCCACCCCATGCCCGCGGCGGGCTCCCAGCGCAATACATCGGCAAGGATCTCGGGTCGCGCATCATCGGGACGCCAGCGTTCCACCACCCGCCCGTCCAGATCCAGAATCCAGTACTCTGGCACGCCGGCGCGCTGGTAGCGCCGCCGCTTGAGTTCGCGATCATAACGCGCGGTGGATGGCGACAGAACTTCAACCACCAGCAGCAGCTCGCTGATGTCGGTCCAGTCGCGCAATGGCTTGGCTGTAGCCGTGCGAAAGACGAACAGGTCAGGCTGTAGAATCTCGTCCTCACCCAGCGCGATGTCGGCCGGTGACACGAGCACTCTGCCCAGCCCTGCCGCTCCAACCAGGGGCCGAATCCAGTCATACAGCGCCATCAGCGCGGTCTGGTGCAGCCCGCTCGGCGCAGGCGTCACAACCAGCTCGCCGCCAATGAGCTCGTACCGGCGACCGTCGTCCGGCAGCGCGAGAACCATGTCTCGCGTCCACTGTCCCGAAGCATTCGGCATACCCATAAGGCTCGGCTCGGCGCTGGGGATTGGCAAGTCCACAGATGAAGCAGATGAGAACGGATAAACGCTGATGCCTTGGCGCGCATGACGAACTGTAGCGAGCGGGGCCTGCAGGATTGTCATCGAAAGAATGCACGGCGGGGCCAATTTGCGCCCCAAACCAACGCCGCTTCAGCGGCAGAGCCGAGCCGCGGCTTCAGCCGTGGGGAGCGTGACGCCAGGCTTCGGCCGCTTCACTGCCCCTTCACTTCGCTCAGGGCAAGGCTCAGCGTGACGTTACTGACCGCCCTGACCTCCCTGACCGCCTATTACCCCTCCGGCCCCCTGAACGGCGCCGAGGCGACCGCCCTGACCGCCCCTTCGCCAGTCCTCCTCTCTCCGATGAGCCAGGTCCGCAGCTTCTCCCCCGCCCGCTGCACCGTCACATACGCACTCGGCACCACGAACAAGGTGAGCAAGGTCGAGACCGACATCCCGCCTATGACCGTGATCGCCAGCGGTTGCATCAACTCCGATCCCTCGCCGATCCCCAGCGCCAGCGGCAGCATGCCGAGTGTAGTCGTGAGCGTGGTCATCAGAATGGGCCGGAGCCGCACAGCACCCGCGTCCACCACCGCCTGCTCCATCGCCATGCCGTGCTCCCGCCGGTACTCCTCCACGTACTCGATCAGAAGTATCGCGTTGTTCACCACGATCCCCGCCAGCAAAATCACCCCCAGCAGGACCGGCGCGGAGAGCGGCGTACTGGTCACCCACAGCGCCACTCCCACGCCCACCAGCGAGAACGGAATGGCCAGCAGGATCACCAGCGGGTTGAGCACGCTCTCGTACTGCAGCGCCAGCACCACGAACACCAGGAAGATGGCCAGCAGGGTCACTATCGTGAGCTGGCGATTGTTCTCCCTGATTGCTTCCTCCTCACCGCCCAGCACGATGCTGTAACCATCCGGCAGCTCGAACCCCGCCAACCTGGCCCGCACCGAATCATTCACCTGTCCCACCGACGCGACTTCGGTTATCACGTCACCGCTCAGCCGCAGGATCCGGTTCTGGTTCTCCCGCCGGATCTCGCCCGGGCCAAGCGCCGTCACCACGTCGGCCACGTCCCTGAGATAAACCGGCTCGCGCGTCGCTGTCCCCGGAAAGAGCGCCACGTTCCGCAGCTCATCCGGGGTCTGGAACCGCTCCCTCGGCAGCCGCACCCGCACGTCGTACTCCCGGTTCCCTTCCGCATACCGTGTGGCGATGGTGCCGTCCAGCGCGGTCCGGATGGTCTGCCCCACCTCCGCCACGCTGAGGCCCAGGTAGCCGGCCCGCTCGCGGTCCAGCCGGATGGAGAGCTGGGGGCTCGCCTCCTCGGTGGATGGCTCGACGTTCTCCAGGCCCGGGATGCCCTTGAGCCGAGCCATCACCGTCTCGCCGATGGCCTCGAGCTGGGGCAGTTCGTCGCCCTGGATGTCGATGGCCACATCCGACCCTGAGATCGATGTGCGGAGCCCGCGGATCCGCGGCGGCCGCACAAACACCTGCGCCCCCGGGAAGCCCCGCGCGTCGATCCTCGCCTGGAACTGGCGCACCCACTCGTCGGCGGTCATGTCCCGCTCCGACACCGGCACCAGCCGGATGTCCATCGAGCCCCGGCCCGACCGGTCCGCCGTCGAGCCGCCGAAGAGGAATCCGCCGGCGGTGGTGAAAAGGTTCTGGACGTAGGGCATCTCGCCCACGATGCGCTCCAGCTCCAGCGAGACCGCATTGGTCTGCTGCGGCGTGCTGCCAGCGGGCAGCCGGATGAATGCGCCCACTCCGCCGTCATCCACCTGGGGCAGGAACTCGCTGCCGAGGTTTCGGGTGGCCAGCAGCGCGATGGCAAAGGCCGCCACTGCGCCGCCCAGCACTATCCACCGGTGGCCCAGGCTCGCACGGGCTGTTCGGCGGTAGAAGTTGCGGGCCCGTTCCATGCCGTTGTCGAACGCATGCGCCGGCTTGAGGTGGCTCAGCCCGCTGCTGAAGCGGACCTTGGCCAGCTGCGCCGAAAGCATCGGCACCAGCGTCAGCGCAACGGAGAGCGACGCGAAGATCGCGAAGGAGATGGTGAGGATCAGTTCCTTGAAGATCAGCGCCGCCAGCCCGCTGATGAGCAGGAACGGCACCACCGCCGCGAGGTTGGTGGTCGTGGACGCCACCACCGCGCTGGCCACTTCGCCCGCTCCGGCATGGGCGGCTTCTTCCGGATCGTCGATGCCCTCGTCGCGTTTCCGGAAGATGTTCTCCAGCATCACTATCGAGTTGTCCACCAGCATGCCCACGCCCAGCGCCAGCCCGCCCAGCGACATGATGTTGAGCGTGAGGTTGGCGAGGCCCATGAGCACGAAGGTGGCCAGCACCGCGAGCGGAATGGCCAGTCCGATGATGAGCGTCTTCCGGAGCGACTGCAGGAACACCAGCACCACTATCATCGCGAAGATCGCGCCCAGCAGCGCGGCGTCGCGCACCGAGTTGACCGAGTTCCTGATGAACCCGGCCTGGTTCTGGATCACCCGGTACTCGATGTCGCCCGGGACAAACCGGTTCTGGGCGAGGGTCGTGAGTTTCTGGTCCACGTCGTCGGCCACGCCCACAGTGTTGGCGTCGGGCTGCTTCCTGAGCGACACCTTGATGGCCGGTACGCCGTTGAGCCGGGCCCAGAGCCGCTGCTCCTGGTGCGAGTCCTCGATGAGGGCTATGTCGCCGAGCGGAATCCGCCTCCCGCCGCCCACATCCAGCAGCACCGCGCGGATGTCCTCCACGCTGCGAAACTTGCCGGCGGTCTTGCCCACCAGCTCGCGCTCGAGCGAGCCCACCCGTCCCGCGGCAACGTCCTGGTTCTGGGCCCGGAGCGCGCCAATCACCTGCGACACCGAGATGCCGTAGGCCTGGAGCCGCTCCTGGTCGAGGATCACGCCTATCTCGCGCACCAGTCCACCGGAAATGTCCACCGACGCCACGCCCGGCACCGTCAGCAGCTGGGGACGGAGCCGGTCTTCCACCCAGGTGCGGAGCCCCACGAGGTCACGCGTAGGCGAGGAGAACGCGACCTCGTACACCGGGATCTGCGACGGGTCCGACTTCCGGACTGTGGGCGGGTCGGCCTCTTCCGGCAGCTGCGAGCGTGCGCGGTCGAGGTTGGTGGAGGCATCCTGCAGTGCGAAATCGATATTGGTGCCGTAGCGGAAGTGGAGATTGACGCCCACCCGACCTTCCTGCACCTCGGTCTCGACTCGCACCAGGTTCTCGGTGGTGGCGAGCGCCGCCTCGAGCGGCTTGGCCACTGTCTCTTCCATCACCCCCGGCTCGACCCCCGGGTTGTTGACCCCGACCCGGACCTGGGGATAGACAATCTTGGGGAGGAGGTCGAGCGGCAGCCGCCCGAGAAAGACCAGACCCAGCACCACTATGACCGACGTGAGCACCACCGTGCCGATGGGCCGCATGATGGCCCAGCTGGGCAGCTTCGCCCGCCGCTGGTGAGGAACCTGTGCGCTCATTGACGGTTGCCTCCCGGCACCTCGGCGCCCACGGTGTCGCGGCGCACTGCCTGCGGGCGGGGCGCATCAGGCGTGGCCAGCTCGGGCGCGCTCACGAAGCGCAGCGCCGCTCCATCACGCAGCGTGGCAGCACCGGTTGTGACGACCGTGTCGCCCGCGGAAAGCCCCGAGAGCACCTCGACCCGGTCGCCATAGTATTCACCCCGACGGATCGAATGGCGCACGGCGCGTCCGTTCTCGACGGTGAACACAGCGGTGCCGCCCGACTGGTCCAGCACCGCCGTAGCGGGCACCACCAGCACGCCCACTCTCGGCTTGAGGCGGAGTTCGACACGCGCCAGAAAGCCGGGCCGAACGTCGCGCGCTTCGGCACCGGTGAGCGCGATCTCCACGGGCACCAGCCGGGTGGTGCTGTCGGCTGCGGGGAAGATCCGGCGCACCCGTCCGTTGACGGTGCTGCCTGGCAGCGCATCGAGCCGCACGCTCACTACGTCGTTCTCGCCCAGGGCAGTGACGTCGAGTTCGGAGATCGGTACCCGCACCACCAGCTGGGAGATGTCGCCGATGGTGAACATCCGGGTCTGGTTGGGTACGATGTCTCCCTGGTCGACCCGCCGTTCCAGCACCGTGCCGGATATGGGAGACCTGGCGGTGGCCTGGGCCACCCGGGTCTGCAGCTGGTCGTAACTGGCGCGGGCCGCTATATGTGCTGCCTCGTCCCGCTCGAATTCTGCGACCGTGACTATCTCCTGGTCCCTGAGCTGCTTCGACCGCTCGGCCGTCCGCCGCGCCACTTCCAGCGATGCCTCGGCGCTGGCCAGCTGGGCCGAGAGTTCTCGCACGTCGATCCGGGCGAGGACGCTGCCTACCCGCACCCGGTCGCCCTCTTCCACGTTCACGGCCAGCACCGATCCGGAAAGCTGGCTGTTGATGGCCACTGATCGGAGCGGCTCGACTGTGCCTGTGGCACTGACCGACCGGGCTGCGGTGTCCAGCCGTGCAACGGCAAATTCCACCGGGACAGGTATGGAGTCGGCTGGGCCACGGGCACCAGCTATTGGCGCGGGTTCGGAGCCGCAGGCGGACAGGAAAATCAGGGCGCCGAAGACCGTAGCAGGGTATCGTGCAGACCAGGTCGAGGAGGAGAGCGGCATGCGAACCAGCGTTAGGGGAGACAGGGGCCAGCCCAATCATACGCCCGGGCGAGTACCGATGTTGAGCCAGCGAGGGCGAGCTTGACCTCGCCCGGCGCGATGCGGGGCGGGGGCGGCGGAAGGAGGCCGTTCCGGGAGGAAGACCGCCCCCAAACATGGGGCGAGCGGTTCCGTGCCATGCGCCACCTGCCCCGGCTGCTCAAGCTGGTCTGGAAGACCCAGCCGCGCTACGCCGTGGGCGTCGTCCTGGTCAGGATGGCCGGGGCACTGGTGCCGCTGGGGCTGCTCTGGATCGGGAAACTGATAATTGACGAGGTGGTGGCGGCGGTGTCCCGCACCAATGGGGATCCCGACTGGCGCCGGCTGGCGGCGCTGCTGGGCACGGAGCTGGGAATCGCCCTGGCCGGCACGGTGCTGAGCCGGGCGGGAGGGCTGCTCGAGAGTCTTCTGGGCGACCGGTTCGCCAACGACACCAGCGTGCGGTTGATGCGCCACGCCGCCGCGCTGGACCTCGAGCAGCTGGAGAACTCGGAGGTCTACGACCGGCTGGAGCGTGCCCGCCGCCAGACCATCGGCCGCCTGAGCCTCTTCTCGCTGCTGCTCTCCACCATGCAGAGCATGATCACGCTCGTGACCATCACGGTCGCGGTGGCGGTGTATGTGCCATGGCTGCTGGTGCTGCTGGCGGTGGCGGTGCTGCCATCGTTCCTGGGCGAGACCCACTTCGCCTCGCTGGGCTATTCGCTGCTCTACTCCTGGACCCCCGAAAGGCGGCAGCTCGACTACCTCCGCTACATCGGAGCGAGCGACATCTCAGCCAAGGAGCTCAAGCTCTTCGGGCTGTCGGATTTCGTCGTCGGCCGCTATGACACCCTCTCGTGGCAGTTCTACGAGGCCAACCGCAAGCTCTCGGTGCGGCGGGGTGTGGTGTCAG
>CAMLHP010000003.1 GCA_946479805.1 uncultured Gemmatimonadota bacterium | reverse complement strand
GGCAAAGTGTGCAGGTTCGCGTTGCCACGATGCCACAGGGAGACGACCCCGATACCATGGTGAGGAAGGGCGGCGCCGCTGCGGTAGCCGAAGTGCTCCACGATGCGCAGGATGTGCTCGAGCGCAAGATCCACCTGCTCGCTGAGCGTGGCTGGTTCGAGGACCTCGAGCATCGCCGCAAGGCGCTGGACCGCCTGCTGCCCACCGTGCGGGCGGCGTCAGACCCCATCACCCGGGACTTGTATCTTGCCAGGGTCTCGGAGCGCACCGCCGTTTCGGTGGAGGTCCTCCGCGGCGAGCTCAGGCTCCAGGCCAGCCGAAATGAGCCGCAGGCGGGTTCCGCGCCGGCTGCCAGAGCGCCGTCAGGGGACCGGGTCAGGGATGTGAACGCAGCGGAAGCGCAGATGATACAGCTGCTCATGATCGAGCCGGGATGGCGAGCACGCGCTCGCGAGGAACACGATCCTGCCTTGTTCGAATCCGGGACGCTGCGCGAGATCTTCGTGGCGTTTGCGCCAACCGGGGAAGCCGGCGATCAGATACCTGGCGGGCTCTCGCACGCCGCGCAGCTCGCATGGAGCGAGTTGCGCGAGCGCGCGGAATCACTGGCCGGGGCCAACCACGATGCCATGTACGAAAGTCTTTCACAGATGCTGAAATCAGGCCCCGAGTGGCACGAAATCGAGGAGCTGACCGACAAGGTCGAGCAGCAGCGCAGGCGGCAGGACTTCCGGCGCCGCTATCCGCTCGCCTTCGATGCCCGCTACCTGAAGAGCAGGATGAGCCGGAGGTGACGGGAGTCATCGGCGCCGCGCCGCTTCTCCGCTGGCACATTGCCACGCCGGCCCCTGAGCCGGCCGTGGCCGCGCTCGCTGCCGAGCTGGGCATTCCCCACGCGCTCGCGGCGCTGCTGGCCCAGCGCGGATTCGGCAACGCCGAGGCGGCCCGCAACTTTCTCCGCGCGCCGCTGTCTGATCTGGCGTCTCCCTTCTCGCTGGCCGGGATGGACCAGGCGGTCGCGCTCATTGCCGCCGCAGTGAATGCCGGCGACCGCATCCTGGTGCATGGCGACTACGACGTGGACGGTCAGTCGGCCACCGCAGTGCTCACCCGCGCGCTTCGGAGCGCTGGCGCCGACGTGCTTCCCTTCGTGCCGCACCGAATGCGCGATGGCTATGACTTTGGAGCTGCCGGAGTGGCCGCCGCCCTCAGGGAGAAGGTGGGGCTGGTCATCACCTGCGACTGCGGAATAACCGCGGTGGGCGCCATCGCGGCCGCGAAGGCTGCCGGACTGCGTGTCCTCGTCACCGATCACCACCTCCCCGGTCCGGAATTGCCGCCCGCTGACGTGATCGTCAATCCCCAGCGGCCCGACGACACGTCAGACCTCAAGATGCTTTGCGGCACCGGCGTGGCGTTCAAGCTGGTTCAGGCTCTGGTACCCGTACTGGGCCTGGCCGAGAACCTCCCGCTGCACCTGCTGGACTACGTGGCGCTCGCCACGGTGGCGGACGTGGTGCCCCTCGTGGGTGAGAACCGGATACTGGTCAAGCACGGCCTCAAGCTGCTTCCGCACACCAGCTGGCCCGGACTCCAGGCCCTCATGGCGTCCAGCCGGCTGGACCAGTCCGTTCGCGCATCACACCTCGGCTTCGTACTCGGCCCCCGGCTCAATGCAGCAGGACGCATCGGCGACGCCTCGCTCGGGCTCAGGCTGTTATTGAGCGACGATCTTGCCGAGGCCCGCCAGCTTGCATCCGAGCTGGAGGAACTCAACAGCGAACGTCAGCGGCTGGATCAGGCGATGCAGGACCAGGCGCTGGCGCAGGTGGAATTGGAGTTTGCCAGTGACCCGGGCGCGGCTTTTGTGCTGGCCAGCGACGACTGGCACCCCGGTGTGGTGGGCATCGTGGCGTCGCGTGTGGTGGAGCGCTATGGTCGGCCCGTGTTTCTCGTCGCCTTCGAGGGAGAGACCGGACGGGGCAGCGGTCGCAGCATCTCGGCGTTCGATCTCCACGCCGCGCTGGTGGAGTGCGGCGGGTTCCTTGAGCGGTTCGGCGGCCACCACATGGCTGCAGGACTCACCATCCGCCGGGAACAACTCGCTGCCTTTCGTCAGAGATTTCGCGAGGTTGCTGCCGGCCTGCTGAGCCCGGAGATGCTGGGGCCGGAGCAGCGGGTGGACCTGGTGATCTCGCTGGACGAGGCCACCGACGAACTGGAGCGGCTGAGCCGCCATCTGGAACCTTGCGGCAGCGGCAACGCAGCGCCGGTCTTCGGCGTGCGTGGCGTGCGGCTGGCAAACCCGTCCGTGGTCGGCGGCCGCCACATCAAGGGAATGCTGCAGGACGGCAGCGCCAGGCTGCCGGCAATTGCCTTCGGCTGGGCCGAGCGGGCGCCGTGGCTTTCGCCCGATGCCCCGGTGGATGCGGCCTTCAGGCTGGAAACCAACACCTGGAATGGACGCACCTCACTGCAGGCGCGGGTTGTGGCGCTTTCGCCAGCGCAGTGAGAATCGTGGCCGGTGAGTTCGGGGGCCGGCGGCTTGTGGCGCCCAGGGACGCGCGGGTGCGGCCCACCGGAGACAGGGTGCGAGAGGCCTGGATGAGCATCCTGGGAGCCGACTTGCAGGACGCTCGGGTACTCGACCTCTTTTCCGGCAGCGGCGCACTGGGGCTGGAGGCATTGTCGCGTGGAGCGAGGAGCGCCGACTTCGTCGAGATCGGCGCTGCATCGCTCACTGCTCTCAAGGCCAACATCGCCCAGCTGGGTGTCGAGTCGCGCACCGCCGTGCATCGGGGCGATGCGCTCCGGTTTGCCGAGAGGCTCCCGGCCGGATCCTATGACCTGGCGCTGGCCGATCCACCCTGGACCGTGCCCCTGGCGGAGCCGCTGGTCGCGGCCTTTCGCCGGACGCCGTTCGCGCGCATTCTTTCGGTCGAGCATTCGGCGGGAGAATCGCTGCCTGGCGATGAGACCCGACGCTATGGCGATACCGCCATCACCTTCTGCTTCGCGCCATGACCCGAATCGCGGTATACCCCGGATCGTTCGACCCACCGACACGCGGACACGAGGACCTCGTCCGCAGGAGCCTGGCGCTCTGTGACAAGCTCATCGTCGCGGTTGCGACCAACTCGAGCAAGGAGCCGCTCTTTTCCCTCGAGCAGCGGCTGGCGTTGCTCCGAGAGGTGATAGGCGGCGACAAACGCGTGTCGGTGACCACGTTCGACGGGCTGCTGGTCGAGTTCGCCCGCAGCGTCGGCGCCACCATGGTGGTACGGGGCCTCCGGGCGGTGAGCGACTTCGATTACGAGTTCCAGATGGCGCTGATGAACCGGCAGCTCAATGACCAGGTAGAGTCTGTCTTTCTCGTTCCTGCCGTGGACCTCACCTTCCTGAGTTCGAGCATCGTGCGTGAAGTCGCCCGTTACGGTGGCGACGTCTCGCACCTGGTTCATCCCTCCGTGGCCAGGGCGCTGAAGGAACGTTTCCGTAAGTGAGGTTCGAGCAAGAGCTGCTCCAGCGGGCCCGCGACAGGAAGGCCCGCATAGTCTTCGCCGAGGGCGAGGACCCGCGAGTACAGGACGCAGCCGACCGGCTCAGCAGCGAAGGGCTGGCAGAGCCGATACTCCTGGGGCTGGGAGGGATAGATCCGGCATCGGATCCGCGGCTCAATCGCGTCGCCGAACTGCTCCGGACCCGCCGTCCCGACCGGGTGCGCGACGGGGTGGATGCGCTCGACCTCGCCGCCGACCCGCTCAACTTCGGCGCCGGGCTGGTGGCGCTGGGCGAGGCCGATGGCTGCATCGCAGGCGCGGTGCGGACCACAGGTGAAGTGATCCGGGCCGCGCTCTGGAGCATCGGCTGCGAGCCGGGAGTCTCGCTCGCCAGCTCCGCCTTCTACATGGTCCCGCCCGACGGCCAGGTGCTCACATTCACCGATTGCGCCGTTGTGCCCGAACCTACCGCGCAGCAACTGGCCGAGATTGCGCTCGCGGCATCGCGAGACCGGGCCCGGCTGGTCGGTGACGAACCCCGCGTTGCATTCCTTTCCTACAGCACCAAGGGCAGTGCCGGTGGGCCCCGGGTCGAGAAGGTGCGCGAGGCGGCCCGACTGTTCCGCGAGATGGCGCCCGGGGTGCCGTCGGATGGGGAAGTTCAGGGAGACGTGGCGCTGGCAAGCGACGTCGCCCAGCGAAAGGCACCCCGTTCGCCAATAGGCGGGCGCGCCAACGTGCTGGTCTTCCCGGATCTCGACAGTGGAAATATCGCCTACAAGCTGGTGCAGCGGCTGTCGGGTGCGACCGCCATCGGTCCCATCCTTCAAGGGCTGGCGCTGCCGATGGCAGACCTATCCCGGGGCGCTTCGGTGGACGACATCGTGTACGTTGCTGCCATGGTGGCGCTGCAGGCCAACGAGGTTCCGGAGGCGGACGGATGAACCTGATCAAGGAGGAGCGGGGACCGGCGCTGGTGGTACGGGTGGTGGGACAGTTGACCGTCGCCGACCGGGGCGAGCTCGAGACCATGGTTGGAAACGCCATCGATGCCGGCCAGCGCAGGATAGTGCTCGATTTCAGTGCGACACCATACATCGACAGCTCGGGGCTGGCGGCGCTGGCCGGATTGGCGCGGCGCATGCGCGAAGCCGGAGGTGAGCTGCACGCTGCGGCGCTCGAGGACGACCTCCGGGCATTGATGGAACTCACCAAGCTGGACTCGATTCTTCCCCTTGCCGCCACGACCGACGAGGCTGTGGCCCGGCTCTGACGTGGCTCCCCCCAAGAAGCGCCTCGGCCAGCATTTCCTCTCGGACCCGGGCATCCTCAAACGCATCGCCGCTGCCACCGGTGCCGCCGCCGGCGACACCGTGCTCGAAATCGGCCCCGGTCCCGGTGGACTGACGGAGGCACTGGCTGCGCGGGGCGCGCGGGTCGTCGCCATCGAGCGCGACCCCGACATGATCGAGGGCCTCAAGCGCCGGGTGCCCGCCGTCGAGATCGTCGAAGCTGACGCACTGGATGTCGATTGGCACGCTGCGTCAGGCCATCCCGACCTCGCTCGCTGGGCCGTCACCGGTAACATCCCCTACAACATCACGTCGCCCCTGCTGGAGCGGGCGCTCACTCCGCCGCTGGCGCGGGTCATCGTCTTCCTGATCCAGCAGGAAGTGGCGGACCGCCTGGCGGCCAGTCCCGGCTCGCGGGATTGGGGTGCCCTGACCGTGGGAGTAACCGCGGTAGCGAAAGTAGAAAAGCTGTTCTCCGTCCGGGCCGGGGCATTTCGTCCCCCACCCAGGGTGGACTCTGCGCTGGTTCGGCTCACGCCACTTGACCAGCCGCTGGTGGATTTTGTCAGGGTAGCCGAGTTCCGCCGCTTCGTAACCGGCCTGTTTGGCTTCAGGCGAAAGCAGCTGGGGCGGGGCATGCGCGAGCTGACCGGATGGGAGGCCGGCCGCGCGCTGGAGCCGCTGGTCCGCGCAGGGTTGGAGCCGATTGCCCGGCCGGAGCAGGTCGACACCTCGGGGATGGCGCGGCTCTTTGCCGAAGTCGTTGACGCGGGGTGGCGCAGCGAGTAGCTTTGTGAATCATTTCACAAAGCAGAAGATGCGCAAGGTTGCCGACTCCACCATCCGCCGCTTGTCGCTGTATCTCAGGCTGCTGGAAGAATTTGAGACCCAGGGCATCGCCACCGTGAGTTCGGAGGCGCTGGCCGGGCGAGGCGGTACCACCTCGGCACAGGTGCGGAAGGACCTCTCCAACTTCGGATCCTTCGGCAAGCGGGGACTGGGATATCCGGTTCCGGAGCTGGTGACCCGCCTCCGCGGAATCCTGGGTCTCGATCGGCGTTACAAGGTGGCGATGATCGGGGCGGGCAAGATCGGCAGTGCGCTCGCGCAGTACCGTGGTTTCCGCCAGCGGGGATTCGACATCGTCGCGATCTTCGACATCGACCCCGGCAAGATCGGCCGGGAGTGGAACGGCCTCACCATCCGCGACATATCGACCCTCGAGGAAGTGGTATCCGCCGACCCGGTGGACATGGCGGTTGTCGTGACTCCTGCAGAAGCTGCCCAGCCGCTGGCCGACCGGCTGGTGAAGCTGGGGGTCAGGGCCATCCTCAATTTCGCCCCGACCCAGCTGGTGCTCCCGGACGATGTGGTGGCGAAGAGCGTCAACCTCGCTCTGGAGCTGGAGACGCTCAGCTATGGATTGACGAACCGCTAGGCTTTGGAGATTGGGCTTAGGGCGTAGGGCTTAGGGCTTAGGGCAATTGCCTTAAGCCCTATGCCTTATGCCCTACGCCATTAAGTTCGAGCATGCTCCACGTCACATCCGAAACCGGCCCCCTCCAATCAGTCCTGGTGCACACGCCCGGCCTCGAGCTGGAGGCGGTGACGCCAGGCAACCGTGAGGACTACCTCTACGACGACATCATCAGCGTGGAGAGCGCCGAGCGGGAGCATCGCCAGTTCGTGGCGGTGCTGGAGCGATTCTCGAAGGTCCATCAAGTGCGGCAGCTGCTGGGCGAGGCGCTTGAACTGCCGGAGGCGCGCGAGTTCCTGATCAGCCGCACCCTGGATGTCGTGCCCTCCGAGCCGCTGGCCCAGCGGCTGTCGGCGCTTCCGCCCGGCGACCTGGTCTCGATGCTCATCGAGGGGGTCGAGGAGGACGCCGGCCCGGTTTCCCGGGCGCTCAATGAAGTGGGATACGCACTACCGGCACTGCCCAACCTGTTCTTCCCTCGCGACATCGGAATGGTGATCGGCGGGCACGCAGTGGTCGGCTCCATGCGCTACGGCGTGCGATGGACCGAGGAGCTGCTGATCAAGACGCTCTTCCGCTTCCATCCCGAGCTCGAGAACGCCGGCATCCTCTACGACGGCTCCGAGGAGCGGCGCAACAACTACACCCTCGAAGGCGGGGACGTGCATGTGCTGCGCCCGGACCTGGTGCTGCTGGGCTTCAGCGAGAGATCATCCACCGCGGCGCTGGACCAGCTGACCGACGTGCTGTTCAGCCAGGGCACCGTCACCGATGTGCTGGTGGTGGTGATGCCCAAGGCGCCGACCGCCATACACCTCGACATGATATTCTCCCAGGTGGACCGCGACCTGAGCGTGGTCTATCCCCCATTCTTCGTCGGGGCTGAGCGGTTGCCGATCCTGCACCGCCGCCGGGACGATGCTGGCGTGCGGGAGATGCCCAACCTGTTCGCTGCGCTGCGCGAGGTATCACTCCCCATAGAGCCCATATTCGCGGGCGGCAACCACCGCACCACCCAGGACCGCGAGCAATGGAGCTCGGCCTGCAACTTCCTCGCGGTGCGGCCGGGACAGGTCATCAGCTATGCCCGCAACGAAGCAACTCTCAGGGAGCTGGAGCTGGCCGGCTTCCGGATCGTGCCGGGCACCGATTTCCTGCAGGGACACGCTCCCGTCCCGCAGAATGAGCGCGTGGCCATCTCCGTGGTGGGAAGCGAGATCGTCCGGGGCGGCGGTGGCCCCCGCTGCATGACACTTCCGCTCAGGCGAGACGACGCGTGACGGGCCTTTCGGCCCATCCCACTGGCACCCTGCTGGACCGGGTACTGGCAGAACTGCGCGTCGGGCCGGCCCGATCGGGTGTGCTTTGTGCCGGGGTGCTGGGAATGCCCAACGCGCCGCGCGCGGTGGCCGAGCGGCTGCTGCTGGCGTTGCTGGGCGCCGACCCCCGGGTCCATCGGCTGGCCGACGGGCGCTGGGCGCTGGTGGCCGAGGCCCAGGACTCGCCCCTGCTGGACGAGTGCGCCTTCGCGGTGGTGGATGTCGAGACCACCGGCATGCGCGCGCGCGGGGGAGATCGCATCACCGACATCGCGGTGGTGGTGGTGCAGGGCGGGCGTCGCGAGCTGGTCTATGAATCGCTGGTCAATCCCGAACGACCCATCCCCGCCATGATCACCCGCATGACCCGCATCTCCAACGACATGGTCAGGTCGGCGCCGCGCTTCGCTGATATCGCCGACGACGTGCTGGGCGCCCTGGGTGGCCGGGTGTTCGTGGCCCACAATGCACGATTCGACTGGTCATTCGTCTCGGCCGAGCTCGATCGCGCGCGCGACGTGGCGCTGGACGGCCCCAGGGTCTGCACCGTGCGGCTGGCTCGAAAGCTGGTGCGCGAAGTCAGGTCCTGCGGACTCGACAACCTGTCGCAGCACTTCGGCCTCGCGAACACCGCCCGGCATCGCGCCGCTGGCGACGCCATGGCTACTGCCGACCTGCTGGGCCGGCTCATGGACCGAGCGCGCGAGAAGGGTGCGCGCACGCTGCAGGATCTCGAGGCGATGGCGGAGACCCGTGCCATCGCCGCTCGTCGCAGGAAGCGCTCCGCCATGCCCAGCGAGCCTCGCAGCGACTCGGTGGCGGAGGGTCCGCTGTGACCCTGGTGCACTCCTTCACTGTGGGAAGGTTCCGCTGCCACACGCTGGAGGGCGGAACCCAGCGGCTGGACGGCGGGGCGATGTTTGGCGTGGTGCCGAAGCCGCTCTGGGAGCGCCAGATCCCGGCGGACGAGAGGAACCGGATCCCGCTGGCGATGCGCTGCCTCCTGGTGGAGCACGACGATGGCCTGGTGCTGATCGACACGGCTGTGGGCACAAAGGAAGACCCCAAGTTCCACGACATTTACGGGATCGAGAATCCTGGCCGCGAGTCACGCAGCCAGCTGGAGGACGCGCTGCTGGAGCTGGGGCACCGGCCGGAAGACATCAAGTGGGTCATCAACACCCACCTGCATTTTGATCATGCCGGAGGCAACACGTGGCGGGCGCCCGTGGAGGGCGGGGAGGAAGAGGGTGAGCTCAGGCTCACCTATCCCAATGCCACTTATGTGGTGCAGCGGGGGGAGCTCGAGTTTGCCCGGAACACCAATGAGCGGACACGCGCCAGTTACTTCCCGGCCAACTTCGAGCCCATAGCCACGGCGGGGAAGTTCCGGATGCTCAATGGTGACCAGCAGATCCTGCCGGGTATCAGCGCCCGGCTCACGCCGGGTCACGTGCCCTGGCACCAGGCGGTGCTGGTGGAGGATGCGGGCGAGACCGCGGCCTTCGTGGCCGACTTGATACCCACCTCGGCCCACATGCGCCTGCCCTGGATCATGGGGTACGACCTGGAGCCGCTCCGGACCCTGGAGACCAAGCGGACCATCCTGCGCGAGGCAGTGCAGGAGGAGTGGCTGATGGTGTTCGAGCACGACCCGGTGGTGGCGTGGGGCAGGGTCAGGGCCAAAGGGGCGCAGGTGGTGCTGGAGGATGAGTTGAGAGTTGAGACTTGAGACGTCAGAAGTGAGAAAGTGGCGCCTCCTCTTTCTGATGGCGCTTCCGCCTGTCCGTCTACCCGTCTGTCCGTCTATCCGTCCACCCGCCTGGCCCTCCGAATTGACTTGCCGCCCG
The DNA here is from genome assembly GCA_946479805.1 of uncultured Gemmatimonadota bacterium. The sequence goes on along the minus strand of CAMLHP010000003.1, from coordinate 29,210 downwards.
GCTCCGGCTAGATTCTCCCCAGTGCCCAAGCGGGTCGGCCCAGCCGGCTCCACCCTTGAACCTGCCCTGTGCAGAGTGACCGGGTCCGAGAGAGAGCGCAGCGCCGGTGTTACGGCGTCGCGACGAACGGACATCCGGCTGCCCTGGGTGTCCGTTCTTTTTTCCCTTAGGTCTGGAGACTGCCACTGTCCAGCAACGAGCGCGAGCGCCGAACTCGAGTCAATCGTCAGATCCGTATCAGCCCGGTCCGGGTGATCGGCCCCGGTGGTGAACAACTGGGAGTCCTCCCGGTAGATGAAGCCCTGTCCGCCGCCATCGAGCGGGGGCTTGACCTGGTGGAAGTGGCGCCGATGGCGCGCCCACCCGTCGTCAAGATCATGGACTACGGCAAGTACAAGTTCGAGGAAGCCAAGGCGGCGCGCGCCGCCCGGAAGAAGCAGCACGTAATCCAGCTGAAGGAAGTGAAGCTGCGGCCCAACATCGAGGACCACGACTTCGACTTCAAGACCCGACACGCCCGCGAGTTCCTGGGCGAGGGGAACAAGGTCAAGGTCACCATGATGTTCCGCGGCCGGCAGATGGCCCACGTCGAGTTCGGCAAGGCCGTCCTCGACCGGGTGGCCAACACCCTGGCCGACGTGGGCAAGGTGGAGATGGACGCCAAGCTCGAGGGCCGCAACATGACCATGGTGCTGGCGCCGAAGTAAACCGGACGGAAGTCCCAGGAGACCGTAATGCCGAAGATGAAGACCAAGCGCGCGGCCACCAAGCGCTTCAAGACGACTGGCTCGGGGAAGCTCAAGCGCTTCCACGCGAACCATTCGCACATCCTGACCAAGAAGACCCGGAAGCGCAAGAACAAGCTGAAGAAGGGCGACCTCGTCAGTTCTGCTGATTTCCCGCGGGTCAATCGCCTCCTGCAGGCGTAAGGAGCAGCCATGCCACGAGTCAAAGGCGGCGTTGCGCACCACGCCCGCAAGAAGAAGATCATGGAAGCCGCGAAGGGCGCTCGCGGCGGACGGAGCAAGCTCTACAAGTCGGCCAAGGAGACGGTCGAGCGCGGCATGCGCTACGCCTACCGCGACAGGCGCAAGAAGAAGGGCGAGTTCCGTGCGCTCTGGATCACCCGGATCAACGCCGCGGCCCGGATGCACGGGCTCAGCTACAGCCGCCTCATGGCGGGGCTCAAGGAGGCCGGCGTCGAGGTCAACCGCAAGGTGCTCGCCGACCTCGCGGTCCGGGACCTGGAGGCGTTCGGCAAGATCGCCGAGCTGGCCAAGAAGGCGTCCTGACCAGGTGGCCGGCACCGCCGGCCCTTCGCCAGCCGTTCCCGACGTGGGGCCGCTCGCCAGTTGCGGGAGGCCCCACGCGCGCATCACCCTGCTTCCATCATCCAAATGACCGAGTCCACCGGATTTCCTGACCTCGACGCGCTCCAGCCGCGCCTTGCCGCGGTGCCGGGCCTAGATGCCGACGCGCTCGAGGCCGAGCACATCGCCGTGCTGGGCCGGAAGGCAGGACTCCTCACCGCCGCCTCGAAGCGGATCCCCGAGCTCCCTCCCGAGGAGCGCCGGGCATTCGGTGCAGCGGTCAATCGCGTCAAGCAGGCGTTCGAGCAGGCCATCGATAGCCGGAAGGCGGAACTCGCGCTGGCAGCGAAGCGCGCCGAGCAGGCCTCCATCGACCGGACCATGCCCGGCCGCCAGCAGTGGATTGGAGCGCCCCATCCAGTCACCCGCGTGATCGACGAGATCTGCGGCATTTTCCGCGAGCTCGGCTTCGTCGTGGCGCTCGGCCCCGAGACCGAGAGCGAGTGGTACAATTTCTACTCGCTCAACTTCCCGCACGACCATCCGGCGCTGGACCAGCACGACACGCTCTACCTCGACCTCCCCGAGCTTCCGGGTGAGCGGGGTGGACGCCAGCTGCTCCGTACCCACACCAGCCCGGTGCAGATCCGCACCCTGCTGAACCAGCAGCTGCCGGTGCGATGCGTGATCCCGGGCATGTGCTACCGCAAGGATCCCTTCGATCCATCGCATGCCCCGGCATTCGCGCAGATCGAAGGCCTCGCCGTCGACGAAGGCATTTCCTTCGTGGACCTCAAGGCCACGCTCAATCATTTCGCGCGCCGCTTCTTTGCGCCCGATGTGCGCACCCGATTCCGGCCGTCCTATTTCCCCTTCACCGAGCCGTCGGCGGAAATGGACGTCGAGTGCCAGCTCTGCCACGGGAGCGGCTGCCCCGCCTGCAAGGGGAGCGGCTGGATGGAAGTGCTGGGCTGCGGCATGGTGCACCCGGCGGTGCTGGAGAACACCGGAGTCGACCCGGAGCGTTATACCGGCTGGGCCTTCGGCATGGGACCAGCACGGATCGCGATGCTGCGCTACGGCATTACCGACATCCGGCTGCTCTACGACGGCGACATGCGGCTGCTCCGCCAGCTGGCAGGATTGCCGGAGGTGCTGGCGTGAACGTGTCCCGCCGCTGGCTCGAGGATTTCCTCCGCCGCCAGCTCGACCCGCGTGACGTGGCCGAACGACTCGCGATGCTCGGCGCCCCGGTCGACTCCGTCGAGCCGCTGCACCAGGACATCGCGGAGGTGGTGGTCGGCCTGGTCCAGGACGTTCGCCCCCATCCCGACGCCGACCGGCTCAGGCTCTGCCAAGTCAACGATGGCGGCGCCGAGCCTAAGCACGTCGTGTGCGGCGCACCCAATGTCACTGCCGGCAAGCGCTATCCCTTCGCCCGGGTCGGCACCACGCTGCCAGGCGGGCTCAAGCTGGACCGGCGCAAGATCCGGGGCCAGGTGAGCGAAGGAATGCTCTGCTCCGAGCGCGAGCTGGGACTGGGACAGGACCACGAAGGCATCTGGGAGCTGCCAACCGACGCCGCGCCGGGGACTCCGCTCCTCGACGCGTTTCCGCTGGCAGACCACCGGTTCGAAGTGGACGTCACGCCCAATCGGCCCGACCTCCTGGGGCACAAGGGTGTCGCGCGCGAACTCGCCGCGTCCTTTGGCATCCCATTCAGGCTGCCGGAATTGCCAGGCGCAGATCCACTCGCGATTCCGCCGAGCCGCCGAGCCGCCGAGCCGGCGAAAGTCGGCGGTGTCCGCATCGCCATCGAGGACCAGGACGGCTGTGCCCGCTTCCACGCGGCGGTGATTCGCGGCGTGAAGGTGGGCCCCTCGCCCGAGTGGCTCAAGCGGAGGCTCGAGTCGGTGGGCGTCCGCTCCATCAGCAACGTGGTGGATGCCACCAACCTGGCGATGCTGGAGCACGGCCAGCCGATGCATGCGTACGATCTCTCCCGGTTGAGCGGTCCGGAGATCGTGGTGCGGCGAGCGGCGGGGGGCGAGAAGCTCACGACCCTCGACGGGGTCGAACGCAAGCTGGCCGCAGGCACCATCGCCATCTGCGATGCCGATGGCGTCATCGGCGCCGGAGGCGTGATGGGCGGCTCCAGTACCGAGGTGAGTTCCGAGACCACCGATGTGGTGCTCGAGTGCGCCTGGTTCAAGCCGTCGCGCATACGCGCCGGCCGTACCGCACTGGGGCTTTCCACTGACGCGAGCCACCGCTTCGAGCGTGGCGTGGACCTGTGGGGCGCCGAAGAGCCGTTCCGCCGGTGCATCGCAACGATCATGGCCACTGCCGGAGGCAAGCTCGACGGTGAGCCGCTCGACCTCTGGCCCAGCGTGACACACCCTCCTCGCATCTTCCTCCGGCTCGACCGGGTGAGCCAGGTGCTGGGCGTCGAGCTCGACCAGAAGACGGTGGAGAATCAGCTGGTGGCCATCGGGGCTACCTGCGTGGCCAAGCCCGAGGAACGCCGCATTGCGGTGGACGTGCCTGGCTGGCGCCCCGATCTCCAGCAGGAGATCGATCTCATCGAGGAGGTCGCCCGGGTCTTCGGCTACGGCAACATCCCCGATGATCTGCGCGGCTTCCGGGTGGGCTCGATGCCGGATGCCGCCGATTGGACCGCCGCCCATCGCGTCCGCCAGCGACTGATGGGCCTGGGCATGCTGGAGGTGGTGACGCTGCCGCTGACCCCTCCCGATGGGCCCGATGCAGTCCGGCTCCAGAATCCGCTCTCCAGCGAGGAAGGGGCGCTTCGGAGGAGACTTCTCCCCTCGCTCGTGGGCCAGGCCGAGCGCAACTGGGCCGCGCATGTCAGGGATGTGCGGCTGTTCGAGGTGGGCACGGTTTTCGAGCGTGCTGATGGCAATGCTCCCCGGGAGACCCAGGCGGTCGCCGCGGTTGTCAGCGGCGCCAGGGCGCCGGGCCACTGGAGCGGCGCCGCTTCCGACGCAGACGTATGGGACATTCGCGGGATGCTGAGGGCGGTCGTGGATGCGGCCGCGCCCGGTGCCACCGTCGAGCCCACCGACAGTGGCTGGGTCGTGCGCAGTGGAGACGGGCGCGAGGTGGGCCATGCGGGGCCGCTGGACGCAGACCAGCCGGCCTGGGCCGCGCCGCTCTTCGGGCTGGAGGTGGCCATCGATTCCCGGCCTCCGGCGGTGACCCGTTACCGGCCACTGCCAGCTACCCCGTCGTCGGAGCGGGACGTGACCCTGCTGGTGCCCGCCGGGGTGAGTGCCGCGGCGATTCGCGACGCGCTGGGCGGGGCGGGCGTGAAAGTGCTAGAATCCGTTGCCGTTGTGAACGAATATCGCGGTCCGCGGGTAAGTGCGGACCAGCGCAGCCTCACCTTCCGGCTCACCTTCCGCGCTCCAGACCGTACCTTGGAGGCGGCGGAGGTGGACCGGGCAGAGGCCCGTTTGCTGGAAGCACTGGAACGGGCAACTGGCACCCGGCGGCGCGATCAATCGCGGACGGAGTAGACCACGTGGCATATACCTACGAACGTCCGGACCAGCGCGCGCTCGATGACCTCGAGTCCCTGGTGCGGACGCTGCTGGATGAACTTGCGGGATGGCGGCGGCGGTCTCTCAAGGCCGAGGCCGAGCTTGCCGAGTTGCGGTCGGCAGGCGGTGCCACCGGCGCCGATGCATCGACCTTGCGCAGGCGGGTAGTCGAACTCGAAAACGAGAACCAGGCATTGCGCCAGCGCACCGATGCGGCACGGGAGCGGCTTCGCGGTATTCTGACCCGCATCTCGTTCCTCGAAGAGCAGGCGGGAGGAGCTGCATGAACGCACGAAGCGCGGTTCGCGTGACGATTGGTGGCGAGGAATACAGCGTCAAGTCAGAGCTGCCGCCGGAATACACCCGGGAAGTTGCCGCCTACCTCGATGCCGCACTCAAGCGGGTGCGGGACAGCATGCCGTCGGTGGAGAGCCACAAGGCCGCTGTGCTCGCGGCGCTCGCTATCACCGATGAGTTGTTTCAGGCTCGGCGCGGGGACCGTGAGATTGCCGACCGGGTTGAAGCGCTGGCCGGGGATGTGGCCCGGCTGCTGCCGCCCGCCAAGCGCGGGAAGCGGGGCGCGGCGTGACCTTCCCGCTCTGGGCGCTCATTGCCGCGGCCCTCGCCGGTGCGCTGGTCGCCGGACTGGTCGCAATGGGCTGGATCGGGGGCCAGCGGCGGAAAGGGGAGGGACTTCTCGAGTCGGCCCGCACCGAAGCGAGCGCCCTCACGTCTGCTGCGGAACGCGACGCTGCCCGGCTCAAGCGCGACGCCGAAGCCGAAGCGGGCGCACTGCTGCAGCGCCAGCGCGATGCTGCGGAGCAGGAGGGCCGCCGCCATCGCGAGGACGCGGAACGTCAGGAGCGGCGCACCGAGGAGAAGAGTCGCGAGCTGGACCGGCGGATGGAGGAACTTCGATCGCGCGACCGGGAGCAGGCCGAGCGGGAGCAGAAGCTGGTCGGGCGCGACCGGGAACTGGCCGAGCGGGAAAAGGAACTCCACGGCCGGGAAGAGCAGGTCGCGACCCGGCTCGAACGGGTGGCGGGACTGTCGGTGGCCGATGCCCGGAGGGAGATCCTGCAGCGGGTGGAGGACGAGGCGCGGGGACAGGCGGCAGCGCTTGCGCGTGACATCAAGGAGGCGGCCCGCCGCAGCGCCGACAAGGACGCCCGCCGCATCATCGCGATGGCGGTGCAGCGGCTGGGGGCGGAGCACACCGCCGAGACCACCGTCAGCACCGTGACCCTGCCGAGCGACGAGATGAAGGGCCGGATCATCGGGCGCGAGGGCCGCAACATCCGCGCCTTCGAGCAGGCCACCGGCGTGGACGTCATCATCGACGACACTCCTGATACCGTGGTGGTTTCGTGCTTCGACCCCATCCGCCGGGAAACCGCGCGCCGGGCGCTCGAACTGCTGATCCAGGACGGGCGGATTCATCCCGGCCGGATCGAGGAGCTGGTGGTCAAGTGCGGCAAGGAGCTCGAGGAGCAGCTGGTGGAGCTGGGCGAGTCCGCCGCCTTCGACACCGGGATTCACGGGCTCCATCCGGAACTGATCAAGCTCATTGGCAGGATGCGTTATCGCACGTCCTACGGCCAGAACATTCTCGATCACTCGAAGGAAGTGGCCTGGCTCGCGGGGATGATGGCGGCGGAACTCAAGCTCGATGTGGCGCTGGCCAAGCGGGGCGGCCTGTTGCATGACGTGGGCAAGGTGTTGACCCACAACAGCGAGGGCACTCACGTCGAGCTGGGTGTCGACGTGGCGCGCCGCTTCGGTGAGTCCGCCGCAGTCATCAACTGCATCGAGGCCCATCACAACGACGTTCCCCACGACTCCGCTGAATCAGTCCTGGTGCAGGCCGCCGACGCCATCTCCGGTTCCCGCCCAGGTGCCAGACGAGAGGCATTCGAAACCTACGTGAAGCGGCTCACCCGCCTGGAGGAGATAGCCGGTGGATTCAACGGTGTGGAGAAATGCAATGTCATCCAGGCTGGCCGCGAAGTGCGCGTAATCGTGACTCCCGACCGGATCTCCGACGCTTCCGCCATCGAGCTTTCGGAGAGCATCGCGAAGAAGATCGAGAACGAGCTCCAGTATCCCGGCCAGATCAGGGTGGTGGTGATCCGCGAGACCCGGGCAGTGGGGGTGGCCCGATGAGCGCGATCATCCTCGACGGTGCGGCGCTGGCGAAGCAGATCCGGGCCGAGGTTGCGGGCGACGTGGCGAGCATGTCCGGCAGGCTGAGGCCGGGCCTGGCGGTGGTCATCGTGGGCGAGGATCCCGCCAGCCACGTTTACGTGCGATCGAAGGGCAAGGCCACGATCGAGGCGGGAATGCACTCGGAGACCATCCAGTTCCCGGACACGATCACCCAGGAAACGCTGCTGGGCACGATAGACCGGCTCAACGCCGATCCCGCCATCCACGGCATCCTGGTCCAGCTCCCGCTCCCGAAGCATATCGATTCCGAGGCGGTGCTGCTCCGGATCGACCCGGCGAAGGACGTGGACGGGTTCCACCCCATCAACGTGGGCCGGCTGTCCACCGGGCACGCAACGGCGTTCCGGCCCTGCACTCCGTACGGCGTCCAGCAGCTCCTGGTGCGGAACGGCATCGAGACCAGCGGTGCACACGCGGTGATAGTGGGCCGCTCCAACATCGTCGGCAAGCCGATGGCGTCGCTGTTCCTCCTGAACGAGCCCGGTGGCAACGCCACGGTCACGGTCTGTCATTCACGCTCGAAGGACCTGCCTGCCATCACTCGCACCGCCGATATCCTGGTGGTGGCCATCGGCAAGCCGGAGTTCGTCACCGCGCACATGGTCTCGCCCGGCACCGTCGTCATCGATGTCGGCATCAACCGTGTGGCCGATCCCACACGCCCCCGTGGCCACCGGCTGGTGGGTGACGTCGCCTTCGAGCCGGTAAGCGAGGTTGCAGCCGCCATCACCCCGGTGCCCGGCGGGGTGGGCCCGATGACCATCGCCATGCTGCTTCGCAACACGCTCCAGGCAGCGGAACAGCTCGCCTGACCGGGCGCCGGCCGGCGTCCCGCATTCGCAGCGATCATGGACCTTTTCTCCGCCCCCGAGGGATCACCTCCCGACGAGGTCGTCTCTGTTTCGGACGTCGCGCGCACTGCCTCGCAGCTTCTCCGGCAGGGCCTGCGCGACATGTGGGTCCGGGGAGAGGTAACCGAGTACCGGATCTGGAAGAGCGGGCATCACTACTTCACCCTGCGCGACGCCGCCAGCCAGATGAAGTGCGTCCTCTGGCGCAACGACGTCAAGTCGAAGGCGGTGCTCGCGGACGGGACCGAAGTATACGTCTTTGGCCGCGCGGGGCTCTGGGAGGAAAAGTCCGAGTTCCGCTTCACCGCCAGGCTCATCCTGCCCACTTCGCAAATGGGCGCAGCCCAGCGCGAACTCGAGCGGGTGAAGGCGGTGCTGCTCAAGGACGGCCTGCTCGATCCTTCGAGAAAGCGGGGCCTTCCCGCGTATCCGGTACGCATCGCCGTCGTGACGAGCACCGATGGCGCTGCACTGCGCGACATCGTCACCGTGACGAGAAAGCGGTGGCCCCTTGCGTCGCTGCTGGTGGTACCGGCCCGGGTCCAGGGTGCGGATGCGCCCCAGTCGATCGCACGGGCACTGGCGCTGGTCAACCGCCTGGACGCGCTCGACCTTTGTGTGGTGGGCCGGGGTGGGGGAGCGCGCGAGGACCTCGCCGCCTTCAATGCCGAGATCGTATGCCGGGCGCTCGCCGCAGTCAGTGTACCCACCATTTCGGCAGTGGGACACGAGACCGACATCTCGCTCACCGACCTGGTGGCGGACATGCGCGCGGCCACCCCGTCTGCCGCGATGGAACTGGCGCTCCCCGACGTGAGGTCGGTTCGTCGCGAGCTGGATGACGCGGGCGTCCGGCTCGCGTCCCTGCTCTCGCGGCGCTGCCGGCTGGCCGCCGAGCGGGTGGAGCGCTACGGGGACAGGTATCGCGCCGCCATGGAGGCCACCATCGTCCGCCGCCGCCACCAGCTTGAGCGCGCTGGTGCGACGCTCGACGCGCTGAGTCCGCTCCGGGTGCTCGAGCGGGGTTACGCCGTCGCCCAGGGCGCCGACGGACGGGTTCTGTCTCGCACAGCCGACTTCACCGAAGGAGATCCGTTCCGCTTGCGGCTCTGGGATGGCCGCATCGCAGCGAGGGTCGAGGAGGGCACATGAGCAAGCCGCGTGGACGCCAGACGCAGCCGGACGCCACAGGTGCTGGCGCCGGTGCCGACGGAGAGGAAACCCTGGATCAGGCAATCGCCAGGCTGGAAACGATAGTGCGCCAGCTGGAGGGCAACGATGTCGATCTCGACCGGGCGCTCGTGCTCTTCGAGGAGGGCGTTATCCGCCTCAGGGCTGCGCGTGCCCGGCTGGAGCAGGCGGAGCTGCGGGTCCAGCAGGTGCTGGAGCAGGCTGGTGGCGTACTGGGCACCGATGATCTCGACCTCTGATCCGGTCACATCACTCCTGGCCGACGCGCGCGATCGCGCTGACCGGCGGCTCGACAGCTGGGCCACGCGCGTCGCTGAGCGGCAGGGAGGCATGCTGGGTGATGCGGTGGCGTATGCGCTGCGGAGCCCCGGCAAGCGGATCCGCGCCGCGCTTGCGCTCGCCTCATATCGATGGGCTGGAGGCACCAGCGATGGCATCGACGGCGTGCTCGCCGCACTCGAGACTGTGCACGCCTACTCGCTGGTGCACGACGACCTGCCATGCATGGACGACGATGACCTCCGCCGCGGCAGGCCCACAACTCATCGCGCGTTCGACGTCGAGACCGCGACGCGGGCCGGGTTCCTGCTGGTCCCCGTGGCTGCCGAAGTGCTGGCCGAAGCGGCCGACGAACTCGGACTATCGGCCACGGTGCTGGGACGGATGGCGTCCGAGCTCTTCCGGGCCAGCGGTGTGGAGGGCATGGTGGGCGGCCAGTGGCTCGACCTCGAGGCAGAAGGCCGGACGCTGAGCCTGGACGAGCTGGTTCAGGTCCATCGGGGAAAGACGGGCGCGCTCATCCGCGCATCCTGTCTCCTCGGAGGCCAGGCTGCAGCGGCGCCGGAGCCGGCGCTGTCCGCCCTGGGCCTCTACGGCGAGCGCATCGGGCTGGCCTTCCAGATTGCCGACGACATGCTGGACTCGACCGGTACCAGCGAGACGCTGGGCAAGACCGCTGGCAAGGACCGGGAGGCTGCCAAGGCCACCTATGCCTCCGTGCTGGGTCTGGATGCCGCCCGTGCGGAGGCCGACCGCCTGGCGGCCGAGGCCGTGGCATCGCTGGAAGGGGGGCGTCGGGCCGAGACCCTCGCCGGACTGGCCCGCTATATTGTGAACAGGAGTTCCTGACTTCTTCTGGACGTACGAATGAGCCTGCTTGACCACATTTCGGGTCCTGAGGACCTGAAGCAGCTGAATCGCGACCAGCTCCCGGAACTGGCCGAGGAGATCCGCAACCGGCTCATCGACTGCTGCTCGCTCACCGGCGGCCACATCGGAGCCAGCCTGGGCGTGGTGGAGCTGTCGATTGCGCTGCTGCACGAGTTCGATTCCCCAACCGACAAGATCGTGTGGGACGTGGGGCACCAGGCATATGCCTGGAAGCTGCTCACCGGACGCAACGAAAAGTTCCCCACGCTGCGCCAGGCAGGGGGCATCTCCGGATTCCTCAAGCGCACCGAGAGCCCCCACGACCAGTTCGGCGCCGGCCACGCGGGCACCGCGGTGAGCGCGGCGCTGGGCATGGCCACCGCGCGCGACCTCCAGGGCGGGAGCAACAAGGTTGTGGCGGTGCTGGGAGACGGCGCTCTCACATGCGGCCTCTCGTACGAAGGCCTCAACAACGCCGGCCACTCCGACACTGACCTGATCGTCATCCTGAACGACAACGGGATGTCGATCTCGCCCAATGTGGGTGCGGTCAGCAAGATGCTGGGTGGCATCGTGGCCAATCCCCGCACCAACACCATGCGCGAGGCGGTGAAGGGCGTCACCCTCAAGCTGGGTGAAGTGTTCGGCGACAAGGTGGTCGAATTCGCCCGGAACGTCGAGGAGAGCGTCAAGAACCTCTGGTCGCCGGGAATGCTGTTCGAGGAGCTCGGCTTCCGCTACTTCGGTCCCATCGACGGGCACGACGTTGAGAAGCTGTGCGAGACGCTGGAGTTCGTCCGCAAGATGAGCGGGCCCCGGCTGGTCCATGTCCTGACCCAGAAGGGGAAGGGCTTCTCCTACGCCGAAGCCAACAAGGAGAAGTGGCACGGCCTGGCGGCCTACGATCCGGAGACCGGTGAGGCACGGAAGCCGGCCAGCGGTCCGCCGACCTGGACCCAGGTTTTTGGCGATTCGCTCACCCAGCTGGCGAAGGAAGACAAGCGCGTGGTGGCAATAACCGCCGCCATGCCATCGGGCACCGGCACCGCCGTGTTCCAGAAGGCGCACCCGGATCGCTTCTTCGATGTTGGAATCGCCGAGGGCCACGCGGTCACCTTCGCGGCAGGGCTGGCCACGCAGGGGATACGTCCCGTGTGCGCCATCTACAGCACGTTCCTGCAGCGGGCCTACGACAACATCATCCATGACGTCGCAATCCAGCACCTGCCGGTGGTGTTCTGCATGGACCGCGCTGGGCTGGTGGGTGAAGACGGCCAGACCCACATGGGGCTGTACGACATTCCATATCTGCTCGCGGTTCCCGGCATGACGGTCACCGCACCCAAGGACGGCGACGAACTCACCGGACTCCTCCGAACAGCGCTGGCCCACGACGGCCCCTTCACCGTTCGCTATCCGCGCGACAAGGCGCCCGCCCAACCCCAGCCGCCAGCGTCGGTGCCGGCGGTGCCCTACGGCAGCTGGGAGATGCTTCGCCCGGGCCGGGATACCGCACTGCTTGCGGTGGGCACCATGGTGCAGCCTGCGCTGGCCGCGGCCGAGCAGCTGGCGGGCGAGGGAATAGACTGCGCCGTGGTCAACTGCCGCTTCATCAAGCCAATGGACCAGTCCATGCTCGATGGGCTGGTGGCGTCGCACAAGGTACTGGTCACCATCGAGGAAGGCACCATAGTCAACGGCTTCGGAGCCACCCTCAGCGAGCGGCTGCAGACCACCAACCCGGAGATCCGGGTCGTGGCGTTGGGCGTACCCGACCGCATCATGGAGCAGGCGCCGCGGGCTGAGCAGCTGGCGTCGTTCGGGCTGACTCCAGAGGGAATCGCCCGGCGGGTGGCGGCGCTCCACCACGAGGAGTCGCTCGAGGCGCGATGAACGTCGGCGTCGTCGGGAATCCCCGCTATGCGGACCTCCGGTCCGTGCTCGCGGAGCTGGTGCGCGAGGCCCCCGCCCGGGGCCTTTCGCTTTCCATCGAACCACGCCTGGCGGAGTTCTGGCCCGGGAATCCGCCACCGGCATTCGAGGCTGCGGGCCTGGATGCGCTGCTGACCTTCGGCGGCGATGGCACCCTGCTGCGCGGCGCGCGGCTCCTCGACGGCGCCGAAGTTCCCATCATGGGCGTCAACCTCGGCCGGGTCGGCTTCCTCACCACTGCACTCCGCCACGACCTCCCCCGCGCCCTGGACGCGCTGGTTGGAAACGACTACTCCATCGATGCTCTCCAGTCACTGACTGCTGCCATTACTGCCAGCGACGGCACCACGCTGCACATGCGCCGGGCGCTCAACGACGTAGTGGTGCACAAGAGCGGGGTGGCCCGCGTGGTCCGGATGAACGTCTTCATCGACGGCGTCAACATCGGACCCTACAGCGCGGACGGACTGGTGGTCGCGACACCCACCGGCTCCACCGCCTACTCGCTGTCCGCAGGCGGGCCGGTGATCGTGCCGGGCGTCGAGGCGCTGGTGGTGACACCGGTCTGCGCCCACACCCTCGCGGTGCGGCCCCTCGTTGTGCGCGCCAGCGCCACCATCGTGGTCGAGCCGATGCCGGAGTGGGCCGATGACGTGCTGGTTTCCTTCGACGGCCAGACCGGCTCCCCGCTCGGGGTGGGCGGACGGGTCGAGGTGCGTCGGGCCGAATGCCGGGTCAAGCTGGTGCGACTCGACGGCGTGTCCTGGTTTGCCCGGATGCGGCACAAGCTGCATTGGGGCGACCTCTCGGAGCGCGAGGCCCAGAGATGATCACCGAGCTCCGGGTGCGCGACCTCGCCACCATTTCGGATGTCACACTCCCCCTCGGCCCCGGCCTCAACGTCCTCACCGGCGAGACCGGGGCCGGCAAGTCCATGCTGGTGGACGCGCTCTCCCTCCTGCTGGGCGAGCGCGCCGACTCGGCGCAGGTGCGGCCCGGCGCAGCGCGGAGCGTGGTCGAGGGTGTGTTCGAGCAGCTGCCTGCGGCGGCTCTGGCAGAGCTCGAGCAACTGGGACTCGACGCCGACGAGGGCCGGGTCATCATCCGGCGTGAGGTTTCGGCGGAGGGGCGCTCGCGTGCATGGGTCAATGGCAGCCCCACCACCGTTGGCGTGCTTGCCAGCCTGAGTTCGGTGCTGGTGGACCTCCATGGCCAGCACGAGACCCAGACATTGCTCCATGCCGAGGCCCAGCGCGACATACTCGACGCCTACGCTGACGCACTGCCGGCCCGCACCGCGCTCGATGAAGCATGGCGGCGCCGGCATGAGCTCGAACAATCGGCCGAGGCGCTGGCAGCTCGGCGCGACGAAGTCCGCCGCAGGGCGGATTACCTGCGGCATGTGGCGAGCGAGATCGAGGCCGCACGGGTGGTTCCGGGCGAGGACGAATCCCTTGCACTGGAGTCCCGGCGGCTGGGGCAGGCGGGAGCGCTGGGCGAACATGCGCGCAGGATCGCAGCGGCGCTTGACGGGGGCGAGGACAGCGCCGTTGCGGCGATTGCACGGGCTGAGAAGGCGCTGGCCCAGCTCGAGCGGGTGGATCCCGGGCCGGCAGCCTGGCGTGAGGCACTCGATGCGGCGTTCGCCGGGCTGGGCGACGTCGCACGTGACGCGGCGGCCTACGCTGACGCGCTCGAGGAAAATCCGGGGAGGCTCGACCAGGTGGAGCAGCGCCGTGAGCTCCTGGGCCGCCTGATGCAGAAGTACGGCGATTCGTTGACGGCGGTGCTCGACACCGGCCGCGAAGCTGCGGCGGAGCTGGAACTGCTCGATACCGCGGATGTGGACTTGAGGGCGCTGGCGGCTCGGCGCGACGGCGCCGAGCGGGAGGTGGCCGCGGCCGCTGCTGCCCTGACCGCGCTGCGCGAGACAGCCGCCCAGAGGCTTGGTCGCGGCGTCACCCGCCTGTTGCCGGCTCTGGGTCTGCCGGGCGGAAGCTTCAGTGTCGAGCTGAGGCCGGCCACGCCCATCGGGCGGAGCGGGGCCGAGAGCGTTGAGTACCTGGTCCGGCTCAACCCGGGGCATGAGCCGCGGCCATTGGCCCGCACCGCCAGTGGCGGTGAGCTCTCCCGGCTGATGCTGGCGCTCAAGACCGTGCTGGCGTCGCATGACCGGGTGCCCACGCTGGTCTTCGACGAAGTGGACCAGGGCATCGGCGGCGAGGTCGGCGCGCGCGTGGGAGAAGCGCTTGCCGGCGTCGCCGAACGGCGCCAGGTACTGGTCATCACCCACCTTCCCCAGATCGCGGCCCGGGCCGATCGCCATCTCTCGGTGGCCAAGCGCTCCAGGGGCGGCATGGCCACCAGTGACGTCGAGGTCCTGCACGGCGAGGACCGGGTTGTCGAACTTGCCCGCATGCTGGGCGACGCCGACGCCGCAACGGCCCGGCGCCACGCGCAGGCGTTGCTCTCGCCTGAGCCGCGAACAGCTCGACGCCGATGAGCCGACGTCGCGCGGCGACGCTGCATCGCCGTGCGTTCGCCGCAGAGGCCGAGTGTTCGGCATCGGCGCCTGGCCGGGTCAACCTCATCGGCGAGCACATCGACTACAACGGCGGCCCGGTGCTGCCGATTCCGCTGCCGTGGCGCACAACCGTCGCAGTGAGCCGGGCGACGCGCTTCCTGGTCATTTCCGAGCTGGAACCCGGGCCGCGACCTCTCGACGACACCGGCTACACCGCGTATGTGGGTGGGGTAGTGGCTGCGCTCAGTGAGGCGGGAATCAAGGTTCCGCCGTCGCGCGTCGCCATCGCGAGCGACGTGCCCGCCGGAGCGGGGTTGGCCAGTTCTGCGGCGCTCACCGTCGCAACGGCGCGGGCGCTCGCCCGGCTGGCTGGTGCCAGGCTGCCCCGCGAAGTGCTGGTGGACGTGGCGTTCAGAGCGGAGCATGACCATGTTGGGGTACGGTGCGGCCGGATGGACCAGGTGGTGGCGGTTCATGGCCGGCCGGGTCGTGCCATCCTGTACGAGACAGCCACTGGCAGCATGCGGCAGGTACCGGTCGGAGCCTCGTTTGGGCTGTGGGACACCGGCGTCCGGCATCGGCTTACGGGCGGATTGCTGGATGCGCGCCGGGCAGAGTGTGAATCGGCGCTGCGCCGGTTGCAGCTGAGGTGGCCCGAGCTCAAGTGTCTGGCGGACGTCGGCCCCGAGTTGCTGGGCGAGGCGTTGCACCTGCTGCCGACAGAGCTCGGGCGGAGGGTCCGTCATGTTGTGAGCGAGACAGCGCGCACCCGCCGGGCGGCGGCTTTGCTGGAGGGGCGGCGCTGGGGTGAGCTCGGTGCGCTGCTACTGGACGGGCACCGCTCGCTGCAGCGGGACTACGAGTCTTCTTGCGCCGAGGCTGACACGCTGGTGCGGAAGGCGGCGAAGGATGGAGCGCTGGGCGCCCGTCTCACCGGCGCAGGGTGGGGTGGGGTAGTGTTGGTGCTCGAGGGCGGAACAGCCGAGGGACGGACCAGGTTTGCATGGAAGTCGCCGCTCCAGGCGGCACGTGAGGGCAACAGGCCCGGGTGGCGAAACGGGTAGACGCGGGGGACTTAAAATCCCCTGGGGAATCCCCATGCGGGTTCGAATCCCGCCCCGGGCACTACCAACTACTAGTGGGAAGTGGTGAGTGGTGCGTGGGGCATGAGGCGTAGGCGGTGACCGATAATCGGGCATGCTTTCTGGATCGGAACAGGGGCTCGGTGGCTGCTGTCGATTTTCGGCCTGGTCGTTCGACGTATCAGTTGAAGCCGAGCGCTCCGCCCGGCCGACGACCACCCCTGGAGGCGACATGCCGCACTTCCTGATTTCGGGATATCTCCCCGAGGACTTCGATCCGTCCACGCAGGACCAGGCGCAAGTGGACCAGATCCACGCGCTCAATCGCGAAATGGTCGCCTCGGGAATCCGGAAATTTGCCGGGGGCCTGGGCGCAGCACGCGCCATACGCCCCCAGCCGGGCGGCGGCGTAATCGTCACCGATGGACCCTACGTGGAAACCAAGGAGTTGGTGGGCGGCATCACCATAGTGGAAACCGCGGACGCCGACGAGGCGATGAAGTGGGCGCGGAGGGCGGCTGAGTCGTTCGGTACCCCGGTCGAGGTACGCGAGATCTTCTTCGTGCCTGCCCCCGCCGACGGCTGAGCCATGCGCTCTCCCAGGTGCGTGCCCTTCCACCGCTCATGGTATTCCTGGTAGGGGTCTCGACCTGGTCCGACGGCACGCCGGCGGGCCAGCACGGCGGCTGATCAACCCCCAGCACGGACCGCTTTCCATGGCCGAGAACAAAACCAAGCCGACCGGCGCCAGCGTGGCCGGGTATATCGCATCGAGGGCCAGCGAGCAGCAGGCCGCCGACTGCCGGCAGCTGATGGCACTGCTCAGGAAAGTCACGCGGAAGTCGCCCAGGATGTGGGGACCCAGTATCGTGGGTT
This sequence comes from uncultured Gemmatimonadota bacterium, assembly GCA_946479805.1. The sequence continues at coordinate 12,506 of CAMLHP010000003.1, read as the reverse complement.
ACGACCGCTACAGCTATACCTATGAAAGCGGCCACAGCGGCGAGGCGCCCGTCATCGGATTCGCCATACGCGGCAGGGAGACGGTGCTCTACCTCATGCCAGGTGAGCCGACGCTGAAGGCGCTGCTGTCAAGGCTGGGAAGGCACAGGATGGGCAAGGGCTGTCTCTATTTCAGGCAGCTGGCCGATCTGGACCTGCAGGTGCTCGAGCAGTTGGTAACGACTTCGGTAGAGGCAGTTAAGAGCCGGTATGGACACGAAAGCGAGGCGCGCAATTGAGCAATACCGTCGTGTTGATCCACTATCATGCACTCGAAGGTCAGCACGAAGCCGCCGCTCGTGAACTCGGCGCCCTGATCGCGCGGGTCCGGGAGGCGGAAAGCGATTGCGGTGGCATCACGATGGTCAGGAACAGCGACGACCCATCGCGGATCTGCCTGATCGAGGAATGGTCCAGCCGGGAGGCGTATCTCGGTCCCCACATGCGGACGCCCCACCTGCAGGAATTCATCCAGCGCGCCGGTTCACTCTTTGGCGGCCCGCCGGATATCTCGTTCTGGGATCCGCTCGGCCGAGAGTGACTTCTCCGGCAGGCTGCCATGGCTGGCTCGCGGGCGCAGGCTGTCCGGCCCGCGCCGGCCGGCGCTGGCCTGTGCCAGCCGTAGCGTCGCCATGGCCGAGCCGGCGCTCAGGAGCATCAGCGGCAGACTGATCAATGCCGTCAGCTGAAGCGGGCCGGCGCCGGGCCCCATGCTTGCCAGGCCGAGCGCCACCATCGTCGCCGGGACCAGGCTCAGCAGCAACCCACCTGCCGCTCCCCACGCACCCACCTGGGCCAGGGAGAGCTGGTCGAAGGTCCGTCGACGTGCCGCCACACTGAGCACCAGCGAGAACATCACCCCGCCAATGAATCCCGGAAGGGCCAGTGCGGGGAGCGGGGCGTCGAACACATTGAAGAATGCCTGCCAGGGCAGGAACGGCAGCAGCACGCTGGCGACGCCGATCCCGATGCCCACCAGGGCCCAGCCGATGGCCCACGTCACTCCCATTCCGACGGCACCACGCAGCCGGCGCATCCAGTCTCCCACGGAGCACTCCCGAAAACGATTGAGTCCAGCGGCCTGACTTTATGACATAAAGTACTCTGCGGCGTGCAATGCCGCAAGCGGGACCGGCGGTGTTCAGCTGGCTTCCGCTACCTCCGCCCGGAAATCATCGCCCGAGGGGCGCTGGTACACCGACAGCCCGAACTCCGGAATCACTGCCAGGATGTGGTCGAAGATGTCGGCCTGGATGCCCTCGTAGTTTGCCCAGCGGGTGTCCTTCGTGAAGACATAGATCTGGATCGGCAGCCCCTCAGGGGTGGGCTGCAGCTGCCTCACGAGAAAGGTCAGCTCCTGGTGGATGGCGGGATGGCCCCTCAGGTATGCCGTGATGTATGCTCGCAGCGTTCCGACATTGGTCAGGCGGCGGGCGTTGGCCGTGATCGACGCATCGGCGGCGAGCCTGGCGTTGAACTCCTCGAGCTCCGAGGTCTTGGCCTTCATGTAGTCCTGGAGCAGCGCGAACCGGGAGAAGCGCTCGATTTCGTCGTCGGTCAGGAACCGGATGGTGGAGGTGTTGATGTGAATCGAGCGCTTGATGCGCCGTCCACCGATCTCGAACATGTTGCGCCAGTTCTTGAAGCTGTGCTCCAGGAACTTGTGGGTAGGGATCACCGTGACGGTCTTGTCCCAGTTCTCGACCTTGACCGTGTGCAGCGCGATGTCGACCACGTCGCCGTCGGCGTCGAACTGGGGCATCTCGATCCAGTCGCCGACCCGGATCACGTCGTTGTTGGTGAGCTGCACGCTGGCCACCAGCGACAGGAGGGTGTCGCGGAAGATCAGCAGGATCACGGCCATCATCGCACCGAGCCCGGTGACGAAGAACCAGGGCGACTGGTTTGCCAGCCTGGCGATGATGAAGATGCCGGCTACCAGGTAAACAGCGAGGTTGGCGAGCTGGACATAGCTCTTCACCGGCCGGTGCGCGGACGCCGGCAGGCGAAGGTAGAGACCGTGGAGCGCCGCGATGCACGCCGTGATGATCATCGCGACCACGAGGATGACCGTGGCCGAGAGCAGCCGGTCGATGAAGTGAACGCCCCACGGCGGGAGTCCCGGTATCCATGGGAGCCCCAGGTGGATCACGAGGAGGGGGAGCAGCAGCGCCGCCCGGTGGGGGACCCGCGCCTCGAAGAAGGCCCCGTCCCATTCCGCCCGGGTGCGGTTGACGAATATCCGCACCAGCGCAATCAGGTACCGGCGGGTGATTCCGTAGACGATCCAGGCCGCCACCAGCAGCAGGATCAGGCCACCAGTGGCGGTCAGCCACGGCTTGTCGAGAAGGGCAGGCGGAAGGATCGACTCCACGTCGGCTGGGCTCCTGGGAATGCATTAATGACAGGATTGCGGCGCCTGTTGCGCTGGCACCGGAAAGGCGGAACTTAAGGGGATGGCACCGCGTCAAGCCCGGCTGCGGCCGGAATACGCCCAGTTCTATCCTGGACTCCAGCCGGATGCGTGGTTTTCGGCGGCGAGTGTCTCGGAGATGCTCATCGCGCGCGCCCGCACCCGGCGCGGCACCCACGATCCGGCGCAGCGCTCGCTCAATCCCCGCCACTTCGAGTTCCGGGGCGGCCCCGACAGCGAGTCCCGCAACAGCGTCAGGTCCCGCGCCTCCGACTGACCTTCGGACGGACGGTCGGCACATCCTGGCCGGCGGCCTGACCCGAATCCAGCAACTGGCCAAGGAAATTTCGCGCCGCGGCCACGTCCGCCAGCCGCCACGGGGCGGCGCTGGGCGTCGGTCCGACATGGATCGCTATTCCGTCCTTCGGCAGGGCAGAGAAGAGGTCCTCGTCGGTGCGGTCGTCCCCCATGGCGACCATCAGTTGCGGTGACCGGCTCCCCCGCGCCAGGGCCTCGGCAATGATTCCCTTGTGGATCCCCTTGGGGCGCACTTCCAGGACCTTGTTTCCCCGCAGCAGTTCCAGGTCGTGCCGCCTGGCCACCGGGATCAGCTCCGCTTCCAGCTTCTCCGCAGCCGCCTGTCCATCGCTGCCTGCCATTCGGTAGTGCCATGCGAGGCCCAGTGACTTGCGTTCGACCAGCGCCCCCGGGGTTCGCTCCGCATGGCGCTCCAGGATCGTTGCGATACGGTCATACGGCGGCAGCTTCTTTAGTTCGCGCCGAACCCACTTACCCCCGCGCTGCCGGCTCCAGAGGCCATGCTCCGCATGCAATGACGCATCGATCCCGCCGAGCCACTGGTGCAGCTGGTCCCGGCCGCGGCCGCTGACGATGTGAAGTTCCATTTCGGGTAGGCGGCTGATGCCCGACAGCAACTGCAACAGGTCGGCATCGGGGCGCGCCTGCGCCGGGTTGCTGGTATATGGGGCCAGGGTGCCGTCGTAGTCGAGCAGCAGTACCCGCCTCTCGGCCCGGCGGATGCGGTCGGCCAGCTTCCGGACCTCGCCCGGTGGCGTGAGTGGCGGGCCTGAGGCGCCTGGCGCCGAGCGGTCCTGCCGCAACGACGCCAGGAAGGCCCGCGACCAGCGCTCGGCCGATCCGTCGAAGACCCGCTTGCGCAGTGCCTTCATCCGCACCGCCTGCTCCGATCGAGGCATCGAAAGTGCCTCTTCCAGCGCTTCGGACGTCCGGTCGATGTCATACGGGTTCACGATCAGCGCTTCCGGCATCTCCTCCGCGACCCCGGCAAACTCCGACAATACCAGCACTCCGGCATCGTCCACGCGCGAGGCAACGAACTCCTTCGCCACCAGGTTCATGCCGTCCCGGAGCGGCGTCACGAACATCACGTCTGCAGCCGCGTACAGTGCCGACAGCTCGTCCGGCGGGATCGACCGGTACTGATACGTGACGGGCGTCCACGCCGGCGTGCCGAAGGTGCCGTTGATCTGTCCCACCAGTGCATCCAGCTCGTGGCGGAGGCTGCGATACTCTCCGACACCGGTGCGCGACGGCACCACCACCTGGATGAAGCGCACCTTGCCGATGTGCTCGGGGTGGCGCTCCAGCAGGCGGCGGAACGCCAGGAGGCGGCGAGGAACTCCCTTGGTATAGTCGAGGCGGTCGACGCCAGCTATGAGCCGCACGCCCTCGGCGGGCCTGAGCAGTTCCGACTGGCCGCGGACCCTCGGCGTAACAGCGCGCTCGGCGAAGTCGCGGGCGTCGATGCCGATGGGGAATGCGCCGATCCGCACCTTGCGGCCCTCGTACTCCAGCGGGCCATCGGACTCGACGGCCGACGTCAGGCGCAGCGCGGCATGGCGAAAGTGCGCGGCGTATCGGCTGGTATGGAAGCCGACCAGGTTGGCGCCCAGCATTCCTTCGAGCACCTGGCTGCGGCCCGGGAGGATGCGGAGGATCTCGCTGGACGGGAACGGAGTGTGGAGGAAGAACCCAATGCGGGCAGAAGGCAGCCGGCGACGAAGCAGCGCAGGAACCAGCAGGAGCTGGTAGTCGTGCACCCAGATGTCATCGCCCTCGCGCCAGACTTCCGCCGCGGCGTCGGCGAACTCCTCGTTGACCTCTTCGTAAACCTCCCAACTGGGCGTCTCCAGCGGCAGCCGGTCGGTGAAGTAGTGGAACAGGGGCCAGAGCAGGCCATTGGACACTCGCTCGTAGTATTCCGTCACCTGGCGGGTGCTGAGCGTCACCGGGATGCAGTCCAGCTCCTTCAGTCGCTGGTTGAGCTCGGCGCGCTCGGCGCGCGGAATTCCCGACACCGGTCCGGGCCAGCCCACCCAGAGTGTGTGCGAGCGTCGGCTCACCGCCTCCAGTGCCGTGGCCAGTCCCCCGACGCTCCTGTGCACTTCCAGCTCGCCCGCTTCGACACTGGCCGTGATGGGCAGCCGGTTGGATACCAGGATGGTGCGCGGAGGGCTCATGTCCAGGCCCGGACGCGGCCGTCCCGGACCTCGAGGAACTCGCTGATCGTCATTGCTGCGTGAATCAGCCCTACGTGGGTGTAGGCCTGGGGGAAGTTGCCCAGCAGCATGCCGGAGGCGGGGTCAATGTCCTCCGAGAAGAGACCGACCGGATTGGCATACTTTGCGACGCGGTCAAAGACCTCTATCGCTTCATCCAGCCGGCCGGCCAGCGCGAGTGCCTCGGCCCACCAGAACGAGCAGATGGTGAAGGCACTGGTAGTATCGCCGAAGTCGTCCTCGTTGCGATATCGCATCATCAGCCCGTTGCTCACCAGTAGCCGCTGGTAGGATTCGACCGTAGAGGCGAACCGCGGGTCGCGGGCGTCCACCAGCCCGATGGTGGGGAGCAGCAGCGCCGATGCGTCGGGATGGACACCGTCGAGCGCCTGGGTGAAGTAGCCCTGATCGGTGCTGTAGCCGTGCTTCAGAATGGTCTGCTGCTCCTGGTTTGCTATTCCATGCCAGCGGCGGGCGGTTTCCCAGTCGCCAAACCGCTCCGCCAGCGTCGCGCCTCGCTGGATCGCCACCCAGCACATTGCACGCGAAAAGGTGTAGTTCTTGAGAATGCTGCGGAACTCCCAGATGCTGGTGTCGGGGAGCGGCGCGGCTGCTATGGCCTCCTCCACCAGCCTGCGGATCAACGGGTAGTAGCCGTCGGCTTCGTCGTGCACGATGCGCTGGTCGGTGAGCAGGGTCTCAAGGCACAGGATGAGCTCGCCCCAGAGGTCGTGCTGGCGCTGGACGAATGCGGCGTTGCCTATCCGGACGTAACCGTTGCCATTGAAGCCGGCGAGGTGCGGGAGCATCACTTCGTGGAGTTCGCGTTCGCCTCCGATGCCGTAACAGGGCTGCAGCGGCGCGCTCTCGGCGACATCGCGCAGGTATCGGATGAACTGCTCACCCTCCCAGAGCTGCGCCAGCCGGCGCAGCGCCTCCACTATGAAAGCGGAGTCGCGCAGCCAGCAGTAGCGATAATCCCAGGTGCGGGGCGTGCCCATCGCCTCGGGAATGCTGGTGGTGGTGGCGGCGACGATCGCCCCGGTGTCGTGATATGCGTGCAGCTTGAGGCAGAGCGCAGACCGGAGAACCAGCTCGGGCGCGAAGAAGGGCAGGGCACATGACCGGGCCCACTGCCGCCACCCTGCGATGGTCCGCTCGAGGTCATGCTTGACGCTGGCCAGCGTGGGAAGCGAATCCCGGGTGCCGTGCGACAGCACGAACCAGTGGGGCCGCGTCAGCACGAACGGGGTGCGGCTCGCGATGTAGGGAGTCGGGACGCTGGTCGCGAGGTGGAGCGGCGTGCCAAAGCCTGCCACCGAGAGCCCGTTCGTGGTCTGCCGGATTCGGGGGGCCGCGCGGCCATAATCGGGCCGGGGGTCGAACTCCACCACCAGCCGAGGCTCGCCGGCGAGCGGCCGCACCAGCCGCGCGATTTCGATCGGCACCCTCACACCGAGTCCGGCAGGGATGCGGGGAGCGAAGTCGATGACCTCCCAGCGCTCCTCGCCCCGCTCGAATACGGTGCGCACCACATTGGTGTTCTTGACGTAGCCCATCTGGCCGGTGCAGGGCCCCGACGCATGGTCGATGCGAAAGGTGCCACCCTTCTCGACGTCGAGCAGCCGCGCAAAGACTGATGGTGAATCGAAGCGCGGCATGCAGAGCCATTCGATGGCGCTGGTGGGTGCAACGAGGGAAAGCACGCGCCCATTTCCATAGGCGGCGTGATTGAGCGTCTGGTGGTTTGGCGGTTCGTTCATGCAGTTACAGCTACCTAGCGACGTGGCCGGATGCAACCCTTGCCACCGTGGGTGACTAGTTTCCCCGGTTTCCCCCCCACGGAGATCGATGACGGATCCGGCAGCGGCACCCAGTCCTTGCACGCCCCAGGCCATGCTGGCTCCGGGTGCACTCTGGGCACCTGGGGCCACCACTTTCGTCCTGGACGCGCCCTGCGCCACGCGGGTGGAGCTGATCTTCTTTGAGCCTGGACCGCGCGGCCCGGAGCAGCGCCGGCTGGACCTCGTAGTGTCCCCCGAAGGCCGCTGGACCGCCTCCGTGCCCGGCGTCCCCGCGGGGCAGCATTACGGTTACAGGGTGCACGGCCAGTTCGACCCTGCCGCCGGCCATCGCTGCAATCCCGCCAAGCTGCTTCTCGATCCGGCTGCCCGCGCCATAAGTGGTCCGGTGGCATGGCATCCCGTGCTGGCGGACGCCATGCGCAGGGAGGACGGGACCCTTGTCGCGAACGCTGACGATTCGGCGCCGTACCTGCCGCGCAGCATCGTGATAGATCCGGCGTTCGACTGGCAGGGTGACCGCCGGCCCGACCAGTCCTGGGCCAACACCGTGATCTACGAGTGCCATGTCAGGGGGATGACCATGCAGCATCCCGGCGTGCCGGAGCACGAGCGCGGCACCTATCTGGGCCTGACGGCGGATCCGGTCCTGGACCATCTGCTCAAGCTGGGGGTCACGGCGGTGCAGCTCCTGCCGGTGCACCACATGGGGGTCGAGCACCACTTGGTCGAGCTGGGTCTGCCCAACTACTGGGGCTACAGCACTATCGGCTATTTCGCGCCCGACGCCCGCCTCGCCACTGGAGCCGACGGCAGGCAGGTGGGCGAGTTCAAGGAGATGGTTCGCCGCCTGCATTCGTGCGGCCTCGAGGTATATCTCGACGTGGTGTACAACCACACCGCGGAAGGCGGCGACCGGGGCGGCGTGATGTCCTTCCGCGGGATCGACAACGCCGCCTTCTACCGCCTTGGCCTGGAGCACGCCGGCCACTACATCGACTTCACCGGCACCGGCAACACCCTGAACCTGTCCGACCCGCTGGCGCTCGAGCTCGTGCTGGCCAGCCTTCGCTACTGGGCCACCGAGATGCATGTGGATGGATTCAGGTTCGACCTTGCGGTAACGCTGGGGCGGAACGCGTGGGGTGACTTTGATCCTGCTGTCGGATTCTTCGAAGCTGTGCGGCACGATCCCGTGCTGCGCGGTTGCAAGCTCATAGCCGAGCCGTGGGACCTCGGCCCCGGTGGCTTCCGGCTGGGGGGATTTCCGCTCGGCTGGAGCGAATGGAATGGCGCTTATCGCGACAGCATTCGGCGCTTCTGGCAGGGCATCGGCGGGCAGGCCGACGAGTTCGCTTCCCGCCTGGCCGGGAGCGCCGACTTGTTCCAGGCAGATCCACGGACGCCCCAGGCCAGCGTCAACTACATCACCTGCCATGACGGATTCACGCTTGCGGACCTGGTGAGCTACGAACACAAGCACAACGAGGCCAACGGCGAGAACAACCGCGACGGGACCGACCAGAACTGGAGCCGGAACTGGGGTGTTGAGGGACCAACCGCCGACCCGTCGATCAGGAGCCTGCGCGACCGGGTGCGACGGTCAATGATTCTGAGCCTGGCGTGTTCCCAGGGTGTGCCGATGCTGGCCCATGGAGACGAACTGGGCCGCACCCAGGAGGGCAACAACAACGCCTACTGCCAGGATGGGCCGCTGTCGTGGGTGCAGTGGACCCCGTCGCCGGAGAACCAGGCGTTTCTCGAGTTCGTTTGCCGGGCCATGGAAGTGCGGGCGGGCAATTCGGTGTTCCGCCGGACCCGCTTCGAACCGCCACACCGGAAGCACTCGGCCGACGTCGAACCCGCCGAGCCCGAGGCCCATGACACCATGCCATTCGCCTGGCTCAAGGCCGACGGCAGCCCCATGACGGAGGGCGAGTGGCAGGATCCTGATGGAAAGACGCTGGTGGTGCTGCTGCATCAGGACGCGGGTGGCGGCGGGCCGGCAGAAACCGCCCTGCTCGCGCTCAACAATGCCGAATCGCCGCTCACGGTGACCTTGCCGCGGCCGCACGAGGAAGGGTGGTGGGAGGAAACGCTGCACGCGGCGCGGGCGAGCGTTGAAGCGGCTGCGGTAGATGGTGACGTGCAGGAAATACCGCCCTATTGTGCGGTGTTGTATACGTGGAAGGTTTGAACGCTCATGCGCCTTGCCTCGACTAACCCAACTTCCCCCTCTAGCACCTCTTCTACCTCTTCTACCTCTTCCACCTCTTCTACCTCTTCCACCTCTTCTACCCCCTACATCACCCCGTCCGGACCCACAATCATGAACACCACAGTATTGCCCACCGCGAAGTAGGGCAGGCCTCCCGCGGCCCGGCGCGAGAGCAATGCCATGAGGCCCGCGTCGGGCGAGGTCACCACGATGCCCACCTGCATGCCGCCACTGGGTCCGCCGCCCTGGAAATTCTCCCAGTCGAGCGTGTACTGCGGTCCGGTGAAGCTGCTGTTGGTGAGGTATGGCGCCATCCCGGCGGGAACCACACCTGGGCCGGCGTCGGGCGGGAAGGTGCTCTTGTCGGCCCAGTAGTTGTATGCCGCCAGCCGCACCGCGTTCAGCTCAGACTGGACATTGGCGACGATGGCGTGGTTGCGGAGGTCGATGTACTTGAGGACCGCGATGCTGGCGAGGATCGCCAGCACCACGAACACGACCAGCAGCTCGATGATGGTGAATCCACGGCGCTTCATCGTGCCCCCCGCGTTTCGAGGACCTGATAGGCGGTCCCCACGAAGTCCCGCAGCACATCGTCTGATCTCAGGGTGAGCACCACATCACCGTTCTCGCCCACCAGCGTGAACTGGTCAGGCGGAATCGGCTCGTAGCGGATCGCGGAGACCACAGGTCCCACGTCTGTCAGTCGCTCAGGCAGCGCACCGGTGCTGTCCCGGTAGCGCTGGACCCGCTGGAACTGCATCGCCATGGCCAGCCGGAGGCTGGCGTCGCGCACCGCACGCGGCTCGCTGGGTGCGCCGCGCTCGAACACGAATCCGGGCCTGGCAATCGCCAGCCACCCCGCGAGTGCAACCAGCGCAGCGACGGCAACCAGTGTGAGGGGATGGAGCCCGCTGCCGCTCCGGGGTGGGCGGGGAGGAGGTTCCGCTGGCTGGGATGGCTTGAGCGCCTGCTCATATGCCTCCAGCAGCGCCTTCTTCTCTGGCGTCGATGGGCCTGATGGCGGGGGCGTCGTCATGATGGCCGGGTTGGCAGCGCCGACTCGATCTCGCCGGCAAAGGTGCGTACGTCTATGGGCTTGGTGATGTATCCATCGAACCCCGCCGCCTGGGCCTTTTCCTTGTCTCCCGCCATCGCGTGGGCGGTAAGCGCCAGCACCGGCAGTGCGGTATGCGCCTTTGAGGCGCGCACGTCCTTCAGCAGCGCGAAGCCGTCCCGCCCCGGCAGCTGGATGTCCATCAGGACCAGGTCGGGCTGGTGCTGGTCCAGCGCCTCCATCAGGTTGTCGCCGCCCGTGAGCGGCACCACGGTGTGCCCCCTGAGGGACAGCACCGTCCGGAAGAGCTTCATGTTGTCCGGGCTGTCCTCGACGATGAGAATCGTCGCCACATGGGCTCCGTTGTGATGGCGGTGGTCAATAACTACAATCCTGCGACCCTATAGGCAACGCGGGCGGCGTTTTCGGGAGGGCCGGCATGAGAGTGGGAGGCTCGGTGCGAGTGCCTGGCGACAAGAGCATCACGCATCGGCTGCTGATGCTCGCGGCCATGACCCGCGGCGAATCCCGGGTCCGGCGGCCCCTCGCTTCGCTCGATGCGCGCTCAACCGCCAGGGTGCTGAGGCAACTCGGTGCCGAGATCACCGCCGTGCGTGCCGACGGCACCGTGACCGTCAAGGGCAGGGGCCGGCTGCTGGCGCCGAAAGCGCGGCTCAACTGCGGCAACGCTGGCACCACCGCTCGCCTGCTCCTGGGACTCCTCGCCGCTCATCGGTTCACCGCTCACCTCACCGGTGACGCATCGCTCCGCCGCCGGCCCATGCGGCGCGTCACCCAGCCGCTTTCGCTCATGGGCGCTCGCACTGAGCCCGCCGAGGCTGACCAGCTGCCCTTTTCAATCCGCGGCGGCACGCTGAGGCCGCTCCGGTGGGACCTGCCGGTCTCCAGCGCCCAGATCAAGACCTCGCTCCTTCTTGCAGGCCTGGCGGGCGGCGTTGCGGTGTCACTGCGTGAGCCCGGCGGGAGATCGCGAGACCACACCGAGCGGCTGCTCCGCGCCATGGGCTACACCGTGGCCGAGCGCCGCGGCCGCATCGAGTTCGAGGCCGACGGACGGCTCGTGCCCATCGATGCCGAAGTGCCGGCAGATCCTTCGTCAGCAGCCTTCCTGATCGGTGCCGCGCTGCTGGCCGACAAGGGCGAACTGGTGCTGCCCGGTGTCTGCATCAATCCCACCCGGATCGGCTTCGTCAGTGTGCTCGAGCGAATGGGAGCCGCAGTTGCACTTCAGGATGTGGCCGAGTCGTGGGGCGAGCCCACTGGTACCCTGGTGGTGCGTCCCGGTGCCTTGAATGCCACTGAGGTCGCCGCCGGGGAGATTCCGTCCCTGGTGGATGAAGTGCCGATGCTTGCCGTTCTGGCGTCACGCGCCACGGGTGTGACCACCTTTCGTCATGTGGGCGAGCTGCGAGTCAAGGAGAGCGACCGCCTCACCCTGATTGCCGAAAACATCCGGGCCACTGGCGGCCGCGCCGAAGTCCAGGGCGAAGACCTGCTGGTGGAGGGAACCGATAATCCTCCTCGGGGCAGGGTCATTACGGCGGGAGACCATCGGATCGCGATGGCGTTCGGGGTGCTCGGCACCGTGCGCGGGGCCAGGGTGACAATCGACGATCCCGGCTGCGCCGATGTGAGCTTCCCGGGGTTCGCGGAAGTTCTTCGGGACATCCACCAGTGAGCGAGCTCGGTGGCGTCGTCCTGGCTATCGACGGTCCGTCGGCATCGGGCAAGTCGAGCACCGCTCGGGCGGTGGCCGAGGCACTGGGGTACTCCCATCTGGATTCTGGTGCCCTATACCGGGGCGTGACCCTCGCGGCACTGCGCGAACTGGAGCGTAGGGGCGATCCCGAAGGAGACCCGCTCTCGCTCGATCCCGAGGTGATGCTCCGCTCCGCCGAAGACCTGGGCCTGGCCCTGCACCCGGACGGGGTCGGGTTCGCGGCGTACCTGGCCGGTGAGCCAGCCGACCTCGAGATCAGGGGAGAGCGCGTCACCAGCCACGTCAGCCCGGTAAGCGCACTGCCGGCGGTGCGCGAGTGGGTCAACTCGAGGCTTCGCGAGATGGTCAGGGCGGGGATGAATGTAGTGGTGGACGGCCGCGACATCGGGACCGTGGTGTTCCCGGAGGCCGAGCTCAAGGTATTCCTGACCGCGACGCCGGAAGCCCGGGCCCGTCGCCGCCTGGCACAGCGGGGCGACGCGGACGATGGCGAAGCGGTTGCCAGGGAGGCGGCGCTCCTCGCAGAGCGCGACGCCAGGGACTCGTCCCGCCCGGTGGCTCCCCTCCGCCAGGCCAGCGACGCCCTGCTGCTCGACACGACGGGCAGGACCTTCGCCGAACAGGTGGGCTGGATCGTAGCCCGCGCCCGGAACATCACCCCCAAGCCTTGAGCTCCACGCCCCACGCCCCACGCCC
>CAMLHP010000002.1 GCA_946479805.1 uncultured Gemmatimonadota bacterium | reverse complement strand
AGGCTTCCGCAGCGGCAAGCACCTCATCGAGCGGGTACTTCTTCTGGATCGGCATAATGCCGGCCCGCTGGGCCGCGTCTGGTGCATGGAGCGAAATGGCCAGGCGGAACTGCTCTGGCCGCCGTGCAAACTCCTCCATCCCCGGAAGGATTCCCACTGTGGACACCGTGATGTGGCGTGCTCCTATGCCGAAGCCCGTCGGGTCATTCAGGACCGAAAGCGACACGTCCACCGAAGGCCAGTTTAGCAACGGCTCGCCCATGCCCATGTACACCACGTTGGTGGGCTTGTCCTCCGGGGTCGCCAGCACGATCTCGCGCACTTGTCCGGCGATCTCGAACGGCGAGAGGTTCCTGCGGAAACCCATGGTTCCAGTGGCGCAGAAGGCGCATTTGAGTGCGCAGCCCGCCTGCGAGGAAATGCAGAGCGTGCGGCGGCTGCCTGACGGGATCAACACCGACTCGATGGCCTCACCGTCATGCAGCCGCCACAGGTACTTCCGGGTGCCGTCCGCCGACTGTTCCGCCACGTCCAGCACCAGCCGTGACAGCGGCAATTCACGGTCGAGTTCCGCCCGGAGGGCCAGCGGCAGCTCGGTCGCGTCCGCCCAGGACGCCACCGGAGCCTGCCACAGCCGCCGCATGAGTTGATCCACCCGATATCTGGGCAGGGAGCGGTCGCGGGCCCAGGACTCCAGCAGCTCGCGGGCGGCCGCGGGAGCGAGGTCCAGTAGTGAATGTTGAGCGGGTGTGTCGGTCATGCTCGAAAGCTAGTGGGACCGGGTTGGCTCGGCATGCCCTAACTTCCCGCCCCAGAATCGCTTGTCGGGCCACCGGGCGGCGGTTAGGTTCCCCCCACTGGCGCGAGTGGAGCCTCCGTGCAACTGAGCGAACTGCTGGCACCTGGGCGGGTGGTGGTGCCGCTTGAATCGAAGGACAAGGCTGGACTCCTCCGAGAGCTGGCCACCCTTATGGCCGGTTCAGTCGGCGGCGATGCCGACGACATCCTCAAGGCCGTTGAAGAGCGGGAACGGGTGCTCAGTACCGGCATCGGCTTCGGGGTGGCCATCCCGCACGGCCGGACGCCGTCGGTTCCCGAGCTTGCCATGGTGGCTGGTGTCACCGCCGAACCGGTTGCGTTCGAGGCACTGGACGGACAGCCGGTCCGGGTGCTCTTCCTGATAGTAGGTCCCGAAAGCAGTGCCGGCGAACACTGCAAGGCGCTGAGCCGCATTGCCCGGCTTGCCAGGAGCGACACCCTGCGCACCAGGCTGACCGAGGCCGGGAGCGGCGAGGAGTTCCTGCGTGCCTTGGCCGACGCAGAGGCAGGCTGATCCCACATCGCCGGCAATCATGAGATCCACACCCACAACGTACGGTTTCCGGTGAGCGCCACCGCCATGCGGTCGGGCCGCGCCGGCGCGTTGACGCGCAAGGATCTCGGCCAGAAGGTGCGGCTCGGGGGCTGGGTTCATCGGGTCCGCGACCTCGGCGGGCTGGTGTTCGCCGACCTGCGCGATCTCGCCGGTCTGGTGCAGCTTTCGTTCGATCCCAGATGGTCCTCGCCCGAAGTGATGCGCCTGGCAGCGAGGCTTGGCATCGAATGCGTGGTCCTGGTGGAAGGAGTCGTGGCCGAACGGCCCGAGCCTGCCACCGACAACTCGATGGCTTCACGCGAGGTGGAGGTGCAGGTCACCGGGCTCGCCCTGGTGGGGCAGGCGAAGACGCCTGCCATTCCGGTGGCTCGCAACGAGGGAGAGGAACTCCCGGCCGAGGAACTGCGACTGCGGCACCGGGTGCTGGACCTGCGCCGCCCCGAGCTGCAGAAGAACCTGGTGCTGCGCCATCGCCTGCTGCAGCAGTCCCGGCAAACCCTTTCGGAACTGGGCTTTCTCGAGATCGAGACCCCCATTCTCACCCGGCCCACTCCGGAAGGCGCGCGCGACTACCTGGTACCCAGCCGGGTGCATCCGGGAGAGTTCTATGCGCTTCCGCAGTCTCCCCAGATCTACAAGCAGCTGCTGATGGTGGCGGGCTACGACAGGTATTTTCAGGTCGCCCGCTGCTTCCGCGACGAGGATCTCCGCGCCGACCGTCAGCCCGAGTTCACCCAGATCGACCTCGAGGCGTCGTTCGTGTCGGCGGCGGACGTTCAGGGCGTGGTCGAGAAGGTGCTGGTCGACCTGTGGCAGGTTGCCGGGCACACCATCGAGACTCCATTTGCCCAGCTGCCCTGGCGTGAAGCGATGGAGCGCTTCGGGATCGACAAGCCGGACTTGCGCTTTGGCCTGGAGCTGGCCGACTGGAGCTCGCTGGTGGACGAAAACGCGGCGGCCTTCGTGCGCGACGCGATTTCGGGCGGCGGGAGGCTCAGGGGCATCGTCGTGCCAGAGGCCTCCCTGTCCCGCAAGGAGCTCGATTCGCTGGGCTCCCTGGCGAAGGCGGCAGGCGCGGGCGGACTCATCTGGGCTCGCCGCACCGACGCCGGCTGGGAGGGCCAGGGCGTGAAGGCGGTGGGCGCCGCGATGCTCGACCGAACTGGCGGCCAACCGGGCTGCGTGGTGCTGGCGGCGTCGGGGCCCGATCATGTGACCTCTGCTGCGCTGGGTGCCGTACGGCTGTCGCTGTCGCGGCGGCCCGGCTTCAAGATGGAGCGGCAGCACGCCTTCTGCTGGGTGGTGGATTTTCCGTTGTTCGAGCTGGATCCTGCGAGCGGTACCCACGTGCCGGCCCATCATCCGTTCACGGCGCCGCATCCGGACGACGTGCCGCTGCTGGAGTCGGCCCCGGAGAAGTGCCGGGCACAGCACTACGACGCGGTATACAACGGGAACGAGCTGGGCAGCGGCTCGATCCGGATCACCGACGTCGCGGTTCAGGGCACGATCTTCCGGCTGCTGGGCCTTGACCGGGACGAGGCGCAGCGTCGCTTTGGATTCCTGCTGGACGGGCTCGCAGCCGGGGCTCCACCGCATGGCGGGTTTGCGCTGGGCTTCGACCGGATCGCCATGCTGCTTGCAGGCGCGCCGTCGCTTCGTGACGTAATCGCCTTCCCCAAGACCACTGCGGCGCGGGCGCTCTTCGAGGGTGCACCGACAGCCGTGGGCGGGGCCGAGCTGGAGGCGCTCGGCATCGACCTCGCAGAATCGTCGAGCGGGCAGCCCGCATGAGTGACGATCAGACCCATCGGCTCTCCACCGAGGGCGCGGACCCGCTGCTGCTGGCTGGCGTCAACGACGCCAACCTGGCCGAGCTGCAGCGGCAACTGGGCCTCAGGCTCGCTTTCAGGGGAGATTCAATAGCGCTCAGCGGCACGACCGAGCAGCTGGAGCGCGCCACGCCGGTGGTCCAGGGGCTCATCGACCTGGCCAGGATGGGAGAGACAGTATCGGTGGATGACGTCACCCGGCTGGTGGAGGACGGCCCGCTCGAGGTGCCGCCTCCTGGGAGTGACAACCGCATCGTCCTGCCGGGGCTGAGGCGTGCCATAGTCGCAAAGACCCAGGGCCAGCGCGACTACCTCGCTGCGATCGCTGCCAACGACATAGTGGTCAGCATCGGGCCCGCAGGCACCGGCAAGACCTACCTCGCAGTTGCCAAGGCGGTCGAGGCCCTCGCGCGGAAGCGGGTCAAGCGCATCATCCTCGCGCGTCCCGCAGTCGAGGCCGGGGAGTCACTGGGATTCCTCCCGGGCGACCTGCAGGCCAAGGTGGATCCCTACCTGCGCCCGCTGTACGATGCCCTGGAGGACATGATGCCCCACGACCGGGTCCAGCGCGCGCTCGAGACCCGTACCATCGAAATTGCACCGCTGGCCTACATGCGCGGGCGTACCCTGGCCGACGCCTTCATCATACTGGACGAGGCACAGAACGCGACCGGGGCCCAGATGAAGATGTTCCTCACCCGGCTGGGCGTGAACAGCCGCACCGTGGTCACGGGCGACAAGACCCAGATTGACCTTCCCAAGCGGGAAGACTCGGGCCTGGTGCAGGTCGAGCGGGTGCTGCAGGACATCGACGGCATCGCGTTCTGCTACCTCGACGAGTCCGACGTGGTGCGGCACCGACTGGTGCGCGAGATCATCCGGGCCTACGCGGAGGACCAGGGAGGCTGATGACATCCTGGCTGCGCTTCCATGGACTGCGCTGGGCGCTGCTCCTGCTGGTGGCGCTGGTGGTGCAGCTTTCCTTCCCGCCACCCACCCTGGTCTATGTGCCGGGCTGGGCCGTGGGCGCGCCGGCCGACCGCACCGTGGTGGCGCCGTTCGCGTTCGTGGTCCGCAAGACCGACGACGAAATTTCCCGCGAGGGCCTCGAGAGGGCCCAGCAGGTGCGTCCGGTGTACCGCTTCGATTCCGCCACGCGCGACTCCTCGGTGGTGGCCCTGCGCGAGTTTCTGGGAGTCGTGGAGGCCGCAACGCTCTCGCCTGCGGCGGTGTCGGTGATCGTCCTGGCGGGTGAGACTCGGTCGGTGCGGCTCTCGCGGGACGAGGCCGAATGGCTCGCGAGCTCTCCCCGACGCCGAGCGATGGCCGACTCGCTCCTCCGCTTCGTGAACGGCATGCTCTCGTCGGGAGTGGCCGACGCAGGCCAGGTTCGCGCCGAACGCTCCGAGGAAGTCAACCTGATTCGCGACGAGCGCGAGCGTCAGGTGCCGCGGAATGCGCTGCTCACGTTTTCGGACTATGTCGAGCGCTCCGACCGCGCCGCCGTGCCGGAAGGTGACGCTCTGGGCCAGCGGGTCTTCCGCCGGATCGCCGCCAGCTTCTTCCAGCCCACAGTCATTTTCGACCAGGTTCTCACCGCCAGTCGCCGGGGGCAGCTGCGCCTGGGGGTCGATTCCCTGCGGTTCCGGGTGAGGGCCGGTGAACGCATTGTTGCCCAGGGCGAGCCGGTATCGCCCGAGGTCCGTGACAAGCTGACCGCGCTGCGTGCCGAACTGCGCGTGCGCGAGCCGGGGGAACTGCTGGGAAGGACGTTTGTCGGCGGCCTGCTCGTAAACGCGCTGTTGCTGCTCCCCTTCTGGCTGCTGCTCCGGCTCTACCGCCGGGAGACGTGGCGCTCGTTGCGCGAGATGCTGTTCCTCGCGGGGCTCTTCGCGCTCACCATCTTCCTCGCAGCAGGCATGATGCGGGCCTTTCCCGAGCGGGTGGAGCTCCTGCCGGTTCCCTTCGCGGCGCTTGTCATCGCCATGCTCTACAGCGGGCGGGTGGCGGTGGTGGCCGCGCTGGTGCTTGCCATCGTACTGGGAGAGCAGTGGGCCCTGAGCCCGACGCCGGCCCTGTTCACGAGCGCGCTCACCGGCGTGGTCGCGGCGCTGGGCGTCCGTGCCATTCGGCGGCGCTCACGGCTGTACGTGACCATCAGCCTGCTGGTGCTTGCGTTTGCCCTCGGCAGTGTCGCCAATGGCCTGCTGCGTGGATGGACCCTCGACGAAACCGTCGGAAGCTTTCTCATAGGATATCTCAGCGCCGTGGCGAGTGTCTCGGTGGCGATGCTGCTGCTGCCGCTGGCCGAGATCGCCACCCGCAGGACCACGGATCTCACGTTGCTGGAGCTGGCGGACCCGTCGCGGCCCCTCCTTCGCCGCCTGGCCCTCGAGGCCCCCGGCACCTGGGCCCACAGCCTCACCATGGCCAACCTCTGTGAGTCGGCCTGCACCGCCATCGGGGCCAACGGACTGCTGGCTCGCGTGGGCTGCTACTACCACGATGTGGGCAAGCTCTCCCGGCCCCAGTTCTTCGTCGAGAACCAGGGCCGCGCCGGGAATCCGCATGACCAGCTTTCGCCCGACGAGTCGGCAGCTATCATCCGGGCCCACGTCAACGACGGCCTCGCGCTGGCGGAAGCCGCACGGCTGCCCGAATCGGTTGCCTCCTTCATCCCCGAGCATCACGGCACCGGCGAAATCCGCTACTTCCTGCACCGCGCCAGCGAGACCCGCGGCATTTCCGAGATCGACGCCTCTGCATTCCGCTATCCGGGGCCCTCTCCGCGATCGCGCGAGACTGCAGTGGTGATGCTGGCGGATTCGGTGGAAGCGGTGGTGCGCACGCTCCAGAAGCCGACGCCGGAGGCGGTGCGCAACGCCATCAATGAGATGATCAGCCAGCGGATCGCGTCGGGCCAGCTGGACGACGCCCCGCTCACGTTGCGGGACCTGGACCGGGTTCGCGAGGAGTTTGCCCGCGTGCTGTCGGGCCAGTTCCACGACCGGGTTCAGTATCCGGTGTCGACACCTTCGGCTTCCAGGGTTTTCCGGTCGAGCAAGGAGATCGCAGCGCGTGGCTGAGGTGTGGGTTGGCGGCAGGGCCAGGGGACTCCCGCCTGCCGTGGTCCGGCGCGCCGTGGGCACGGTTCTCCGCCGCGAGCGCCGCGATGCCGACATCTCGGTCACCTTCCTGGGTCTTGGCAGCATGCGGCGGCTCAACCTCGAGTTCCGCGGCCGCAACCGTCCCACCGACGTGCTGGCCTTTCCCCTCGAAGCAGGCGAGCGGCTCACGGGCGACATCTACGTCTGCCCCGCGGTTGCGCGGCGGCATGCGCAGCAGCTGGGCATTAGCCTGCGCGACGAATTGCTGCGACTCGTGGTCCACGGCACCCTCCACGTCCTGGGATATGATCATCCGGACGACGCGACCCGCGAGCGTTCGCCCATGTGGCGGCGGCAAGAGCGCCACCTGGAAGCGATCGCATGATTGAATTCCTGCAGCGGCTGCTCGCGCCCATGGTGGTGCTCCTGCTCACCTTCTGGGCCGCCTGGCTGCTGCTCGCGGCCGAGGCGGAGGATGAGCTGCCCCGCAAGCTGGTGGCCCAGCTGGGTTCAAGCGTGGGAGGGTTGCCGCTCCAGCGCGGACTCCACGTGGCGCACCTCATCCTGCTCGCCTTCTCCGGCGTGGTGGCGGGTGGCTCGGTGCTGTGGTGGATCCGCGGCCCCGGTGCCGCCGTGCCGCGGCTCCTGGTGGCGGTGTCGTTCGTCTGGGCGCTGGGAGACCTGTTGCCGAGGGTCCTTGCCGCCGTCGCACCGGAACTCACCGCACCCGCCCGCCGCGTGGCCATCGTCACGCTGCTTCCACTCTCGCCGCTGCTGAGGCTGGTGGCTCGTCTCGACGCGCGGATGATGCCCGCGCCGGATCGGGGACGCCGCACCAGCCTCGGCGACACCCAGCGTGACATGCTCTTCGGGGTGTTTGCCCTGGCCGACATGAGCGTGGCGGAAGTCATGACTCCGCGGATCGACATGGTCGGCGTGGACATCCACAGCACCGGCGACGAGGTGATGCAGGCCTTTCGGCGTTCGGAACACGCCCGGCTGCTGGTCTTCGACGGGAACACCGACGCGATATCGGGTGTGGTATACGCCAAGGACATGCTGGCTGCCGCGGCCGGGGACGAACCGGCCGGCGATTGGCGCGCGCTGGTTCGCCCCGCTGTCTACGTCCCTGAAGCCAAGTCGCTCGACCGCCAGTTGCGGGACTTCCAGCGTGGCCCCGCCCATCTGGCCGTTGTGGTCGATGAGTTCGGCGGCACCGCCGGCATCATCACCCTCGAGGACATCCTGGAGCAGGTGGTGGGCGAGATACAGGACGAGCGAGATACCGAGGAGGTCGCGCCTATCCAGCGGGTGAGTGACGACCACCTGCGGGTGCAGGGCGGGGTACCCCTCGCCGAGCTCGAGTCGGAACTGGAGCATCACTTCGGGCGGGAGGACGTGAGCACCGTCGGCGGCCTGGTGATGGCCGAGCTGGGGCGGGTCCCCCGCGCAGGCGAACTGCTCCGGATTGGCGAGTATGAACTGACGGTGGAGCAGGTGGCCCGGAGGCGGGTGCGGAGGGTTAGCGTACGCCACGTCCCCGAGACGGTCGCGTCGGAGGAGCAGCAATGATCTGGCTGGCGCTGCTTCTGGGCCTCGCGCTTACCGCCTTCGGCGCCACCGCCGGTGCTGCCCAGATGAGCGTGAGCAAGCGTGAACTCGCCCGTGCGCTGAGCCGGCGGCTCAGGGGCGAGGGCCCGGTGCTCGACTGGCTCACCACCGTGGACAGCCGCCTCGCCGCCGCCTCAGCTACCACGTCGCTCGGGGTGGTTCTCCTGGCAGCCGCGCTTCCCGCCGTCCTGGGTTCGACAGTGCTTTCCACTGTTCTCGCCGTGGCGGTGATGGCGATTCCCGCCGCACTTGCGTTCGGCTACCTGCTCCCGCGCTGGCTCACCGAGCCGCGCGCCGAGCGCGTCCTCGATGTCCTCACGCCAGTGTTCGTGCCCTGGTCCCGCGTGATGGGTCTGCTGCTTCCCACCAGGAGTGGCGCCGGCGCGCGCGACTGGAACGCCGTCTGGCGCGAGGCGGCGGCGTCCGGTGGTGCCGACGACACCGAGATGACCCGGATCGGCGGGGTCATGTCGTTCACCGAGCGCCAGGTGCGCGAAGTGATGACGCCGCGAACCGAGATCGTCGCCGTGGCGGAGGACGCCGCGGTGGAGGATATCCGGCGGGTGTTCCTCGAGAGCGGCTACAGCAGGGTGCCGGTTTACCGCGGCAATCTCGACGAGATCGTGGGCATGCTCCATGCCTTCGACTTCTTCCGGTACCAGCCGGGCAATGCGCTGCCGGTCCGCCCGGTAACGGTATCGCCGGCCACCCGAAGCGCCGGCGACCTGCTGCTCGACATGCAGCGCGAGCGGCGCCACCTCGCGGTGGTGATCGATGAGTTCGGCGGCACCCGCGGTCTTGTCACGCTGGAGGACCTGATTGAGGAGCTTGTGGGCGAGATCTTCGACGAACACGACGAGCCGGCGGTGACCCAGTCCGGGACCCTCGCGCCGGTGGTCCTCGAGACCGAGGGAAGCGAGCCGGTCGCCGCGGTGGCTGACCGCTTCGGTGTGAAGCTGCCCGCCGGCCAGGCCACCACCCTGGCGGGGCTCGTGGCCGAGCTCGCAGGCCGCATTCCCCACGCGGGAGAACGCTTCCGGCTGGACGGGCTGGAAATCGACGTGCTTGCCGCCTCGCCCGCGCGGGTCGAGCGGCTGCTGGTGCGCGCGGCGCCCGTCGTGACGCTCCCGCTTGGAGTCGAACAGTGACCACGCCGCCGCTCAACGTCGCTGATGTCGTGGAGCAGGTTCGCGCCGGCGACCTCGCCGCGGTGGTGACGCGGGCGCACGCCTGGGAGCCGGCTGACCTCGCCGACGTGCTCTCGGCGCTGGACGAGGAAGAACGCCTGGCCCTGGTGCAGCTGCTCCCGGCAGAGCTTGCCAGCCAGGCGCTGGTCGAGATGCCCCAGTCGGAACACGCCGAGGACACCCTCGCCGCGCTGCCCGCGCACCACGCCGCCGACATCGTGCAAGAGCTCGACGACGACGATGCGGCGGACATCCTCGGCGGGATGGAGCCGGAGGAAGCCGAGCGCATCCTGAGCGCGGTGGAGGATCGCCGCGACGTGGACCGGCTGCTCCGGTACGACGAGGAGACCGCCGGCGGCCGGATGACGATGCACCTGATCAAGGTGCTGACCGGCGAGACGGCTGGCGGGGCGCTCGACAGCATCCGGCGCCAGGCGGAGGAAGTCGAGGACTTCTACCGGATATTCGTGGTTGACGAGGCGGGTGTGCTGCGCGGCATTCTTCCGCTCCGCGACCTCGTGGTGGCGCAACCAGGCCGCCCGGTCACCGAGATCATGGAAGAGCCGGAAGTGAGCGTGCCCGCCGAAATGGACCAGGAGGAAGTGGCGCGCGTGCTCAGCCGCTACAACCTGGCCAGTGTCCCGGTTGTGGATTCGGGCGGGCGGCTGCTCGGGCGTATCACCTTCGACGACGTGATCGACGTGGTCGAGGCCGAGTCGACCGAGGACATCCTCCGTTTCGGCGGCACGTCGGCCGACGAGAACATCGGTGCCGGCTGGCGCGACGCCGTGCGGAGCCGCCTGCCATGGCTCACGCTGAATCTGTGCACGGCATTTCTCGCGGCGTCAGTGGTTTATGCCAACCGCGATCTCATCGAGCGGATGACCACGCTTGCGGCGCTGATGCCCGTCATCGCGGGGATGGGCGGCAATGCCGGCACCCAGGCGCTTGCCGTCACCGTGCGACGAATCGCGCTGGGGCTGGTGCCCAAGGGCACCGCTCGCCGGGTCGTCGGCAAGGAGGCCCTGGTGGGCCTTTCCAACGGGCTGGTGATTGGAACGATGGTGGCGGTGGTTTCGCTGCTGCTGGGGCAGGGCGCCATGCTGGGGCTGGCGGTGTTCCTGGCCATGACCGGCAATCTCCTGGTGGCTGGTGTGGTGGGTGCGTTCGTTCCGGTGCTGCTGGAGCGGCGAGGCGTGGATCCCGCCGTCGCTTCTTCCATCTTCGTCACCACCTTCACCGACATCTGCGGCTTCTTCTTCCTGCTATGGCTGGCTGACAGGCTCCTGCTTTAATGCGCGCGCTAAGGGTGTTCGGTGCGCTGTTCCCGTTCATGATGGCATTCTGGCGGGACCGCCGCCGCTGGATCGTGGCCGGCGGCCCAGCCCGCCGGACCCGCGCCGATCATGAGCTGAGGGCAAAGCGGCTGGTCGCAACCCTGGCCGGCCTTGGCCCGACCTTCATCAAGCTGGCACAGGTCTTCAGCGCCCGTGCTGATATCCTCCCGGAGCCGTACCTCGCGGCGGTCGGCACCCTGACCGACTCGGTGCCGCCTCTCCCTCCCGGTGTGGCCGAGCGGGTCATTGCGGAGGAACTGGGCCGGCCCCCGGCCGAACTGTTCGAGCAGTGGGACCCCGAACCGCTTGCCGCGGCATCCCTGGGCCAGGTGCATCGTGCACGCCACGAGGGCCGTGAGGTGGTGGTCAAGGTGCTGCGGCCAGGCGTGGAGGAAATGGTGCGGCGCGACCTCGATGCGTCGTTCCGGATCCTGTTCGCCCTCAATGTGCTCTTCCGTAACCATCATGTGCGGGCCCTGAGCGCCATCGTCAGCGAGTTCGCCAAGCACGTGGGAAGCGAGCTCGACTTCCGGGAAGAGGCCCAGAACGCGCAAACCCTCCGCCGGAACTTCGCCGGCAACGACCGGGTGGTGATTCCCGATGTCGTCATGGAACTGGTGCGGCCCCGGGTGCTGGTGCTCGAGTACCTGGAGGGGACTCGCATCGACCGGCTTCAGGAAAGGCTCGACCGGGGCGAGCTGCAGCTGTCCGCGGTGATCGAGACCCTGATCGACGCGTACATAAAGATGATGCTCGAGGATGGGTTCTTTCACGCCGACCCCCACTTCGGCAACCTGCTGGTTGATGCCGAGGGCCGGCTGGTGCTGCTCGACTTCGGGATGGTGCTGAGGGTCGACCGGGCCACCCAGGGCCGGCTGGTGAGCACCGTCATCGCCGCTGCCCGCCAGGATGTTGACGGGATCATCAATGGATTCTACGCGCTGGGCATCCTGGACCCCGACACCGATCGGGGCACCGTGCACGACGCTGCCCGCCAGATCCTGGCGGTATCGATGCGGGAGGGCAGTTCGCACCGCCAGATCCAGCAGGTGGTGGAGGACGTGCTTCACACGTTCTATGACTGGCCGCTGATGCTGCCGGCTGAGCTGGTGTATTTCGGCCGGGCAGCGGCATTGGTGGAGGGGATCGGCCTGCGCTACGATCCGGGCTTCAACACCATCGCAGTGGCCCGGCCGGTGGTCACGCGCGCAACTGGACGCCTGCTGCGGGGCCAGGCAGAGAAGGATCCTCGCGAGCGGCTGGCAGACTGGGGACTCGAGGCCACCCAGCTCGTGCGCACGCTCCGCGACCTCCTGCACAGGGTCGAGCGCGAGGAGTTCCGGGTCAGGTGGCACCCTCGGGACACCGCCGAGCTCCAGCGCCGGATAGCGCAGCAGGTTCGTCGCCTCATACTGGCGGGCGGCGCGCTGACGCTGGCCATCGTCACCGCGATCGTCTACCTGGCCACTCGGCGCCTCGAGATCCTGGTGCTCGGGCTGCTGGCCGCGAGCGGGCTCTTTTCACTTGTGTTCGTGCTTCCCTCCCACCTCTTCCAGAATCCCCTGAGAATCCGGCGCCATCGGCGATGACCTCCACGCTCGTACCCAAGCTCGTCACGACGCTGCGGGGATACACCCGCGGCCAGTTCATCTCCGATGCGGGTGCCGGCGTGGTGGTCGGTATCGTGGCGCTGCCGCTGGCCATCGCCTTCGGCATCGCCAGCGGTGTCACCCCCGAGCGCGGACTCTTCACCGCCATCGTGGCGGGGTTCATCATTTCCGCGCTCGGCGGTTCGCGGGTGCAGATTGGCGGGCCCACAGGCGCCTTCGTCGTGATCGTCTACGACATCGTGCAGCAGCACGGAGTGGGCGGGCTCGCTGTCGCCACGATCATGGCGGGGGTGATTCTCATCGGCCTCGGGCTCGCGCGGCTCGGGGGAGCGATCAAGTACATCCCCCACCCGGTCACGACCGGATTCACCAGCGGCATCGCCCTGATCATCCTTCTGAGCCAGGTGAGCGACGCGCTGGGGCTCGGGCTCACCAACCTGCCGGCCGACTTCGTTCCCAAGGTCGGTGCGCTGGTCGCGGGACTCGGCAATGTGCACTGGCCCAGCATCGCAGTCGCCGGCATCACCGTGGCCGTGATTGGATGGTGGCCGCGGGTCAGCCGCAGGTTTCCCGGGCCGTTCGTAGCCCTGGTGGTTATCACTGCCGCGGTCCAGTTGCTGAACGTTCCAGTCGAGACCATCGGTGAGCGGTTCGGTGCGGTCCCGTCTTCGCTTCCCAGTCCTTCGCTCCCGTCGCTGCCCCTTGGCGAGTGGCCTGCCCTGGTGGCTCCTGCGTTCACCATCGCCCTGCTCGCCGCGATCGAATCCCTGCTTTCGGCGGTGGTTGCGGACGGCATGATTGGCGCACGGCACCGGTCGAACATGGAGCTGGTGGCCCAGGGGGTGGCTAACATCGCGTCGCCCATTTTCGGCGGTATCCCTGCCACCGGCGCCATAGCCCGAACCGCGACCAACGTGAAGAGCGGGGGCCGTACGCCGGTTGCCGGCATCATCCACGCGGTCACGCTGCTGGTGATCCTGATGGCCGCCGGCCGCTGGGCCGCTCTCATCCCCATGCCGGTGCTCGCGGGCATCCTGGTGGTGGTGGCGTACCACATGAGCGAGTGGCGCGGTTTCCGCAATGAACTGAAGGGTCCGAGGAGCGACGTGCTGGTGCTGCTGACCACCTTCCTGCTCACCGTGCTTGCTGACCTGACAGTCGCGGTGCAGGTGGGCATGGTCCTCGCGGCCTTCCTGTTCATGCGCCGCATGGCCGAGGTCACCGATATTCGCGCGGTTCGCGAGGGGATGGGCGACGAGGGCGGTGACTCGCTTCTCTTCCAGCAGCGCGAGGGAGGGATTCCCAAGGACGTGCAGATCTACGCGGTGGACGGACCTTTCTTCTTCGGGGCGGCGGACAGGTTCCGGGAAGCGCTGGAACAGACATCCGGCAAGCCCAAGGTGCTGGCGCTGGTGCTGCGGCGGGTGCCGACGATCGACTCGACGGCACTCCAGGCCCTGCGCCATGTCATGGGGCGGATGCGGAAGCAGGGGACCGAGATACTGGTGGTCGGGGCAAGGCGCCAGCCGCTCACTGCCATGCGCAGGGCAGGGCTGCTCAATGACATCGACGAACGCAACATTGTACCGGACATCGACGTGGCGCTGGAACGGGCCCGCGCGATCATTGGCGAAGGGGTGGAGGCCGCCTGAATCGGCTTGCCCATAGTGTTGTGACAGGGCAGTTTACACCCATGAAACTCGAGCAGCTGGTTGCGGACCTTGCGGAGGGCCGGAGCGCCTCACTGGCCCGCGCCATTTCGCTGGTCGAGAACCAGCGTAACGGGTTCGAGCAGCTCCTGGCTGCCATACACCCGGCCACCGGACGGGCCCACCGAATCGGCATCACCGGCCCGCCCGGGGCCGGCAAGTCGACACTCACCCAAAGCCTGGTCCGGCACTACCGCGCCCAGGGCCACACCGTCGCGGTTGTGGCTGTCGATCCCACCAGTCCCTTCACCGGCGGCGCATTGCTGGGTGACCGCATCCGGATGGAATCGGTGGCCCTGGACGATGGCGTCTTCATCCGCTCCATGGCCACGCGGGGATCGCTGGGCGGACTTGCCACGAGCACCCGCGAAGTTGCCGACGTGCTGGACGCGGCAGGGTTCGACCGCATCATCGTGGAAACGGTGGGCGTGGGACAGTCGGAGCTGGACGTCTCGCGCCTGGCCGACACCACCGTGCTGGTGCTGGTTCCGGAATCGGGCGACGGCATCCAGGCGCTCAAGTCGGGCATCATGGAGATTGCCGACATTTATGCGGTCAACAAGGCGGACCGTCCCGGCGCAGACAAGGTGGCTCGCGAAATCGAGATAACGATCGGACTTCGCCGCGGGAACGCCTTCCGGCACGTTCCAGCGCACCACGGGTTTCGCGCCCGTGCCGCTGCCAGGGGCGCAGCCGATCAGGCGGAACCCGAAACCTGGGTGCCTCCGGTAGTCATGACCGTGGCCGTGAAGGAAGACGGGATCGCCGGGCTTGCCGAACAGCTGGAGCGCCACTTCGCGTGGCTGGAGGCGTCGGGAGAGCTGGGTGAAAGGCGCCGTCGACGCACCCGCGAGCGGACCCGCGAGGTGGTGGAGCGGGCGGCGCGCCGGTGGATCTGGGACGATACCGAGGCCCGGCAGCTCATTGATGCACGCCTGGACGACCTGATGGCCGGGCGGACCAACCCGTACCAAGTCGCCACCGAGGTGCTCGACGACCTTCGGCAGGGGAGCTCGACATGAAATCATCTTCGCCCCGCGGCCTGGACGAAGCCGGACTGGACGAACTGCGGCGCGACGCGGCTGCCTGGCGGGAGCATGTGGCCCGGCTGCCGGTCCGCGACGACACCGACTTCAGCACCATCTCGGGCACCCCGGTCGAGGCGGTATACCTGCCCTCCGACCTGGAGCCCGGGCTGGCCGAGCGCACCGGCCGGCCGGGTGATTTTCCGTACACCCGGGGTGTGCATCCCACGATGTACCGGGGCCGTCTCTGGACCATGCGGCAGTTCGCGGGTTTCGGCACCGCCGAGGACACCAACGCGCGCTACAAGTTCCTGCTTTCCCGGGGCCAGACAGGACTCTCGGTGGCGTTCGACTTCCCGACGCTCATGGGATACGACTCCGACCATCCCCGCTCGCTGGGCGAGGTGGGAAAGTGCGGCGTCGCGATATCGAGCCTCGATGACATGGAGACGCTGTTCGACGGCATCCCGCTGGGCGACGTATCGACCTCGATGACGATCAACGGCCCGGCCGCGATGCTGTTCTGCTTCTATGTGGCGGCGGCCGAGCGGCAGGGAGTGGACCCTGCCCGGCTGCGCGGAACCATCCAGAATGACATCCTCAAGGAGTACATGGCGCAGCACGCCTGGATCTATCCGGCGGAGCCGGCGCTCAAGATCATCGTCGACATGTTCGAGTGGGCGTCCGAACACGCGCCCCAGTGGAACACCATCAGCATTTCCGGTTACCACATCCGCGAGGCGGGATCGACCGCGGCGCAGGAGCTGGCGTTCACCCTGGCCAATGGCTTCTGCTACGTGGAGCACGGCGTCGCCCGGGGCATGAGCGTGGACGCCTTCGCGCCCCGCCTGTCGTTCTTCTGGGATGTCCACAGCGAGTTCTTCGAGGAAGTGGCCAAGATGCGGGCTGCCCGCCGGATATGGGCCCGCCACCTGCGCGACCGCTTTGGCGCGAAGGACCCGCGCAGCTGGAAGATGCGCTTCCACTGCCAGACCGCGGGCGTTTCGCTGGTGGCGCAGCAGCCGCTCA
Organism: uncultured Gemmatimonadota bacterium; assembly: GCA_946479805.1. The sequence goes on along the minus strand of CAMLHP010000002.1, from coordinate 24,785 downwards.
ACAACATTGTGCGGGTGGCCTACCAGGCCATGGCCGCTGCGATGGGCGGGACCCAGTCACTCCACACCAACGCCTACGACGAGACCCTCGCGCTGCCCACCGAGGATTCGGTTCGAATCGCCCTGCGGACCCAGCAGATCCTGGCCCACGAAACCGGCGTGGCGAACGTGGCCGACCCGCTGGGCGGCTCCTGGTATGTCGAGGCGCTGACCGACCGCATGGAGCAGGAAGCAGAATCGCTCTTCGCCGACATCGAGGCCCAGGGCGGCGTGGTCAAGGCGATCGACGCGGGATGGTTCCAGCGCCAGATAGCCAATGCCTCGATGAGGTACGTGGCTGAGGTCGAGGCGGGACGCAGGACCGTCGTGGGCGTCAATGCCTTCGAGGAGGAGCAGGACGCGCCGATAGAGATACTTCGCATCGGCGAGCAGGCAGAACTGCGCCAGCGAGAACGGCTGGCGGCTCTACGCGGGCGGCGCGATGCCGCCCGTGCCGACCAGGCCATGGCCGAACTCGCGCGAGCCGCGCGCGAGGATCGCAACGTGATTCCCGCGATGCTCGATTGCGCCCGTGCCTGGTGCACCCTGTACGAAATCCGGCATGTGCTGGAAGAAATCTATGGGAGTTATCGTGAACCGGTCTTCTTCTGATGAACGTGGCGGCGGCACTGCCGTTGCCGTTCCAAAAGGCAAGGCGGCAACCTCGGCTCCGGCGACCCCGGTGGCCGCGGCGCTCGGGACACTCACGAAGGTTGCCCCTGGCAGTCACCGGGTGGTTACCTGCTACCTGAAGCTGGAACCGCGCGACCGCGCGCGGGGCAAGTACCTCATCAAGCTCAAGAACCGCATCAAGGAAACAGAGGCTGGGCTGGGCCAGCTCAAGCTCGACAAGGATCAGGAGCGGGCAGTCCGGACCGACCTCGGCCGCATCCTGGATTTCCTCAAGCTTCCGGCCAACCTGCCATCCACGCTGGGCGTCGCAATCTTCGCATCGTCCACCATCGACCTGTTTGAGGTGGTGCCGCTGCCGCAGGTCTATCGCTCGCGCCTTGCGGTGGACCGCTCTCCCCTGGTGCGGGAACTGGCGTCCGTGGAGGATGAGATCGGCCGCCTGCTCACGGTGGTGCTCGACCGGTCCAGCGCCCGGTTCTTCGAAGTCACCGCATTCGAGGCACATGAACTTCCCGGCCTCACGTCGCCCCAGACCTCGCGGGGCAAGTTCCGGGGCGAGGGCAAGAGCCAGACCTGGGGCGAGCACACCTTCCACAACCGCATCCGCGAGGAGAAGCAGCGGCACTGGGAGGCGGTGGCCCGGCGGTTGTTCGAGCTCGAGCGGCGCACTTCCGCCCACGGCATTGTGGTTGGTGCGGTGGGCACCGAATCCGCAGCCATCGAGCCCTTCCTCCACAGCTATGTGGTGGAGCGGGTGCTCGGCACCACCAAGCTGGCGCCGAAGACTGCCACCGCGGCCGAGGTGCACAGCGCGACCCTCGCCGTGCGCGAGGCGTGGGAGCGCGCCAGCGAACGCCAGCTGGTGCAGGAAGTAGCCGACGGGCTCGGTGCGGGCTGGGCCGTCAACGGTGTCACCGAGACGCTCGGCGCGCTGGGGCGGGGCCAGGTGCGCTCGCTGCTCGTGAGCGCCGACATCGCGCTGCCGGGCGTGCGCGCTGCCGATACCGGCCGGCTGGCCCTGACGGCCAGGGAGCTCGATGGCGAGGGCGAACCGCTGGCCGTCATCGATGTGATCGACGAGGCAATCGAGGACGCCCTGCGTCAGCATGTGGACGTGAACGTGGTGTATGACTCCGAAGCTGCCGGCAGGGTCGATGGCCTGGCCGCGCTGCTTCGCTTTCGGTAGACAAGGAACCGAATGACGACCCTTGATACTCAAACCCAGGCCCGGCACCTTGCCCGCCCCGTCCGCGTGCTCGTGGCCAAGCCGGGGCTCGACGGCCACGACCGGGGCGCGAAGGTAGTGGCCGCTGCGCTCCGCGATGCCGGCATGGAGGTGGTCTACACCGGGCTGCACCAGACCCCGGAGATGATCGCCCGTGCGGCGGTGCAGGAGGATGTGGATGTCGTCGGGCTCTCGATACTCTCGGGCGCCCACATGACGCTCTTTCCCAGGGTCCGGGAACTGCTGAACGAAGCGGGACGTCCCGACCTGCTGCTCACCGGCGGCGGCATCATCCCGGAGGACGACATGGCAACGCTCAAGGCCAGCGGAGTGGGGCAGCTCTTCGGGCCGGGCACGCCCACTTCGGCGCTGATCGACTACATAGAGTCGTGGGCGGCCGAAAATCTCGCCGACTGAGCGCGTGGCAGCAGCCGCCAGCCGCTTGCGTGAGCTGACCCGCGAGTACGCCGCGCTCGCCACCCGCCTCGAGCAGGGCGGTGGCGAGGCGCGGGTCAAGCGAATGCACGACCGGGGCCAACTCGCGCCGCGGGAAAGGGTGCGCGCGCTGCTCGACCACGACGCTCCGTGGTTCGAGCTCGGCTTGCTGGTGGCCCATGACCAGTACGACGGACAGGCGCCCGCCGCCGGGGTCATCACCGGCGTGGGCATGGTGGCTGGAAGGCCATGCGTCGTCGTGGCCAACGATGCCACCGTCAAGGCGGGCTCGTGGTGGCCCGAGACAATTCGCAAGATGCTGCGCGCACAGGAAGTCGCCATGCGCGAGCGGATCCCCATCATCTACCTGGTCGACAGCGCCGGGGTGAACCTTCCATATCAGGGAGGTGTCTTCCCCGGCCAGTACGGCGCCGCACGCATCTTCTACTACAACTCGCTGATGCGGCGCTACCTCAAGGTCCCCCAGATCGCGGCCGTCATGGGGAGTTGCGTCGCGGGAGGCGCCTACCTGCCGGCGCTCTCGGACGTGATCTTCATGGTGGAAGGGACGAGCTTCATGGGGCTCGGCGGTCCCAACCTGGTGAAGGGCGCCACCGGCCAGGTGGTGGATGCCGAGACGCTGGGCGGTGCCAGCGCCCACACCAGCGTCAGCGCGGTGGCCCACTACCGCGCCGCCAACGATGGTGACTGCCTGGAGCGGATCCGTGAGTACGTGGGCCGCCTGCCACGCCGGGCAGCCGCCGCTGGAAAGGCCGCCGCCGAGCCGCCGAGCCGCCGAGCCGACGACCTCTACGACATCCTGCCGCACGACCACCGGCTTTCGTACGACATGCGCGACGTACTCGCCTGCCTGCTGGACGGGGGTGAGCTCGACGAGTTCCAGCCCGACATCGCCGGGGAGATGCTCTGCGGCCATGCCGCCATCGAAGGGCATCGCGTGGCGGTCATAGCCAACCAGCGGGGGCTCATCAAGGGCCGCGAGGGCGAGCGGCCCCGCTTTGGCGGGATCATTTACACCGGCAGCGCCGAGAAGGTGGCGTACTTCATCGAGACCGCGGACCGCGAAGGGATGCCGATACTCTTCGTGCAGGACGTGAGCGGGTTCATGGTGGGGCCCGAGGCCGAGCACTCGGGCATCATTCGCGCCGGCGCGCGGTGGGTCGAGGCCATGGCCACCGCCCATGTCCCGCGCCTGGTGCTGACGGTCAATCACGCCTCGGGTGCGGGCTACTACGCAATGGCAGGGCAGGGTTTTGATCCCGACTTCATCATCAGCTGGCCCACGGGACGCATGGCGGTGATGGAAGGGGAATCGGCGGTCATGGCGGTGCACGGTCCCACGCTCGACAAGGCGCGGGGTGAGGGGAAAAAGCCGTCGGCTGAGGTGGCCCGGGCGGTGGAATCGATGCGGGAGGACTACGAGCACCAGCTCGATGCCCGCTATGCCGCAGCGCGTGGATATGTGGATGCCATCGTCACGCCGGAGGAAACCCGGGCGACCCTGGCGTTCCTGCTTTCGGTGACCGCTGAATGGAGCGGCTCCCATCTCGGCCCCTACGTGCTGCCGGAGCGCCCATGAGCCAACGAACGGTGCGGGTAGCGGCGGGGCAGGGATTTTGGGGCGACTGGCTCGAGGCCCCCGTGCGCCAGGTCGAGGGAGGGCCCATCGACTACCTGATGATGGACTACCTGGCCGAAGTCACCATGTCCATCATGCAGAAGCAGAAGTCGCGCAACCCGGAGGCGGGATTCGCCCGCGACTTCCCCCAGGTCATCGAGCGGATCCTTCCGACGCTGGTGAAGAAGGGCATCAGGGTCACGTCCAACGCTGGAGGCGTAAACCCTCGCGGGTGCGCCGAGGCGGTGCTGGCCGCCTCCCGCCGGCAGGGACTGGACGTGAAGGTGGGGTTGGTGAGCGGCGACGACCTGCTGAGCCGGCTTGACGAGCTGCTTGAAGCGGGGCATGAGCTGCGGGACATGGACACCGGACGGCCGCTCTCCGACATCCGCGACAAGGTCCTTTCGGCCAACGCCTACATCGGCATGGCACCGATTGCAGCTGCGCTGGGCCAGGGAGCGCAGGTCGTCATCACCGGGCGGGTCACCGACACCGGACTTACGCTTGGCCCTCTGGTGCATGAGTTCGGGTGGGACCACGACAACTGGGACCTGATCGCCGCGGGCACGGTCGCAGGACACATCATAGAGTGCGGTGCACAGGCCTCGGGCGGCAACCTGCTCCGCGACTGGCGGAAGGTGAAGGGACTCGCCGACCCGGGATTCCCCATCGCCGAAGTCTCGGCAGATGGCAGCTTCGTCATCACCAAGCACGATGGCTCCGGTGGCATTGTGAATGTGCCTTCGGTAACCGAGCAGCTGGTGTACGAGATGGGCGACCCGCGGAACTACATCACCCCCGACGGCGTCGCGGATTTCACCAGCATTCGCCTGGCGCAGCAGGGGCGCAACCGGGTGGCGGTCTCCGGCGTCACCGGCGGTCCCCGGACCCACATGCTCAAGGTTTCGATCGCCTGGTTCTACGGCTACAAGGCAGTGGGGACGCTGGTCTACTCCTGGCCTGACGCGCTGGAGAAGGCGAAGGCCGCAGACCGGATCCTGAGGCAGCGGCTCAGGGACCTGGGCCTCGAGTTCGAGCAGGTGCTCACGGAATATGTGGGGGCGAATGCGACCCACGGGCCGCTTGCGGGCGAAGTTTCTCGCGACGCGCCCGAAGTGCAGCTCCGCGTAGGGGTGCGCTCACGGGAGAAGGCGCCGGTGGAGCGCTTCACCCGCGAGATCGCGCCTCTGGTGCTCACCGGTCCGCCCAGCGTGACCGGCTTTGCCGGCGGCCGGCCTCAGGTGGAGGAGATAGTGGCCTACTGGCCGGCGCTCATCGACCGCCGCGCCGTGGAGCCGCACATCAAGGTCGAGATCCTCGAATCGTGAAGAACTGGCGCGGGAGAATGGCATGCCGGTGAAGAAGCGGTCAGCCACCACCACACCAATGCAATTGCGCTACCTGGCCCATGCGCGCTCGGGTGACAAGGGTGACACCGCCAACGTCGGGCTCATCGCTCTGGAGCCGGAGTATTACCCGCTGCTTGTCCGGGAGGTAACGGTGGCACGGGTGGCACGCCATTTTCGCGGCATGGTGAAGAGTGTCGAGCGGTTCGAGCTGCCCAACCTCAACGCGCTCAATTTCCTGCTGCACGGCGCGCTGGACGGCGGGGGTACCATCTCGCTCAAGACCGACGCGCAGGGCAAGGTGTTCTCGACCGCGCTCCTCAGGCTGGAAGTGCCGGTTCCCGCCGCGCTGGCGCGGGCCCTGCGCAGTCGGCCGGCGCCATGAGCGCACCACTTCGCCGGGAATTGGCCGACGGCATCCTCACCCTCACGCTCGACCGGCCCGGAAAGCGTAACGCCCTCTCACGAGCGCTTATCACCGCGCTTCACGCCGAACTGGAGCAAGCCGACCTCGACAGCGGGGTTCGAGTGGTTGTCCTCAAGGGTGAGGGCCCCGATTTCTGCGCCGGTGCCGACCTCGCCGAGTTGCTGGAGTCCCGCGACCGGACCCTCTCCGAGAACGAGCATGACGCCCTCGAGCTGGGGCACCTCTTTCTCCGGCTCAGGTCACTGCCGTATCCGGTCATCGCGTCGGTCCAGGGCCGGGCCCTGGCGGGGGGAGCCGGGCTGGTGGCGGCCGCAGACCTGGTGGTGGCAGCCGCAGACGCCCAGTTCGGGTTTCCCGAGATCAGGCGGGGGTTCGTCCCCGCCATGGTCATGGCCCTGCTCCGGAGGCAGGTGGGGGAGCGGCTGGCATTCGACCTTGTTGCCTCGGGCCGGACCCTGACCGCACCAGCTGCCCTGGATGCAGGACTCATCACCGAGGTCGTTGCCACGGCGGAACTTCCGGAGCGAACCTCCGTATTGGCCCGGGAGCTCAGGGCTGCCCCCCCCGGCGCCATGGCGCTCACCAAGCAGCTCTTCCATGAGCAGGACGGCCTCTCTCTTGCCGAGGGGATCGCGGCCGGGGCGCGGGTGAATGCAGTTGCACGCGCCACACAGGAGTTCCGGCAGGCCGTCGAGGGGTTCCTCGGGAGATGATTCGCCAGGCCCTGGGGGTACTGGGTATCTTGTTGGCAGTAATAGGCTTGGCGCTTGACGTGGCCCCGGCAAGGTGGCTGGCCATTGGGCTGCTCGTGGTGGTAGTTGTCTGGCGGATTGCAGAACGCAATCGGTTGCGGCGGGATGGCCGGGAATCCCCGGAATCCGAATCTGATCGTCGGGATAGTTGACGCTTTTTGCAGGAGTGCCGTTTCTGGCAAAGGTATTGCGGGTAAGGCTTTACAGTAGCGTTTCAACCGTTTGGTGCTTGCGCAGGCACGATTTCTTGCTAACTTTGCTGGTTATCAGAACCAGAGCATATCCGCCGACTGGCGGCCGAAGGGCAGGGCAAGAGAAGCGCAGGCCTCTCGCAGGTTCACAGGGACTCAGGAGGAAGGGAACATGAAGGGCATCGTGAAGGGTCTTTCCGCTCTCGCGCTCGCGACCGCAGTTTTTGCGGCGCCGGCTCAGGCCCAGGGCACCATGGTCGGCGTCAGCGGCGTCGGCATCTTCAGCCTCGAAGACGAAGGCGGCTCCGAGTTCGGCGCCGGCGCGTCATTCGAGTGGGCTGGGGCCAACGGCTTCGGCGCCCGGCTCGACGGTAACTACCTGTTCGATCCGGAGACGTTCGTCATCAACGCCAACGTCATGTACACGTTCATGACCTCGGACGGGTCAATGGTGCACCCGTACCTTCTGGCTGGTGGCACGCTGTTTGGCTACAACTCGTTCGACGAGAACCAGTTCGGCATCTCCGCCGGCGCAGGCGCCAACTTCCACCTCCAGAACTCGCCGGTCACTCCCTTCGTCGATGCCCGGTTCATCCGGACCTTCGACAAGGGCGAGGGCCTTGAGCTCATCCCGGGTGGTAGCAGCATCCTCGTGAACGCGGGTGTGAAGTTCGCTATCGGCGGCAACTAAGCAATTCCGGAGGTAGCAGGGAAGGGCCCGGTGGTCGGTTACCGACTTGCCGGGCCCTTTTCCTTGCTCCTGTTCAGTGGCTGGCGGGCACCTTCCTTTCCAACCCTGAAGTGAGGAGGCTGGCAATGGGCACGCGCCTGGCTGGAATCACGATGGTTCTGACGCTGTCGCTGGCAGCCGCGCCCCTCGCGGCGCAGTCCGAGGGACTCGAACTGGGTGCCGATGTTGGTGCTGGACTCATGTTCGGCGGTGGCAGCACCGTGTTCTCCCTCACCACTCCCACGTCCATCCGTGTTGGCGTGCCCGTCGGCGAGCGGATGTCGATCGAGCCGAGGTTCCTGCTGAGCCTGGTAACCGGCGAGGGCGAGACCGTCACCGGGATCGACCTCACGCCGGCCTTCATGCTCGCCTTCTCCGAGGCCCGGCGCGGACCGTACGTGGCGCTGCTGCCGCAGGTGACATATGTGAGCGCGTTTGACGAATCCTCGACCCAGTTCGGCCTTGGTGCGGGGATCGGCCTTCGGATGCAGCAGACCGAACGGTTCGGCTTCCGGATCGAGGGCCAGTTCATCCACAGCTTCGAGAACGATGATTTCATCGACACCAACGAGCTCAACGCACTTATCGGCTTCACATTCTTCACCCGCTAGAAACGCGGGACCCAGCCCGTATCGGCCCCGCCTTCGGGCGGGGCCGTTTCACTTGTGGCCCACGTCACCGCCGCGGTAACCCCATGCGCGGTAAGCTCCAAGGGCAGGGTGATCCGGGCGTGCTGCGCGGATCAGTACCCCTACTGAGGAGTGCATATATGCGAAATCGACTCGCTGCTCTGGTGCTTGTGTCTGCGATGGCCGGCGCTGTGCCCGCCCAGGCGCAAGGCGTCCGGTTCGGAGTCGGAATCGTCCCGGTCATATCGCTGGAAGACGAGGGAGGCAGTGACTTCGGCATCGGCGGGCAGGTGGATTACATCCCCAACGGCAACTGGGGTGCCCGGGTGGACGGAGCCTACATCTTCAACGAGTTCAGCAACTATCTCCTGTGGAACGGCGACATCGCCTACCACTTCACGACGGCATCGCCGTCGATCCATCCATTCCTGCTGGGCGGTGCCGCGCTTCGGCACGGCAGCGACATCGACGCCCAATTCGGCATCGGAGCCGGTGCCGGCACCAACATCCACCTGAGGGGCTCGCCGGTGGGGCTGTATGTGGATGCCAGGTTCCAGCGGTTCTTTGACCCGGGCTCCAGCCAGCTTCAGCTGGGTGGCGGAGTGCGCTTCGGGCAGGGCGAATAGCTTACTGCAGCCGCAGATTGCGCAGATTTGGGCTGCTGATTGCTCGGCGCTCCGCAAGTGAGCCATGCTGCCACAAGACCATCGTGAGTCATGTGGGAGCGGCAGCGGAGTCAGGCGCTCCATGAACAATCGGCAGTGCCAATCTGCGGTTGCAGTTTTGCGGTAAACGCTGGCGTTATCCCGATGACGGCTGTTTGACTTGCTGGCTGCATGTTGTCGAATGCTTCTTTCCGACCGCATGCAGCTGGCCACCGCCGCGCTCAGGGACCACTTCGGGTTCAACGCTTTCCGCCCCACCCAGCGACGCGTGGTGCAAAGCGTCCTCGCCGGGCGCGATACCCTTGCGGTTCTCCCGACCGGGGGCGGCAAGTCGGTCTGCTTCCAGGTTCCCGCACTGACCCTCGACGGCCTCACCGTCGTGGTGTCTCCCCTCATCTCGTTGATGCAGGACCAGGTCTCGGCGGCACGATCCCGAGGCTTGAACGCCGAGCATCTCTCGGGAGAACTGACTCCTGATCGTGTCGGGCGGACGTTGTCGGACGCGGCATCCGGTGCGCTCCGGCTGCTCTACTCCTCGCCCGAGAGGCTGCCACGGCTTGCGGCCCGGCTGATGGATCGGCGGGCGTGCATCAGCCTGCTGGCGGTGGATGAGGCCCACTGCATTTCGGAGTGGGGCCACGACTTCCGCCCCGCGTTCCGGCGTATTGCAGATGCCCGCTCGACCCTCGGCGCTCCGCCGGTCATAGCGCTCACCGGCAGTGCCACTCCCGAGGTGCGCGACGATATCGTCAGGTCGCTGGGACTCGGCGGAATCGGGCGCAAGGTCGACCAGCACCTCGATTCGTTCGACCGTCGCAATCTTTCATTCGCGGTCAGGGCAGTGCGCCGCGAGCCAGAGAGAATCGGCCTTCTGCGGCAGCTGCTCCGCGAGGAGCATGGCCTCGCGATCGTCTATGCGCCTACCCGCCGGACTACCGAAACGCTGGCGCTGGCCATCCGCCACGGCGGCCGGCCTGCCGTGGCGTACCACGCGGGGCTCAACCGCGAGATCCGGGAGCGGCGGCTACGCGCGTTCCTGGCTGGCGACATGCCGACCGTGGTGGCCACCTCGGCCTTCGGCATGGGCATCGACAAGCCCGATGTCCGCCTGGTGGTGCACTGGGCCATGCCACCCACGCCTGAGTCCTACTACCAGGAGGCCGGCCGGGCCGGACGGGACGGCGCTCCTGCGCGGTGCGTCCTGCTGGCAGGCCGCTCCGATGGATCGCTTCATCGCAGGCAGCTGTCGGTGACGTTTCCCTCGAGGAAGCTCCTGGAGCGGATCTGGCAGGGCAACCCGATAGGAGTGCCCAAGGGCGTCAGGCTCTCGGCAGAACGGCTCAAGGACGAGGTCACGGAGGCGGGGCCGGTGGCCTGGACGCGGATCGCCTGCCGGAAGAAGGTCGCGCTCCGCCGCATCGCTGCGATGGAGCATTACGCCCGCACGGGACGCTGCAGGCGGGCCGCGCTGATTGGCTGGTTCGGCGAACGTCTGGACCGGTGTAGTGGGTGCGATAACTGCAACAGGGAGAAGTGATAAGTGAGAAGTGAAGAGGGGGATCAGCTCCGAGTACCTTCTCCCTTGTCACTTATTACTTCTCACTTCTCACTCGTCCCACTGCAGCTGGTAGATTCTCCCCGACGCGTATACCACGTACAGTTCGCCACCGATGCCTTCATCCAGCGACACTGTGTTGTCCGTCAGCCCCCCGACGGTTGGAGCCGCGAGCTCGGGGAACGCGGGGCTGGCTTCATTGCCTTCCACCCGCGCGCTTCGGATCCAGCCGCCACAGAAATCGCTGTAGAAGTAGATCCCCCTCATTTCGGGGAATGCGCTGCCTCGGTAGACCTGTCCGCCCACCACCGAACAACCGGGGCCGTGCTGGTACTCGATGACCGGAGTGACCAGTCCCGCGGTCTCGCATCCGGTGGCCGGCTCGTAACAGCCGCTACCTTCCATGAACGGCCAGCCGAAGTTGTTCCCCCCCTCGACGGGCGTCCCCAGCCAGTTGACCTCTTCTGTGGCGTCCTCGCCCACGTCGCCCACATACAAGTCACCGGTACCGCGATCAAAGCTCCAGCGCCACGGGTTCCGGAATCCGAGCTGCCAGATCTCGGTGCGCCACCCTGGACGTCCGACGTAGGGATTGTCCTCGGGCACCTCATACGGCGTGGTTCCGTCCACGTCGAGCCTCAGCATCTTGCCCTGGAACGAGCCGCTGTCCTGGGCCTCGCTCTGGGGTCCGGCCCCGTTGTCGCCGTCGCCGAACGCAAGGTAGAGCATACCGTCGGGCCCGAAGCCCACCCGTCCGCCGTACAGCACTGCGCTTGCCGATTGCGGCTGGGTGATCATCGGCATCTCCGACGCAGGATCCGCGGTGTCGAATCCGGCGCTGGCGGTGAAACGCGATAGCTGGCCGTTGCCGGCGTTGTCCACGTAGTAGACGTAGAACCATCGGTTACTGGCGTACTGCGGATGGAACGCCATGCTGTACACGCCATACTCATGACCTGCCCCCGTCAGGGCCGACAGGTCGATGAACGGGGCGGGAAGCCGGGTGCCGTTCTTCCGGAGCCAGATTGTGCCGCCACGCTCGATTACCAGCAGCCGGCTGGCGTCCCCCGGCGGAGTTGCCACGAAGACCGAGAAGTCGTAGCCGCTGTCCACCGGCGCCAGCAGCAGGTGCCCGGTGGGCGCTGGCTCGGTGCCGCTGCACGCGATGGTCACCAGAAGAATCGCGGCCACGGGCAATCCGAGGTTTCGTCGCATGACTCGTTTCCATCCGAGGGTGTGGATTACATTCTAAGCTGTCACGAGGCACGAGGCACGAGGCACGAGTTACGAGGCACGAGACCCCCGAGCCTTGAGGCTTGAGCCTTGAGCCCTACGCCCTAAGCCCTAAGCCCTAAGCCCTAAGCCCTAAGCCCTAAGCCCTAAGCCCTAAGCCTATCACCATGGATCTCTCGCTCTACTTCACCGACCAGCAGTTCCAGGTGCGCGAGATGGTGCGCGAGTTTGCCCGGGAACACGTCCAGCCGGTGGCCCGGGAGCTGGACCGGAACTCCGAGTTTCCATGGGAGAACATCCGGCGCATGGGTGAGCTGGGACTGCTCGGCGTGCCATGGAGCGAGGAGCTCGGCGGCGCCGGGATGGACCAGCTGTCCTACTACGTGACCATCCACGAGATGGCCAAGGTGGACGCGAGCCACGGGCTCACCATCAGCGCCCATACCAACCTTGGAACCTCGCCCATCGTCGAATTCGGCACCGCTGAGCAGCGCCGCAAATATGTCCCGCTGCTGGCCAGCGGCCAGGTGCTGGGCGGCTTCGGGCTCACCGAACCGGGTGCCGGCAGCGATGCCGGCGGCACCGCCAGCACGGCCGAGGACAAGGGCGACCATTGGCTGCTCAATGGGAGCAAGGTGTTCATTACCCATGCCGGCGTGGGCGAGATCTTCTCGGTCACGGCGCGCACCGAGCCGGGCATCGGCAGCAAGGGCATATCCAGCTTCATAGTCACCAAGGACACGGTGGACTTGGAGCGCTGCCGCGAGGTCGGGGTGGGGCACGCACCGGACCTGCCCAAGACGCCCGGGGTCCGGGCTGGCAAGAAGGAGGAGAAGATGGGCTGGCGGGCCAGCGACACTCGCGAGCTGATCTTCGAGAATGCAGAGGTTCCGAAGGGGAACCTGCTGGGCGAGGCCGGCAAGGGCTTCGTCAACTTCCTCAAGACCCTGGATGCCGGGCGGATAGGCATCGCGGCGCTGTCACTCGGTATCGCCGAAGGCGCCTACGAGGCCGCACTGGAGTACGCCGGCCACCGGAAGCAGTTCGGCCGCTACATCGGCAGCTTCCAGGGGGTCCATTTCCAGCTGGCCGACATGGCGCTCGAGATAGAGGCCGGGACTCATCTCCTCTACCACGCCGCCTGGCTCAAGCAGAATGGCCAGCCGTTCAAGAAGGAAGCGGCGATGGCCAAGCTCTTCTGTTCCGAACTGGCAATGCGCGCCACCACAAAGGCGGTTCAGATCTTCGGCGGCTATGGCTACACCACGGACTATCCGGTCGAACGGATGATGCGGGACGCCAAGGTGTGCGAGATCGGGGAAGGCACCAGCGAGATCCAGCGGATGGTCATCGCCCGCCATATTCTGGGGGATGTGGTGGGCTGATTGCCCTAACGTCCCCTGTTTCCTATCTTTAGCCGTTCCCGGGTGAAGCGGTTTCGACCCGCGGGCGGACTTGCCGCCCCTGTGCGGGCCTGATTCCGGCACCCACGGTCTCCGACTTCATTGTGCATCCAGCCGTCCGTGTCCCTCTTGGGGCTGGGGCGGTGCGTGCCGGGGCAAGCCCCTCCGTGAAACGCGAAATCCTGATCAATGGCAGCCAGCGCGAGACGCGCGTGGCCATCCTCGAAGACGATCGCCTGGTCGAACTCCTGATCGACCGGCCCGACCATCGCCGCATAGTGGGCGACATCTACCTGGGCAAGGTCGAGGCGGTGCTTCCCGGCATCCAGGCCGCATTCGTGGACATCGGGCTGGAGAAGAGCGCGTTCCTCCATGCATCCGACCTGCTGGAGCCGGATGAGGACGATGAGCCGGCCGACCCGGAAGACGAGAACGAGGAGGCCGCCGAAGCTCACGCAGCAATGGACTCCGAGAGCGGTGAGGACGAGGCCGAGACCCGTCGTGCCCGCAGGGGGCGGGGGAACGGCAACGGCGAAGCCCGCCAGCGCGAGGTCTCCCAGCGCCGTCCGGTGCCGAACATCCAGGACATCCTGAAGAAGGGCCAGGTCCTTCCAGTACAGGTCACCAAGGAGCCGATAAGCACCAAGGGTTCCCGTGTCACCGCCCAGATTTCCCTCGCTGGGCGGTTTCTTGTGTATACGCCGTATGGCTCCAAGGTGGGGATCAGCCGCAAGATCGAGAGCCGGGAACAGCGCCAGAAGTTGCGGGAGATGGTATCCCGGCTGCTGCCCGAGGACGCGGGCGGGGTCATCGTGAGGACCGTGGCCGAAGGCGTGACCGAGGAGCATTTCCGGCGGGAGATCGAGACCCTGCTCAACCAGTGGAGAAAGATCAACCGCAAGAAGTCGTTCGTCCGGCGCGCTCCCGCACTGCTGCAGCGGGAAACCAGCCTCACCCGGGGCCTGATCCGCGACGTGTTCAGCGCCAAGGTGGACGCCCTGTGGGTGGATTCCCGCGAACTCCACAACGAGATCGAGGGCTACCTCCAGCAGATCGATCCGGAGCTCATGGAGCGGGTCCACTTCTACGAAGAAGCCTCACCGCTGTTTGACAAGTTCGACATCGAAGCCGAGATCCGGGACCTGTTCAAGGCCAGGGTTGAACTGCCGACCGGAGGATCGCTGGTCATCCAGCCGACCGAGGCGCTGGTTTCGATCGACGTCAACACCGGGCGCTACACCGGCAAGAAGGACCCCGAGAAGACCATCCTCCGGACCAACCTCGAGGCGGCCCGCGAAATAGCGCGACAGCTGAGACTGCGCGACATCGGCGGCATTATCGTCTGTGACTTCATCGACATGGAGTCCCGCAGCAACCGCGAGCGGGTCCTGCAGGAACTCAGGATGCACCTGGGGCGTGATCGGGCCCGGACCAAGGCATTCGCCGTGTCCGAACTGGGGCTCATCGAGATGACCCGCCAGCGGGTCCGGTCATCGCTGTTCCACTCGCTCACCCGGAACTGCCCCACCTGCGCCGGGTCGGGCCGGGTGTTCACTGCCGAGGTGGTGGCCCGGCGGCTGGAGCGGAGCCTCCGCCGTGCCGGCCACGAGCGGCGTGAGCGGCAGCTGACGGTGCGGGTCCACCCCGAGGTGGCCATCTACCTGCTCGAGGAGGAGCCGAGGTTCCTGTCCCAGATGCAGAAGGCAATCGGGATCGACCTGGAGCTCCGGGACGACCCCATGATGCGGCTGGACGAGTTCCGGATCATGAGCCGGCCGGCTGGGAGGGACGTGACGGAGGTGTATGCGGTAGCCTGAAGTCGCGAGTCACGAGTCACGAGCCGGGAGTTTGGCTCGCGACTTGAGACTTGAGACTCGCGACCCCGGCCTTGACTCAATCTCTACGCCTGCTTAGGTTTACAGGCTGTCAACCATTTGCCACACCGGAGTCTGGAAGCACATGTACGCAATCTTCAAGGCGCTGGGCAAGCAGTTCAGGGCGGAAAAGGGGCAAACGCTCCAGCTCCCGCTCATGGACAAGGAGCCGGGCGACAAGATCACCTTCGATGAGGTGCTGCTCTCCTCCGATGGCGACACCATCAAGGCTGGCGCGCCGTTCGTGAAGGGCGCCTCGGTCGAGGCCGAGGTCATAGGCCAGGTGAAGGGCGACAAGCTCTACATCTTCAAGTTCAAGCGCCGGAAGAACTACCGCCGCAAGACCGGACACCGGCAGAAGTACACCGAGGTCCGCATTACCGACGTGAAGGCAGGGTAAGCGCATGGCACACAAGAAGGGCGTAGGCTCCAGCAAGAACGGCCGCGACTCCAATCCGCAGTTTCTTGGCGTCAAGAAGTTCGGCGGGGAGCAGGTCGTTGCGGGCAACATCCTGGTGCGCCAGCGCGGAACTCGCTTTCACCCCGGCAAGAACGTCCGTCGGGCCAACGACGACACCCTTTTCGCCCTGGTCGATGGCGTGGTGAAGTTCGAGTATCGCGACAAGAACCGGAAGAAGGTATCGGTCTTCCCGGCCGAAGCCGCCAGCGAGTAAGCGCCTCAGCCGAAGCCCCCGGCGCCGGTCCACAGATCGGCGCCGGTTTTGTATTCCGGCCCCTCATGTGCATCTTGAAACATTCAGGCTCCCACCAGCGTTCTATCTTTGGTCTCAGCCTTGTGACTCGCGACTTGTGCCTCGCGACTTGACCGGAGGAATGCCATGTCCACCCTGTTCGACAGACTCAATCATGAGCTGGAAGCGTTCGGCAAGCGGGCCCAGGAGGTTTTCGACGACGGGCGCGTGCGGCTGGACCTGATGCGTGTCCGGAATCAGCGGGATGCAGCAGCCCGCGAGCTGGGATACCTGATCCACCGGCGCGAGCGTGGCGAAGAGGTCGAGCAGGGCCGGATCGACGCTGCCATGCTGAAGATGGACGACCTGGGCAAGGAAGTGGCCCGGCTGGAGAAGGACCTGCTGGAAGAGGAGGCAGGCCAGCCGGCGCCGGTAGAAGTGCACGACGCCGACGGCGAAGCCGAGGAGACCGTGGCGACGCCGTCATGAACGGGCACGGGGGGTTGGGCGTGGGGCATGGGGCGCAAGATCCAATGACCCTTCGCCCCACGCCTTATGCCGTATGCCTACTTCAGTTCCCGGTATTTCTCCAGCAGTTCGGTCTGCCTGCTGCTCAGCTCGGTTTCCTTCCCGCCGATGATCACCACGTCGGCGTGGCTCGAGATCTCGAACGGATCGCCGCTCCACACAACCACATCTGCAGGCCTGCCTGGCGCAAGGACGCCAGCAGGCCGCTCCCCGCCAAACAGCTCGCCGGGCGTGCGGGTCACCGCCCGGAGGGCGTCCGACCACGGCATGCCGTTTCTTACCGCGTGGCCCGCGGCATAACGGAGATTGCGCGGGCCGCCGGTCTCCGCCTCGTAGAGCATCACTCGTACCCCCGCTGAATCGAGCAGCGTCGCGTTGTCCCACCGAACGCCGAGCCGCTGGAAGTTCGGGATGTTGGCGAAGGCGTCCACTGCGACCGGGACATTGGCCTCGCGCAGCTCATCGGCCACCTGCCAGGCCTCGGCGCCGCCCCGGATTATGAGGTCGAGGTCGAACTCTTCCGCCAGTCGCAGGGCGTTCTGGATGTCACGCGCCTGGTTGGCGTCGGCATAGTACGGGAGCTCGCCTCGAATCATCGGAAGGATGGCTTCCAGTTCAGCCGCGGGGGCAGAGAGGTCCTGCATGTCGCGGCGCTGATAATCTGCCCGGCGGCGGGCATACTCCTGCGCGTCCCGAAAGAGCTGGCGCAGCCTGCCCAGCCCTGCTGCATGCGACCCGCCTCCAAAATCCTTGAGGTCGTTGCCCAGATCCCCAACCATTGCGGCCTTGCGGTGCCGCAGCATTGCGCCCAGGTCGTTGCCGTCGAGTGCCACCAGGCTGGCCTGGCCCGCCAGCACTCCGCTGGCCGGCACCGCCAACGCGGACGTCACGCCTTCCATCCGCGCGACAGGTATTCGCACCGATGCGGGATTGACGCCTTCCGCCACATCAAACGACGGCGTGACATCGCCGCTGCTTGAGCGTTCGCTGGTGCTCTCGATGGATTCCACCTCGAGCAGCCCCAGGTCGGAGCTGACGTGGATCAGCCCCGGCGTCACGATCTTGCCGCTGGCGTCGATGATGCGGGCGCCGGCGGGAACCGGAACGTTCCGGCCCACCGCAAGTATGCGGTCACCCTGGATCACGACCGTGCCGCCTTCGATGGCCGGGCCATCGACCGGGTACACAGTTCCGCCGGTTATCGCGATGGACTGTGCACCAGCCGGCGCAGGAATGAGCCAGGTCAGCCCGAGGGCGAGGCCCAGGAAAGCGTATCTCACTGTCCCACCCCCGGGGCCGCCTGCCCCAGATTGAAGTCGGTCATTGGCTGGTGTGCCGGGTCATGGCGGTCGAACACCAGCCAGCCGTCATTGAACACCTTCTCCGCCTTCGAGTACACGGAGAATGGATCGCCGGACCAGACCACCACGTCAGCGTGCTTGCCTGCTTCGAGCGTTCCGGTTTCGTCCTGGATTCCCAGCGCCCAGGCAGGATTGGCGGTGATCCACCGGATCGCGTCCTCCCGGGTGACGTCGAGTCCCGCATGCTGCCCGGCATAGAGCGCCTTGGCCGCTTCCTGGTTGAGTCGCTGGATCCCGCCTGCGTCATCCGAGTGGATGATGGCGCGTGCGCCCGCGTTTTCGAGCAGCGCTGCGTTCTCTGGAATCCCGTCGTACGACTCCATCTTGAAGCCCCACCAGTCGGCCCATACCGATGCCGCCGTTCCTGCCTCGGCCAGGAGGTCGCGGACCTTGTACGCTTCCACCGCGTGATGGAACGAGCGGATGGTGAAACCGAACTCGCGGGCCAGGTCCAGCATCTGCGCCATCTCGTCGGCACGGTAGCAGTGATTGTGGACCAGGATCTCGCCCCTCAGCACCCCGGCCAGTGTCTCATTCGAAAGATTCCTGCCCGGTGGATCACCCTTGCCATCGGCCCTCCATTCGTCCCACTCACGCTGGTACTCTGCGGCGTCAATGAACGCCTCGCGATAGCCTGCCATGTTTCCCATCCGGGTGGAAGGACCGCGTGAGCGATACACCCGCTTGGGGTTCTCGCCGCACGCCATCTTCACTCCGTACGGAGCTCCGGGATACTTCATCTCCTGCACCGTGCGCGCAGGCACCATCCGGATTGTGGCCGAGCGCCCGCCAATGAGGTTGGCGGAGCCTGGAAGGATCTGGGCCACGGTGATCCCGCCCGCTATGGCAAGCGGGATCTGCGGATCCTGGGGCCAGATCGAGTGCTCGGCCCACACCTCGGCCGTCACCGGGCTGGTCGCCTCGTTCCCGTCGCTCTCGGCCGACGTGCCGGGCGCAGCGTACACGCCGATGTGGCTATGGGTGTCGATCAGCCCGGGAGTGACCCACTTCCCGGTGCCGTCGATGACGGTGGCGTTGGAGGGCGTCGTGACGCTGGTGCCGACAGCCAAGATCTCGCCATCGGCGATGACCACCGATGCTCCCCGAAGCTCCGGACCAGCGGCCGTAAGCACGGTGGCGTTCCGAATCACGACCGGCGCCGAGGAATGGCGTTCGTAGGTTGAAGCGTACTGGGGTCGCTGCCAGGAGTAAGTCGTGTCTCCGGCGCCTGCATTGGCCGGGTGGGGTGTGGGGTCGGGCGCGGGTGATCCGGCGCATGCCATGAGCAATGCCAGTCCTGCCACTGCCAGACGGTCGCAAGGCATCATCAACGGTCCTGGTTGTAGGGTTGGGCTCCGAGTTCCACCCGGATCCGGTCGGGAAAATTGCCGCAGAGCGCGTCGACGCCAAGCTGGACCAGGCGCGAGATGTCGCCCGGATCATTCACCGTCCAGGCTATCAGCTCGTAACCGGCGCCGTGTACCGCGGCCACGAGCTCGTCGTCCACCAGGCTCTGCTCCTGCCACAGGGTGGACGCCGCTGCGCCATCGAGGATAGCCACCGGGTCAAGCACGTATGCCGACATCAGCACCCCCCGTCGCAGGTCGTGGCGACGCTGTCCCAGGCGGCGGATGATGCGGTGATCGAAGCTGTGAACTGCGTACCGGTCCTGCGACGGGCCATCGGCCAGCACCTGCAGCAGGCGGTCATCGTACGCCGCCGGCATCGCCTTGACCTCGACCCATACCTCATGCGGGCCCATCAGCGCCAGGATCTCGGCCAGCGTGGGAACCGCCTCACCATTGGGCAGGCGACAGCGGCGCGCCTCGTCCAGGGAGAGCAGGGAAATGGGCCCGCCGCCCGGAAGGGAGGCGTCGTGGTACACCACAAATCCGCCGTCCCGGGTGGCGTGCACGTCGAGCTCGACGCCGTCGGCCTCAAGCGCAATGGCCCGCCGAAAGGCGGCCCTGCTGTTTTCGTACTCGTATCCCGAGGCACCCCGGTGGGCCAGGTTCCGCTGTCGGCGCATTGCGGATTATACGTCGTGCGGGATGCGTGCGCAGCCGCGCAGCGGTAGATTGCGGCATGGCCCTCAACATCGCGTTGCCGGAACTGGTGCTGGCGCTGTTCGCGCTCATCGCCAACCCCTTCGTGGGTGCGCTACTGGTTGCCATAGCCGTCATCGCCATCGCGGCCGAACTCAAGGCTGGCGCGTCTGGGCTTGGCATCCTGGTCAGCTTTGTGGCGATGGGGCTGTTCTTCGCCGCCAGCGTCACGATGGGCCTCGGGGGGTGGATTGAGGTGCTGCTGGCACTGCTCGGCGGCCTGGCGCTGGCGGTTGAGGTGTTCCTGCTCCCCGGCTTCGGGGTGGCTGGGGTGCTCGGCGTCGCGCTGCTGGGCACCGCCGTGCTGCTCTCGATGCTCGGTCCCACGCCCTCCACCTCTGACGTGGCTGCCGCCCTTATGGCCATCCTCACAGCGACGGCCATTTCCGGCGCGGCCATCTACGCCTGGGTGCGGAGGCTCCCGACCAGCGACCGCTTCCGGGGCCTCCTGTTGCGTGACAGCATGGAGAGCTCGGCGGGCTACGTCTCGGGCACGCTCCGGCATGACCTTCACGGGGCCACCGGCCGCGCCCTCACCGCGCTCCGTCCCTCCGGAGTCGCCGAGATCGGCGGTGAGCGGGTGGACGTGGTAACCGAGGGCGACTGGCTGCCGGTGGGCAGCCCGGTCATGGTCGTCCGCTCAGAGGGATACCGTCACATCGTTCGCTCGGCTCCGGCCGAGCTGCCGCTTCAACCTCCTGCATCGAGCGAAACGTGAACGACAGCGAGCTTTCGGTCGCGATAATCATCGCGGCGGTCGTCCTGGGTTTCATCGTGCTGTCCATCTTCTTCCGGTTCATTCCCATCGGATTGTGGGTGACGGCCCTCGCTTCCGGCGTGAGGGTGTCCTTCGCCACGCTCTTCGGAATGCGCTTTCGGAAGGTGAACCCTGCCCACATCGTGCTGCCGCTGATCCAGGCCAACAAGGCAGGGATCCAGCCGCCCATCAATGCCCTGGAAGCGCACTATCTCTCGGGTGGCAACGTCAAGCGGGTCATCGACGCCCTCATCAGCGCCGACAAGGCCGGTATCCCGCTCACCTTCACCAAGGCCACCGCCATCGACCTCGCCGGCCGCGACGTATTCGAGGCGGTGCAGGTGAGCGTCAACCCCAAGGTCATCACCACGCCCAAGGTCGCGGCCATGGCCAAGGACGGCATCCAGCTGCTGGCAATGGCCCGGGTGACGGTGCGCGCCAACATCGAGCGGCTGGTGGGTGGCGCAGGCGAGGAGACGATCCTTGCCCGGGTGGGTGAAGGGATCGTGAGCACCATCGGCTCGGCCGAGTCCCACAAGAAGGTGCTCGAGAATCCCGACATGATTTCCAAGGCGGTGCTGGCCAAGGGGCTCGACGCGGGCACCGCGTTCGAGATTCTCTCCATCGACATCGCCGACGTGGACGTGGGCAAGAACATCGGCGCCGAGCTGCAGACCGACCAGGCCGAGGCCGACAAGCGCATCGCGCAGGCCAAGGCCGAAGAGCGGCGGGCGCTGGCGGTCGCGATGGAGCAGGAGTTCAAGGCGGAGGCTCAGAAGCAGCGCGCGCTGGTCATCGAGGCGGAAGCTCAGGTGCCGCTCGCCATGGCCGACGCGTTCCGCAAGGGACACCTCGGGGTGATGGATTACCAGCGGTACCGGAACGTGGAGGCCGACACCGAGATGCGGCGCTCAATCGCCAGTGGCGAATCCGGCTCGGCCGAGGTCAGCTGAGTCATGGAGTTCACCTGGATGCTGCCGGCCATCATCATCTACATGGTGATCCGGTCAATCGCCAAGGGCGCCAGGGCGGCCGGCGAGGAGGCCCGGCGGGAGGCCGAGCGGGGGGCGCGCACAGGCGCACCAGCCGATGCAGCCGCAGGTACGTCCGTCGGCGCGGGCGACCTCATGCGCGAGCTGCAGAAGGTGCTGGAGGAATCGAGGCGGGTGGCTGAGGGAGGCTCGCGTGCGCCCATGCCGCCGCGACCGGCGCCCAGGAGAAAGCCGGTAACGGTGATGCCGACTCCCCGGCCGGCGCCGCCAGTGAGGGTAGTGGTGAGGGGCGAGGACCAGCGCTCACTCGAAATCATCCCCGACGAAGCGGTTTCCCTCGATTCCGAAGCCGAGGCCGTCATTGCTCGCCGCCGGGCCGAAGTCGACCGGCGCAACGCAGAGCTGGCGGGAGAGAGGCACTCGGAATTCGACCGTCGGGTCCGGTCGGCGTCATCGACGGCAATGCGCTCGACTGCGCGGACCTCAGCGCGACTGCCGGTCGGGGGATTGCGTCAGGCGTTCATCTGGAGCGAGGTGCTTGGGAAACCGGTAGGGCTGCGGTAGTTGATCAGGGGCGGCATGCTGCCGCCCGAAATACGAGAGGTAATGCCCGAGGCGAGAGTCGAACTCGCACGGGGTTGCCCCCGGCGGATTTTGAGTCCGCTGCGTCTGCCATTCCGCCACTCGGGCTGAGCGGCGAAATGTAGTCTAGAACTCTCCGATTCGCCCGATCTCCACCTCCAGATTATGCCCGAACTTCTCATGCACTGTCTGCTGGGCATGGGCGATCACCGCCTGCACGTCGGTGGCGGTGGCGCGGCCGAGGTTCACCACGATGTTGGCGTGGATGTGTGAGATCTGGGCGTCGCCCACCCGGTAACCCTTGAGGCCGCACTGATCCACCAGCCGTCCGGCACCAACACCCTCGAGCTTCTTGAAGATGCTGCCGGCGCTGGGATGGATCTGGAGCCATGGATGCCGCCCGCCACGCCACGCAAGGTTTTCCTGCATGATTCTGTGCATGACCGAGGAGTCACCCGCCTCGAGCTGGAACTGCACCGACAGCGCGATATCATCGCGGTGGTGGAACACCGAATCGTCGTAGCCGAAATTGACATAGCCGGCGTTCACCGTGCGGCGATCGCCTTCGGCCGAGAGGATGTCGCAGCTCCGGAACACTTCGGCGATGAACATCGTCCGCTCCCGCTCCGGTGCGGGCGAGAGGAAATGCAGGTTCTGCCAGACCGCTCCGCCCACCGTGCTCGGAATCCCGACGTAGTGCTCCAGGCCGCTCCAGCCCCGCCGCACCGCATCCTGGATCAGGTCGGCTACCACGACGCCCGTTTCCACGTCCACCAGGCCGTTGGCATGCCAGGTGGTCTTGAGGGCGCGATTGCGGATGACCATCCCGCGGATGCCCCGGTCGCCCACGAGGATATTGGCGCCGAGGCCGAGAACGAAGCTGGGAAGCCCTGCGGCACGCGCCGCCGTCACCGCCCGCGCCAGGTCTTCGGCGCTGTCCGCGGTATACAGCAGGTCGGCGGGGCCGCCGATGCGAAAGGTCGTGAAGGGCGCAAGCGCGACATCGCGCTCCAGCCGCTTCGGATCCAGTCCATGTGCCTCTGCATCAAACGTCCGCACCAGTTCGGCGACCGGTCGAGTCACCCAGATCTCCGGTTGAGGGAAGGGCACTGTCGCGGAATTGTAAGCGTATCGGGTCGGGTATATTAGGGGGCAACAGACGGACGGACGGACGGGCAGACGGACAGACGGATAAATGAATCGTCGTGTGTATCCGTCTATCCGTCTATCCGTCTACCCGACTACCCGTCTACCCGACTGTTCTCCCATGCCTCTCGCGCTCTCCGCCCTCCACGTCTACCCCGTCAAGTCCTGTGGCGGCACCCAGGTCAGTTCCTGGGAAGTCGACACGCTGGGGCTCAAGTGGGACCGGCGCTGGATGTTCGTCGACGCTGACGGATATTTCCAGACCCAGCGCTGGAACGCCGCGCTCGCGCTGGTGCGACCCAGGCTGGTGGAGGGCGGGGTGGAGCTCTCCGCGCCGGGAATGCCGTCGCTGGTGGCGCCGCCCGGGGGCGGCGCGCCGGCCAGCACGGAGGTCTGGGGCGATGCAGTTGCTGCCGAGTCCTGCGGTACCGGTGCCGACCGCTGGGCCAGCGAGTACGTGGGCACGGGCTGCAGGCTGGTGTTCGTGCCCGACTCGTCGGCACGGCGATTCGAGCACGGCAACGGATCCATTGGGCAGGTGGGCTTCGCTGACGCGTTCCCGTTTCTACTGGTGGGCGAAGCCTCCCTCGCGGATCTCAACCGGCGGCTGCCAGCTCCGATTCCCATGAATCGCTTCCGGCCCAACCTCGTGGTCTCGGACAGCGAGCCCTACGCCGAGGATGGGTGGAATCACCTTGCGATCGGGAGCATCCCGTTCACCAGGACGCAGCTCTGCGTGCGCTGCAGCATTCCCACCATCGACCAGGACACCTCCGAGATGGGCAAGGAGCCGTCGAGGACCCTGGCCACCTACCGCAAGGTGCCGAAGGGAGTGGTGTTTGGTGTCAACCTGGCACATGGCGCCACCGGGACGCTCACCGTGGGGGCCGAGGTCGCAGTTTCCCAGTCCTGAGTGCGGCAGAGCGGTTGCCGCCTGTTTCCGCGTACGGTTAGCTTTGCCCCACCTCCTTCCCCATCTGCCATGACCCTGGAACTCGTTCGCCTCGCCGTCCCGCCCGAGCAGCACGCCACCCCCATGCTGGCGCTCGCCATGCCCCGGGGCCCGATGCCCCAGGAGTGGAGCTCGCTGGACCAGGCCACCGGCGGTGCCATCGGCCGCCTTGTCAGCTCCGGCGACTTCACCGGCAAGCGAGACCAGACCGCCCTGGCATACCCCGACGGCCGCGCCACGCGAGTGCTGCTGGTGGGCACCGGCAAGCCCGAGGAAGCGGGAACCAGTGCAGTGCGCCGCGCAGCGGCCGTGGCCGCCAAGCGCGCTCGCAGCATGGGAACCGGCACCATTTCGCTGGCTGTGGCAGCCGGTGCCACAGGCGGTGCGTCGGCGTCAGAAGTGGCTCGCGCCGCGGCGGAGGGATTCCACGCCGGCGGCTGGCACTACGCCGCCCTGCAGAAGCCGCCGGAAGATCCCAGGCCCGAGCTGACCCGGGCAGAGCTGTTCATGGTGGACGACGCCTCATCCGACGGCTTCTCCATTGGTGACGCTATCGGAGCTGGCCAGTCGTTCGCCCGTGATGTGCAGGTGCTGCCCGGCAGCCAGTGCACTCCCACCTACCTCGGGAACGTGGCGGGTGAGCTGGGCCGGCGTCACGGATTCGGCGTGACGGTGCTGGACCGCGCCGCCATCGAGAAGGAGGGCATGGGTGCGCTCCTGGCCGTGGCACAGGGGAGCATCCAGGAGCCGCGCTTCATTGTGCTGGAATACAAGGGTGGCGTGGGCGCGCCGGTGGTACTGGTGGGGAAGGGCGTCACCTTCGACAGCGGCGGCATCTCCATCAAGCCGGCCGACAAGATGGAGGACATGAAGTACGACATGTCCGGTGCCGCCG
>CAMLHP010000001.1 GCA_946479805.1 uncultured Gemmatimonadota bacterium | reverse complement strand
TGTTCCCGTTCTACTGCACCAACTTCTGCTCGGCGATGCACCAGGAGATGGCGGGTTACCTCCTGGTCAAGCCGCGCGGCTGAGGCGGTCATGTCGTTCAGCGCCTGGCTGCAGCAGGGCACCCTCCGTCCCCGTGTGCGCGCAGCGCTCGTGGGGGCGGCGGCGCTGCTGCTGGCGGCCGCGTGGTTCCCGCTCTGGACCATCACGATGTTCGCCGGCCAGTTCCCCGAGGGCATCCGGATGTCGGTTTTCGCCCACAAGCTGGTTGGCGGCAACGGCGGTGCCGACATCCAGTCAATCAACATCCTGAATCACTACATCGGGATGCAGGAGATCCACGCTGCGTCGTTCCCCGAGATGAAGTGGATCCCGTTCATGCTGGGACTCTTCCTGCTGCTCACGCTGCGCACCGCGGTGTTCGGGAAGGTGTCGCAGCTGGTGGACCTGTTCGTTCTGTTCACCTACTTCGGGATCTTCAGCCTGGGCACCTTCTGGTACCGGCTCTACACCTTCGGGCACCAGCTCTCGCCCGAAGCGCCGGTCACAGTGGACCCGTTCACGCCGCCGGTGTTCGGCCACCAGCGGATCGCCAACTTCGACGTCTACAGCTACCCGGGAGCCACGACCTACGTGCTCGGCGTGTTCGGGCTGGTGCTCGCGGTGTCGCTGTTTCTGGAGTGGCGACGGGCCCAGGCTGAAGAGTGAGCCTGCTGCTCCTGGCCGCGCTCCTGCTGGCGCCGGACAGCCTGATGCCGGCGCCAGACACCCTGAGGCTGGCCCCGGGCGTGCACCCGGGGCCGATGGTGCTGGAGCGACCGACGGTGCTCCTGGGCCAGCCCGGCAGCGTGATCCGTGGCGACGGCACCGGAACCGTCCTCACGGTGCTCGGGGCCGGCAGCGTAGTGCGGGGCGTGCAGGTGGAGAACAGCGGGCGCAGTGCCGACAGCGACGATGCCGGCATCATGGTGCGGGCCGACTCGGTGCTGATCGAGGACGTAGAGGTACGCGAGGTACTCTTCGGCATCTATCTCCGGGAAGCACGGGGGAGCATAGTCCGGCGTAACACGATCAGCGGGCGGCCCGCGGCCCGCGAGGGCGACAGGGGCGACGGCATCACGCTCTTTCACTCGCCCGGCACGCTGGTGGAGGACAACGTCATCACCGGGGTCCGGGACGGGATCTACTTCTCATACAGTGACAGCGCCCTGGTCCGGGGCAACCGGGCCGAACGCATGCGTTTCGGGCTGCACTACATGTTCAGCCACGAGAACCGCTTCGAGCGGAACGTGTTCCGCTATGGTGCCGCCGGCGCAGTGATCATGAACTCGCGCGGCGTCGTGGTGGAGCACAACGTCTTCGCGTGGAACACCGGCAGTCGTTCATATGGCCTCCTGCTCCAGACCGCCAGCAATCCCGTGGTACGGGAGAACCTGCTGGTGGGCAACGGGATCGGTGCCTTCTTCGACAACGTGATAGGCGGGCGGTTCGAGGAGAACCTGGTCGCCGCCAACTGGCTCGGGCTCCAGCTCTACTCCAACAGCGAGTCCACCACCATCACCGGCAATGCGCTGGCAGCCAACACCTTCGACGCCTCAGGTGGCGGCGGCGAGGGTTATGTCTTCTGCGCGGAGGGCCGGGGCAATCACTGGTCGGCTGCCACCCGCGGTTACGATCTCGATGGCGACGGCACTCTCGACCAGCAGCACTCGGCGGGCTCGCCGCTGATGGAGCTGGCCCGCGAGCGGTCTTCCCTGAGGCTCTTCCTCACCAGTCCGGCGGCGAGCGCACTGGAATGGGCCGAGCGCACCTTTCCGGTATTCCGGCTGGATCTTCCCGTGGACGAGTGCCCACTGAGGGAACCGCCCGAACTGGAAGCGCTGGGATCGCTGGGACGCGCGGGCGGCGATGACTCTGGCCGGGGGCAGTGGGGCGCAGCGGGGGCATTGCTGGTGCTGGGTGGCTCCGGCGCGGGACTGATGCGGCGGCCGCGCAGGAGCGTCGCATGATTCACCTTCGGGGGCTGGGTCACGCCTACGGTTCGCACCGGGTGCTGGGAGACTTCACGCTCGATGTCACCTCCGGTGAAGTCGTGGCGCTGGTGGGACCCAATGGCGCGGGAAAATCCACCGTGCTGCGGCTGGCTACGGGTGGCCTGCCCGTGCCGGCGGGCGCGGTGGAGATCGGCGGGTTCGACCTGGCGACCCGGCCCATCGATGCCCGCCGGCGGCTGGGTTACCTGCCGCAGAAGCTCGGGGTGTCGCTCACCACGGTGGTGAGCGACCTGGCACGGCTTGTGGCCTTGGCCCGCGGTGCTTCGCCCGTTCAGGCATTCAGCGCGCTGGGAGACGCCGGACTCGGAGCCCGGCTCGATGCGTCGCTGGGCGAGCTGTCGGGTGGCCAGCGGCAGCGGGTGCTCCTGGTGCTGGCATCCCTTGGTCCGGTGGCAGCCCTGTTCCTCGACGAGCCCGCAATAAGCTTGGATGCCGATGGCTCCGCCGATGTGCAGGCGATAATCCGGCGAGCGAGGGACCAGGGCACGGCCGTGCTGTTCGCGTCGCATCACCTGGTTGATGTGGCGGCGCTGGCCGATCGCATGGTGGTGCTGGTAGACGGCCACGCGGTGGCGCAGGGAAGCGTGAAGGAATTGCTGGCAGCGGGTGGCCAGGCGTGGAATGGTGCCGGCGTGCCGCCAATCGAGGCGGCTTACCGCACGATCATCACCCGGGCGCGTGGTGGAGAGGGACAGGGCCGGGTGCCGCTGACACTGGTGAAGGCAAACACCGCATGACCGGCGCCCTGCTGTGGTTCGAGCTGTCGGGCGCAAGGCGGGCCCGGGTGGCCACGCTGTTTGCGGTCGGGTTCGCAGTTGCAGGCATCGGCGTGGCGCTTGCCGGGCTGTCGGCCGGTGGAGTGCTGGCGGTCCAGGGATTTGCGCGCACATCCATGAGCCTCCTGCAGCTGGTGCTCTGGGTGGTGCCAATGCTGGCCCTGCTCACTGCCGCCGTGGCCGGATCCGAACTTCGAGAACTCGAGTTCATTGCCGCCCTCCCGGTATCCCGCGGCAGCAGGGTGCTTTCGCGGTGGGTTGCGCTCACTGCCACTCTTGGCGGCGCGGTGGCGGTGGGACTGGGTGCCGCTGGCGTGGTCATCGCGATGATGGCCGGCGGTGCCGACGGATGGCGCTATTTCCGGCTGGCACTGGTGTCGGAGCTGCTGCTTGCGGCGATGCTGGCCGTCGGGCTGTGGATAGGTGTCGCGGCTGCCAACCGCACCCGGGCGCTGGGTATTGCCATGGTTGCGTGGTTTGTGCTGGTGATAGGCATGGACCTGGCTGTAATAGCCATGCTCTCTGCACTGCCGAACCGGAGTGCCGGCACATGGCTCACAGCAGTGCTGCTGGCGAATCCGGTGGACAGTGTGAGGGTGCTGGGACTGTCGCTGTTCCAGGCAGAAGCTGTAGCGGGGCCGACGGGTGCGGCGCTCAGGCGGGTGCTGGGCGGCTGGGGAGCTGGCGCGCTGGTCCTTGGGGTGATCGGGTGGACGGTCGGCCCACTGATGGCGGCTGCAAAGGGGTTAGGGCGTGAGGCGTGAGGCGTAGGGCTTACCAGCTGATCTCGTAGCGGCAGACCGCGCCGCCATTTGCGCGGCATTCGGCTTCCACTACTTTCGCGCCCGGTACGCCGCACATCTCCAGCGCCTTCCTGTACCACCCCACCACCGTAAGGCAATCGGGCGCACTGAAGGTCTCGGCGTCAAACGTGGTGAGCGTGGCTGAGCGCTCGCCGGTGTGCTGGTATTCCCGGCGGCCGGTTTCGTAGTACGCCGCGTAGATCTGCGGCGCCTTGGCGAGAAACTCGTGGGCATTTCCCCTGGTCACGTAGCCAGCGTGGAGTGATCCCAGGTTCTTGACTGCTGACGCCTCGCCCAGCTTCTCGAACACCTCCGTCCTGCCGCCACCCAGCACCTGCACGATTGCGTCGTCCAGCCGCTTTCCCACCGCAAACGGATACCAGTTGGAGGTGAAGACCAGCTTCAGCGAACGCTGGTCACCTGGCGGCAATGCCGCCAGCACCCGCGCGACGGCGTCCTTGCCGAAATGTTCCTCGACGTAGCCGAGGCGTGACTTGAGTACCGCTCCCTTGATCTGCTGCATGGCGTATATAAGCGAATCTTCATGCCCAGTTCAATCAATGAATTCCGGCCGGCATCTAGCTTGGGGGCACATCCCCTTGCCCGGAGCAGCACGTGTCCGACCAGTCCATTCCACAGTCGCCGAACCGCCGCTCGTTCCTTCGCACCGGCACGCTCGCGGCCGTGGCACTCCCCGCAGCCGTCTCGGCACTCTCTTCCTGCACTGACGACACCGCAGCAGCGGCATCGAAGCCGGTGGCCGCCGCTCCCCCGGCGACGCCTGCGAAGCCGAAATCGATCCAGGAACGGGCCGCCGAGATAGATGCGCACCACGAAGCGGGTATCAAGGCGTTCCCGGCGAAGACCGAGCGGATGGGCAACCAGCCGCTTGCGCCGACGGTGGTGGGCGGGGTCAAGGTCTTCGAGCTGACGGCCAGCGTGTTCGACTGGGAGACCAAGCCAGGCAAGCAGGTGACGGCGTGGGGATACAACGGGCAGGTGCCGGGGCCCCAGATCCGGGTGCGCGAAGGCGATCGGGTGCGGGTGATCCTGCATAACCAGCTCGAGGAGTCCACCAGCATCCACTTCCATGGCCTGGAAGTGCCCAATGACCAGGACGGCGTTCCTTACATCACCCAGCCGCCGGTCAAGCCGGGCACCTCATATACCTACGAGTTCACGGTGCCCAACGCCGGCTCGCACATGTACCACTCCCACCACAACGCGGCGATCCAGGTGGGCAATGGCCTGCTGGGGGCATTTCTGGTGGAGCCGAAGGATCGCGCCAGCGAGCCACGGGTGGACGTGGACTACACCATGATCCTCAACGATGGCGCCCACGGCTACACCCTGAACGGCAAGGATTTTCCGGCCACCGAGCCGATCGTGTGCGAGCGGGGGCAGACGGTCCGCATACGCTTCATGAACGAAGGGATGATGATTCACCCGATGCACCTGCACGGCATGCACATGACCGTGATCGCCAAGGACGGCTGGGCCCAGCCGATGCCGTGGAAATGCGACACGCTCAACGTGGCCCCGGGTGAGCGCTGGGATGTGCTGGTGCGGGCCACCAACCCTGGCACCTGGGCCTTCCATTGCCACATCCTGCCGCACGCCGAATCGGCGCATGGGATGTTCGGGATGGTGACGGCACTCATCGTGAAATAGGGGGGACGTCCGGCACCGTCATCGCCCCTGGTGGATGGGTATATTTCGTCAGGGCAATTCAAGTGAGGGCATGATGGCCGGAGTGACCGGGTTGCACCACGTCACTGCGATTTCGGGTGATCCGCAGGAGAATCTCGATTTCTATGTAGGTGTGATGGGCATGCGGCTGGTGAAGCGGAGCGTGAACCAGGACTCGCCGGGCACCTACCATTTCTTCTTCGCCGACGCCGAAGGGAGCCCGGGCACCGACCTGACCTTCTTCCCGTGGCCCGACCTGCCAAAGGGAAGGCGAGGCGCCGGTATCTCGGTTGAAGTCGCACTGGCGGTGCCAGCCGGGTCGCTGGAATTCTGGCGCGACCGGCTGGCAGGGGCCGGGATCAAGGTGAACGAGCCGAAGCGGCGGTTCGGCGAGGAATGCCTGCTGTTCGAGGACCCGCATGGCCTCGCCGTGGCGCTGGTGGCCACCGACGACCCGCGCGATTCCACGCCATGGGCCGAGAGTCCGGTGCCGTCCGAAGAGCAGGTGCGGGGGCTGCACGTGACCCAGCTCGTTACCCGTGACCTCACCGCGACGACCCAGTTCGTCATGGGGGCGATGGGCTACGCCCGGCACGCCGAAGAGGATGGCTGGCATCGATTCGCTGTCGGCGGTGGCGGTTCGGGAAAATGGCTGGACGTGAAGGAGGATCGGGAAGCGCCCAGGGGCACGTGGGGCGTTGGGAGCATCCACCACGTGGCGTTCAGGGTGCCTGACGATGAAGCAGAGGAGGAGGTGCGGGGCGACATCGCCAGCTTTGGCCGGAACCCCACTCCGGTGATAGACCGGTTCTGGTTCAGGTCGGTCTACTTCAAGGAGCCAGGCGGAGCTCTGTTCGAGATCGCGACTGACGGGCCCGGGTTCGGCGTGGATGAGCCGATGGATGCGCTGGGTGACACGCTGGTACTCCCGCCCTGGCTCGAGCCCCAGCGGTCCTCGATCGAGTCCGCGCTGCCTAAGGTCAGCGTGCCGGCGGTGCGCTAGACGCTGCCCTGCCGCTGACTTCCCTGACGAAGATCCGGAACAGCACCGTACGGTATGGCGCGGGGTCGTCTTCAGTGAACGCTTCGGGAGTCAGTTCCCGGATGGCGGCGATCGCGTCCCTCCGTTCCGCCTCCGCCGCCTTGCTTCGGGCGGTGCTCACGAGGTACACGGTCCCCTTCACCACGACGCTGTACCATTCGTAGGGGCTTTTCGCTTCGTCCACTTCGAGCGCCACGTATGGGTGGCGCTTCAACATGATCAGCTTGGTGCCGGGCTGGGTGCGACCAGTGAGCCACTCGCCCCGGAACACATAGCTGATGGGCTGTATGTCCACCTGTCCGCCATGGACGAATGCGAGCCGCCCCACCTTGTGGCGCGCCAGAATATTGTCGCACTCCTCCCGGGTCAGTTCGCGGATTACCGGCTTCCCCTTCATGAGTCGTCTCCCTTGGGTGGAGTGGCAGCATCGCGGAACAGCGGCGAGGTAGACTCGCCTTCGCCACGCGGCCGAAGGACCAAGGTCGGAAGCCCGGAACCCCGGATGACCTTGTCAGCCACGCTGCCCAGGAGCAGCCGGTCGATGCCTCCCAGGCCGCGGGTGGACAGCGCCAGCATATCCACGTCATCTGTCCCGGCGAGTTCCTGCAGCACCTGCGCCGGATCCCAGCGAACCGGAACCTGGCTGTGCACGTCAAGCCCCTGCGCCCGGTACTTCACCGCCATCGCATGAATGTAGCGGTGGGCGACGAGGCTCTGCCGCTGGAGCCAGGTTCCCGCTTCCCCGGTGGACCTGGGGCCGGGTGCCGGCACCACATGCACCAGCAGCAGGCCGCTCTTCCAGGCCCGGGCCAGTCCCAGCGCTGGCGCGAGGATTTCTTCGGCCCGCTCCGAGCCATCGAGCCCTATGAGGATCCTCCTGGGCTTCTGCCACTCACCCTTGCGGAGCAGCAGGACCGGCACGTCCAGCGTCCGGATGAGCCGGTCGGCGGTGCTGCCCAGCCACGCACGCGCCACCGCGCCGCGCCCATGCGACGTCAGCACCACCAGTCCCGCGCCGGTTTCCTCGACCGCACGCGCGATCCCATGGGCCGGCGGACCTTCCTGCAATGAAGTGGTTACCGTCAGGCCCTCGGCGCGAAGCCGGCCAGAGGCTTCCTCCAGTGACGCCTCCGCTTCGGCCCGCTCGGCCTCAACTTCGCGCGCGATGTCGCCGGGCACCTGATCGAGAATGGCGTGCACTGGCAGGTCGGGCACACGCACCAGGTGGATGCGTCCACCCACCAGCCGGGCGATCTCTGCCGCCGGCACGAGCGCGCCGGCCGCGAGACCTGAACCGTCCAGTGGCACCAGGATCGTGTTGAACATCAGTCTCCTCCACGTGGGCCGCGCGAGGCACGCACGGCGTTGAGGATCACAGCCACGTCAATTGCTTCCTGATAAAGCGCACCTGCCACTGGCGGCACATAGCCCAATGCCGCTGCGATCATGGCAGCGCCGCTCAGGCCCAGCCCGACCCCAATGCTCTGCCTGGCGATCCGCAGCGTGCGGCGCCCGATGCGGATCGCCAGCGGCAGCAAGGCGATGTCATCGCGGAGCAGCACGACGTCAGCGGCCTCCGCCGAGATCCCCGCTCCCTGCGCCGCCAGGGCGACACCGACCCGTGAGGTCGCGAGTGCCGGCGCGTCGTTGGTGCCGTCGCCCACCATCAGCACCCGGTGGCCTTCCGACTCCAGCCGTGCGACCTCCCGCGCCTTGTCCTCGGGACGCTGCTCGCCCGCGACGTCGGCGATCCCGACCCTTGCGGCAATGCTGCGGCTGTTCTTGTCCGAGTCGCCCGATCTCAGCGCCACGTGGTCAACCCCGAGGCGCCGCAAGTCGTCCACGGCATCGGCGGCGCCGGGGCGAAGCTGGTCGTCCCACAGAAGTGCTCCTCCCGGCACCCCATTCACCACGACCAGCGACTGCATCCCGCCCGCGCCGTCATCCGGGATGGTGGCCAGCTGGGGAAACTCCCCCCGCACGTAGGCCACCGAGCCCACCGCGACATCATGGCCGTCCACCGTCCCCCTCACGCCTCGTCCCGCGGTCTCGCGCACGTTGGTGGCCGGGAGGCTCGGAAGGTTTCGCTGGTCGGACGCGCTCACCACGGTTCGGGCAAGCAGGTGACCTGAGCCGCGTTCGACCGCAGCGGCCAGGGACAGCACTTCATCCTCGGGAAGGGCCATCGGTTGCACGGCTGTAAGCGTGGGCATGCCGATGGTCAGGGTACCGGTCTTGTCGAGGATGACTGCATCCACGTCGCCGATGCGTTCCACCGCGCCGCCGTCGCGGAAGAGGATTCCGTGGCGCGCGGCCCGGTTGAGGCCACCGATGACGGCGACCGGCGTCGCCAGGATCAGGGGACAGGGTGTTGCGACGACCAGAACACTCAGCACCCTCAGCGCGTCACCCGACAGGAACCATGCTGCAGCGGCCACGAGCAGGGTGAGTGGGGTGAACCAGACCGCGGCACGATCGGCCAGGCGCTGGATAGGGGCCTTGCTCGCTTCGGCCGACCGGACCAGCGCAACTATGCGCGCGTACTGGCTTTCAGACGCCAGCGCGGTGATGCGAATGGTGAGCGGAGATTCCTGGTTGATGCTGCCGCTGGCGACATGATCGCCGGGTACGACCCGTGCAGGCACCGGCTCGCCAGTGAGGCTGGCGGTATCGAGGTGCGAGCTGCCGGCCGTCACCTCGCCGTCGGCGGGCACCAGCTCGCCGGGGCGCACCACCACCCTGTCGCCCAGCAGCAGGTCATCCACATTCACGTCTGCGCCGCCATCGGGGCCGAGCCGATGGGCAGTGCGCGGTGCTGACTGCTCCAGCATTTCAACGGCGCGGGACGCCCTCCCGGCGGCGCGACGCTCGAGCAGCTCTCCGCCTCGCTGCATCAGGACCACCACCAGCCCGGGGATGGGCTGGCCCAGCGCCACGGCAGCGATGATGGCCAGCGACGCCACCACATCGGCCGCGAAGTCGCCCCGGAACATCCCGATCACGGTGCGCCACACCAGCGGCGCGCCGGTGAGCACCAGCAGCGCCATCAGGATCCACTGGCCCGCACCGTTCGTGAAAAACTCCAAAGGCCCTCCCGGGAGATGAGCGGCTCAACGCCAAGATAGCCCGCCGGCAATGAACCGGGCGGCAACCAATTGTGAAGTGAGCTTCACAGGCTATCGTTGGCACATGACGGAAGCGCTGGGCATTGCTACCCGCCGGATGCAATCCGCGGATTCGACCCCGCAGTACCTGCTGCGGCTGGCCCTGCTGGTGGTGGCGTACTACCTCCTGGCCCGGCTGGGCCAGGGCCTGGCAACGGTCCATCCGATAATCTCGCCGCTATGGCCGCCTACAGGCGTCGCGATGGCGGCGCTCATTCTGGGTGGGCGGCGGCTCTGGCCTGCTGTGCTGGTGGCTTCGTTCGTGACCAACTTGCCTGCGGTGGGCGGCGGCGCCTCCGCAATCGTCGCAGCCGGCAACACGCTCGAGGCCCTGGCCGGCGCCTGGCTCTGCCGCTCCCTGGCCGGCCAGGTGCGTCCACTCACCCGGCTGGACGACGCGCTCCGCCTCCTGGCGGCCGCCGCGCTGGCGCCGATAATCTCGGCGACGATCGGGGTGAGTGCGCTGGTGACCGGTGGCAGCCTGGCCGGCGCGGCCGCGCCGCTGGCGTGGGTTATGTGGTGGTCGGGAGATGTCTTCGGCACCCTGCTGGCGGCGCCCCTGCTGCTGGCCTGGGCAGGGGGGCGCCAGCCGGGGTTCGGTTCGTGGCAACGCGG
This sequence comes from uncultured Gemmatimonadota bacterium, assembly GCA_946479805.1. The sequence continues at coordinate 38,491 of CAMLHP010000001.1, read as the reverse complement.
GCTCGAGGCGCTGGTGCTGGCCGTGGCGGTGATGACGCTGTCAACACTTGCCTTCGCGCGGGATCTGCTTCCGGCCGCGATGGCCTACAGCACGCTTGTATGGGCATCTATCCGGTTCGGGCTGCGGGGCGGCACGCTGGCGGGAGCAGTCCTCGTGATCATCGCCGCCGTGGCCACCAGATCCGGGCTGGGGCCGCTGCTGGGAACGACCGCGATGGAGTCCGCCTTCAATCTCCAGGTAGTGGCAGGCTTCGCGGTCGTGCTCGCGGTGCTGCTGGGCGCGGCGATGGACGAGCGGCAGTCGGCGCTGCGCGAAGTGAGGGCGGAGGCCCGCTCACGCCAGACCGTCATCGACGGGTCTCCCTTCGCCATAGTTGCGCTGGATCCCCAGGGGGCCGTCACTACCTGGAACCGTGCCGCCGCCGAGCTGTTCGGCTGGACCGCGGCGGAGGCGCTCGGCCGCCAGCTCAGGATCATTCCGCCGGAGTCCGCCGACGAAGCGGCTCAGCTGCGTGGAATTGTGGCACAGGGGCTCAGGATCACCCGCGAGCCGCTGGAGCGGATGCACCGGGACGGCCACCGGCTTTCACTGGAGCTGACAGCGTCGCCACTTCACGACTCCGAGGGACAGATCATCGGCGTGATTGGCGTGTACGAGGACGTCAGCGGGTTGCGGCGCGCCGAGCGCCAGGCGGAGGACAGCACCCGCCGCATGCAGCTGCTGGTGGAGAGCGCGGTGGATGCCATCGTGAGCGCCGATGAGCGGGGAATTATCACCGGCTGGGATGGCCGGGCCGAGGCGATCTTCGGGTGGACTCGCGAGGAAGCGGTGGGGTGCTCGCTCGCCGAGACCGTCATTCCCGAGCGCTTCTACGAGGCCCACGCCAGGGCTTATCACAACCTGGCGTCCACCGGCATGTCCCAGGTGCAGTGGCCACTGGAGCTTGTCGGCCGGCACAAGAACGGGTCCGAGTTCCCGGTCGAACTCGTCGTGTCACACGCGCAGCTCGATGGCCATCTGCAGTTCAGTGCGTTCATCCGGGACATAACCGATCGCCGCCGGGCAGAGGACGCGCTGCGCCAGAGCGAGGAGCAGCTGCTTCAGGCACAGAAGATGGAAGCGATCGGCCGCCTTGCCGGTGGTGTCGCCCACGACTTCAACAACCTCCTCACGTCGATCCTCAGCTTTGCCGATCTGGTCAATGACCAGCTGCAGCCAGCGGACCCGGCGGTGGACGACGTGCGAGAGATCAAGTCCGCCGCGCTCAGGGCCGCGACGCTCACGCGCCAGCTCCTCGCATTCGGGCGGCGGCAGCTGCTGGAACCCCGGGTTCTCGATGCCAATGCGGTGATCAGTGCTGTCGGTGCGATGCTGGAACGGCTGCTGGGCAGCGACGTCGCCGTTGTCATGCAGCTCGACCCGGAGCTTCAGCACGTACGGGTGGACCGCGGCCAGCTGGAGCAGGTGCTGGTTAACCTGGCCGTCAACGCCCGCGACGCGATGCCCGACGGCGGAATACTCACGATTGCCACCCGCAACGCCCGGGTAGACGCGTCCGTGGCTGCATCACATGCTGACCTGTCAGCAGGTGACTACGTGGTGATACACGTGGCAGACAGCGGCCAGGGCATGGACGGCATCACGCTGGAACGCGCCTTCGAGCCTTTCTATACCACCAAGGAGGCAGGCAAGGGCACGGGCCTGGGTCTTTCGACGGTGTATGGCATCGTGCGGCAGCATCAGGGAGCCATACTGGTAGACAGCAGGCCGGGTGAAGGAGCGCGCTTCGACGTGTACCTGCCCGCAGTGCCAGAGCCCGAGGAGCCGGAGGCGACTGCCACCATGCCGGGGCGTCCGGCCGGAGGTTCCGACACCATACTGCTGGTGGAGGACGAGGAAACCATCCGCGGACTGGCCGAACGGGTGCTGCTCCAGTACGGCTACACGGTGGTGGTCGCCAGGAATCCGGCCGAAGCGGAAGTGCTTGCGGCCGAGACGAAGGGAATCGGCCTGCTGCTTACCGACGTGGTGATGCCGGGAGGATCGGGGCTGGTGCTGGCTGCAACACTCCGGTCGCGGATGCCCGGCCTCAAGCTGCTGGTCATGTCCGGATTCACGGGTGAGCGGGGGGAGGCGGCGCCAGTGCCGGAGGGAACCCCGTTCCTGGCCAAGCCGTTCGGCCCTGAGGAACTGGCCAGGAAGGTGCGGGAGGCGCTCGACGGCTGAGCGGCGGCGCGGTTAGGTTGCAGCTGCCGCCAGGGGCATCGTGGATCGCCACGATTGAGACGCCACCCTTGGAACCTGATCCGGTTGACACCGGCGGAGGGAGCGCGGCACTCGAGTCTCTCCGCCGGCGCAAGCATGAGGAGCCCAGCCAATGGCCACCCAGGTCGCGCCCACGCCGTCATCCTCCGCGGAAGACGCATCCCGATTCAGCAGCGCCTATCCCAACTCGCGCAAGGTGTACGAGACGACACCTGGCGGGCTCCGCGTCCCGTTTCGCGAGATCTCGATCTCGGGAGGCGAGCCCCCACTCCGGGTGCACGACACCAGCGGTCCCGAGACATGGGACGTGCGGGAGGGACTGCCGGCGGTCAGAAAGACAGACGGACGGACGGATAGACGGGTAGGCTGGCGGTCGGACAGACGGGTAGACGGATCGTCGGGCGGTGGCTCGTCCGTCCATCCGTCCATCCGTCAATCCGTCAGCCCCGCAGGCCCCGTCACCCAGCTCGAATTCGCCCGCCGCGGCGAGATAACCGACGAGATGGATTTCGTGGCGCTCAGGGAGGGAATGCCCGCCGAGTTCGTGCGGAGCGAGGTGGCGAGGGGCAGGGCCATCATTCCGGCCAACATCAACCATCCGGAACTCGAGCCCACGATCATCGGGCGCAACTTCCTGGTGAAGATCAACGCCAACATCGGCAACAGCGCCATCCGCTCGGACATCGAGGAAGAGGTCGAGAAGCTCCGGTGGGCCATCCTCTGGGGTGCCGACACGGTCATGGACCTTTCAACCGGGAAGCGGATCCACGAGACCCGCGAGTGGATCATCCGCAACTCGCCGGTGCCGATTGGCACGGTGCCGATCTACCAGGCACTGGAGAAGGTCGGCGGCGTGGCGGAGGACCTGACCTGGGAGGCGTACCGCGACACGCTGATCGAGCAAGCCGAGCAGGGGGTGGACTACTTCACGGTGCACGCGGGTGTGCTGCTGGAGTACGTGCCTCTCACCGCGGACCGGGTAACCGGAATCGTGTCTCGGGGCGGGTCGATCCTGGCCAAGTGGTGCCTGGCCCATCACCGGCAGAATTTTCTCTACACCCACTTCGGCGAGATCTGCGAGATCATGCGAGCCTATGACGTGTCGTTCTCGCTGGGCGATGGTCTCCGGCCGGGCAGCATCGCCGACGCGAATGACGCGGCCCAGTTTGCCGAACTGAGGACCCAGGGCGAGCTCAACCGCATTGCGTGGGAGCACGGGGTGCAGGTGATGAACGAGGGGCCCGGACACATACCCATGCACCTCATCAAGGAGAACATGGAGAAGCAGCTGGAGTGGTGCCAGGAGGCGCCGTTCTACACGCTGGGCCCGCTCACCACCGACATCGCCCCCGGATACGACCATATCACCAGTGCAATCGGCGCGGCGATGATAGGCTGGTACGGCACGGCCATGCTCTGCTATGTCACGCCCAAGGAGCATCTCGGGCTTCCCGACAAGGACGACGTCAAGGCGGGAGTGATAGCGTACAGGATCGCGGCGCACGCCGCCGACCTGGCAAAGGGCCATCCCCGCGCGCGCGAGTGGGACGACGCGCTCTCGCGGGCCCGGTTCGACTTCCGGTGGGAGGACCAGTTCAACCTGTCGCTCGATCCGGTGACGGCGCGTGCCTTTCACGACGAGACGCTCCCGGCCGAAGGGGCCAAGGTGGCGCACTTCTGTTCGATGTGTGGGCCGAAGTTCTGTTCCATGCGGATCTCGCAGGACATCCGGGACGAGGCCGCGCGCCAGCGGGAGCAGGGAATGCAGGCCAAGGCGGATGAGTTCAGGGAGCTGGGTGGCGAGATCTATGTCAAGGCGGAGCAGGCTCGCGGGTGACCCGAAAGGCGGCAGTGATGGTGATTGGGCTGACGATCCTGCTGACCACGGTCGCGGTGCTGCTCATACTGAACCTGACATCAGGCGAGAAGAAGATCGAGCACGAGATCCACGCCGAGTACGGCGTGGATACGCCCCAGTTCCGCCGGACCATGGGGGCGCTGCTGGGCCCGTCGCTGGTGGACGGCAACGCGGTTACCTCGCTCCAGAACGGAGACGAGATCTTCCCTGCCATGCTGGAGGCGATCCGTTCCGCCCGGCAGACCATCACTTTCGAGACCTATATCTACTGGTCGGGCGACGTGGGGCGGGCCTTCGCGGACGCGCTGATCGACCGGGCCCGGAACGGCGTCGCGGTGCATGTGCTTCTGGACTGGGTCGGCACCGGCAAGATGGACGACTCGATGATCGAGGAGATGGAGGACGCCGGCATCCAGGTGGACAAGTTCCATCCCCTGAAGTGGTACAACCTCGGCCGGATGAACAACCGCACCCACCGAAAGCTGCTGGTGGTGGATGGCAGGGTCGGTTTCACCGGCGGTGTGGGAATCGCAGACCTCTGGCAGGGCCACGCCCAGGACTCGATGCACTGGCGTGACTCGCACTACCGGATCGAGGGCCCTGCGGTGGCCCAGATGCAGGCCGCCTTCATGGACAACTGGCTCAAGACCCGAACCAGGGTGCTGCATGGCGAGCCGTATTTCCCGCCGCTGACGCCATCGGGTGGCGCGGCGGCGCAGGTGTTCACCAGCTCGCCGGACCAGGGGAGCGAGAGCGTCCGCCTCATGTACATGCTCTCCCTGGCAGCGGCTGACAGTTCCATACGGATCGCGGCCAGTTACTTCGTGCCCGACTCGCTGGTCACCGCCACCCTCGTGAGCGCGGCCGAACGGGGAGTGAAGGTCGACATCATCCTGCCGGGCAAGCACATCGATGCTGAAATCGTGCGGAAGGCGTCGAGAGCCGGCTGGGGCCCGCTGCTCGAGGCCGGGGTGAGGATCTACGAGTACCAGCCCACCATGTATCACTGCAAGGTGATGATCGTGGACGACATGTGGACCAGCGTGGGCTCCACCAACTTCGACAACCGGTCGTTCCGGCTCAACGCCGAAGCCAACCTGAACGTCCTGGGCCGGGAGTTTGCGCTGGAACAGATACGTTACTTCGAGCTCGACATGGCCCAGTCGCGGGAAGTCACGTATGCCATGTGGCAGTCACGACCGTTCCGCGAGAAGGTGTCGGAGGAGTTTTTCCGGTTGTTCCGCTCCCAGCTTTGACCTCGCACGGCCACCGCTCACAGGAATCCAGCCACTCGACACCGGGCCTTGGCGTTGGGTACGTTGTGGCGATGCGAAAAGGCCCATCTTCATGAGCGGAGCGACCTTTGCCCAGGCGTTCGAGCGCCTGGTGGTCCTGTTTCGCGACACCCCCAAAGACACAGCTGAGCAGGGCAGGGCGGCTATCGACGCCGCGAAGGCCGCCGCCAGTCTGGTCGAGCCGGCGCGGTTCGAGTCTGGCTTTGAGCGCGGCACCATCTCTGTCCGAACCACGCTGCGGGGACGGATGCTGGAGCGGGCCGTGGACTGGCTCGAGGTGGACTCGGCCGTATCGCTGGGCGACCTGGGTGCGCTGGCCCGGGCACTTGCCAGTGACGACCTGCCGCTGCAGGAGGCGCGAGGCGTCCGGCTGGCCCTGGTGCCGCTGCCCGTGCCGGTCGATCCGGAGCCGTCGTTCAGGGTATCCGGCGCGTACGAGGCACTCAATGGTGACGAGAACACCGAAGCTGATCCGGAGCTGCAGGAGCACATCGAGGCCGTCAGCTCGGCCATGAACGACAAGGATTGGCACCGCGTTGCCGATGCCGCCGTCCGGCTGGTGGACTATGCCGACCAGCCGGGAGATCGCAGGAGGGTCCGCCTGATCGCCGCACGCCGCGCACTGGACCGGCCGGTGCTTGACCAGCTGCTGGACCACGCGCTGCGGCGTTCGGAGGATCAGGCGGCTGTGGCGCAGGTGCTGTCCCGGATCGGGCCCGAAGGGCATGAGGTGATGGTGCACGGGATTGCCGACAGCGAGTCACTGGCAGCTCGGCGCTTCCTGCACGACAGGCTGGCAGAGACACCCGACGCGCTGCCGCTCCTCCTGCCCCTGCTGCAGCGCGGCAAGCCGCACCAGGTGCGCCACGCGGCTGGAGTGCTGGGCCGGCTGGCCGAGGTCCAGGCGGTCCCGGCCCTGGCGGCGGCGGCCCGGCATTCCGACGAGGCAACTCGGTCGGAAGTCCTCAGGGCACTGGCGGTGTTCGAGGAACCGATGGCGCGCTCAGCGCTGTCGGACGCCTTGACTCATGAGGCGCCGGCAACCCGCATAGCCGCAGCCGCGGCCATTGGCATGGCCGGACGGGTATCGCTGTCGCCCGCGCTCATGAGCGCCCTGCGCGACGAGAAGGACCCGTCGGTCAGGCGTGCGCTGGTCACCGCTGCTGCGCGGATCGGTACCGTGGAGGCGATGGAGGAACTGGTTCGCACTGCGCTGGCGCGCAGGCGGTTGCTGGGGCGAGGTGAGCCGGTGGAGCTCAGGCTGGACGTCGTGGCCGGACTGGCGGCCGCCAACACTCCGGAAGCCCGCCGCTGCCTTGACCGGATTGCCCGGGAGGCGGAGAGGAAGGTCAGCGAGGCGGCGGATCAGGCGCTGAGCGTGAGGAGAAGTATGTAAGCGAGAGTGTGAAAGTGTGGGACTATAAGAGTGTGGGAGTATGGGAGGTCCTCCCATACCCCCACACTTTTGCACTTCTACACTGTCTTCTACTGATCATCCACTTCGAACTTGTCGACATGTACGTCGAGGTTGTGGTTCACCCGCAGCCCGACAATTCCATTCACCTGGTCTGGCCGCACATCCATGGTGTGCAGCGTCTGGCCATTGGCACCGAAGGTGATGGTCTCACCCTTGGCGTCGATGGTCAGAGTGTTGGTGGCCTTGCCCTCTGCGTCCGCCTGCGCGACGGCCGCGTTGGAGGTCCAGTCAACCACGGTGTTCACGATGTCGGCATTGCGCTGCTTGATGGTGAACTGTCCATCGCCGCGCACCAGAAAGTAGGTGTACTTCTGGCCCGTGCCCTCAAGCCCGGTGCCGCCGAAGAAAAGCCCATAGGCCTCCGGGTGCTCCGGAGCCTTGGTCTGGGTCAGCTCGGCCTCGGCATGGAAGTTGTTCTGTACCTTGTCTTCAGCACGGTAGAAAATGCCCGCGGGGCCGGTGGTGACGTGGAATCCGTCACCCATCGTGGCAAAGGAAACGCCTGCGAGTTCCCTGGTCTCGTCGCCGCGCGAGCTCCAGCCTGACGGCAACGCTCCGGCACTCGCCGCCGGAACATCGGCGTCGGGTGCTGCAGCAGGAGGCTCATTCTTCGGCTTGTCCGAGTCCATCGGCTTGTCCGAGTTCATCGGCTCGTCGGCCTTGGGGAGCTCGAGAGAGTCAGGCCTGGCGCTGTCAGCCTGCGCCGCATCGGGCACGGCCGGAACTTCGGCCGGAGGCGCCGCGGCATCGGGCACCGCTGCGTCAGGCACCGCTGCATTGGGAGCGGCCGGATCGACCACCGGAGGAGTCGCCACCGGCGGCGTAATGGTCGGGTTGGCCGAGTCCACGATCACGGGCGCGGCGCTGTCGACCCGGATCGGATCCTGGCCCCGCGCCCTGCCACCCAGCGTGTCGCGGAGGACAGAGTCCGGAACCGCGGGCTTGGCGGTGGTATCGGGCCGAACAGGGTCCTGTGCGGCCAGTGGGGCGGCGGCAAAGAAAGCCGCAGCGAGAATGGCAATGGTCTTCATGGGTCCTACCCCCCGGGGGGTTGATGGTGATACTCGGCGACGGTAAGCTTGTTGCTGCCCGGAACCGCCGCCCGAACACTGGAGACTCGAGTGCTTTACTACTTCGGAATGCTGTTCGCCATAATCGGCGCGTCGGCTATCCTCTTTGCCCTCGGTTTTGTCACCGCTGTCATCGGTGGGCTGGTCAACGGCATGGTGGCACTCATGGCGGGACCGGTCATCGACCGTGTTGCCGCTCGCCGCCGCTAGCTCCCGACGTCCTCCGCCTCGGCCGCTGGCTCACTGGCCTGCCGCCTGGCACCTTCCAGATTGGTGCTGAGTCCTGCCAGTAATTCCCTCAGTCCCCGCACCTTCATCTGGAGTCCTCCTCCACGCCGGCTCAGCGTACTCATGATTCCAGCTGACTCCGACACTGCGCCGAAGCCCTGTGCCTGCGCGCCCGACTTGATTTCATCGAGCATACGTCCAAGCTGGCGCGTCATCACTTCATCGGCCTGCATGGCCGCCATGGCCTCGACGATGCGCCGGATCCGGTCCAGCTTGGGCGGCACAGTCTCCAGAAATGCGAGCTGGGCCAGCTGGCGAGAGGACAGCTTCGGTGCCATGGACGCTTAATGTATGACTGCGCTGGAGTTGGCAAAGTGATGCAGCACACCATCAACCTTTCACAAGCATGACATTCTGGTCACGGTCTGGTTCCGGGTTGAAACCGCGAAGCGCGTGAGGCGTAGGGCGTGGGGCCTGAGGCACGGACGCGCAGTCTCCGCCCGCCTCACGCCTCACGTCTCACGCCTTGGGCCAAGCAGCCACATATATGAAACTATCGGACATATCGATCCAGCGGCCGGTCCTCGCCAGCATGATGAGCCTGGCGCTCATCCTCTTCGGCGTGATCGGTTACCGCCAGCTGTCGGTCCGGGAGTTCCCGGATGTCGATCCGCCCATTATTTCGGTGAGCACTTTCCTGCCGGGGGCCAATCCCCAGGTGGTGGAGTCCGCGATCACCGACATTCTCGAGGAGGAACTGAGCACCGTTCCGGGCATCCGGACGCTCACCAGCTCCAGCGCCGAGCAGTTCAGCAACATCACCATCGAGTTCACGCTCGACCGCGACGTCGATGACGCCGCGCAGGATGTGCGCGACCGGGTCTCGCGGGTGCGGGGACGGCTGCCGCAGGACATCGAGGAGCCGGTCATCGCCAAGCAGGAGGCCGACGCCCAGCCCTTCATGTTCATGGCGCTCAAGGGCGAGAACGTTTCGCTGCTGCAACTGTCGGACATCGGGGAGCGGATCGTCAAGCCCCAGCTCCAGAGCCTCCCGGGTGTGGGCCAGGCAGCCATCTACGGCGAGCGGCGCTATTCGATGCGCGTCTGGCTCGATCCCGACGAGCTGGTCGCGCGCGGGATCACGGTACAGGACGTCGAGTCGGCCATCCAGACCCGCAATGTCGAGGTCCCTGCCGGGCGGATCGAGAGCGACCGCCGGGAGTTCTCGGTCCGGTCGCTGGGCGAGCTCAAGACCCCGGAGGAGTTCGGGAACCTGACGGTGTCGAACCAGGGTGGCCAGCTGGTGAAGCTGCGCGACCTGGGCACGGTGGAACTGGGGCCCGAGAACGAGCGCAGCGTGCTGCGCTACAACGGGGCCAGGGCGGTGGCGGTGGGGGTCATCCGCCAGTCCAAGTCGAACCTTCTGGAGGTGGCGGATGCGATTCACGCGCAGCTGCCGCGGGTCCAGGCGCAGCTGCCCCCTGGGGTCACCCTGGAAGTCGCGTTCGATGCCTCGACCTTCGTGCGACGCTCGATCACCGAGGCGGAGGAAACCCTGCTGATCGCCGCCGGCCTGGTGATCGTCATCATCTTCCTGTTCCTCAGGAACCTCCGCGCCACGATCATTCCCGGCATCGCGATCCCGGCATCTATCGTGTCGGCGTTCGCGATCATGTACTTCCTGGGTTTCTCGATCAACAACGTCACGCTCCTGGCGCTGACGCTGGCCATCGGCATCGTGGTCGATGACGCGATCATCGTGCTGGAGAACGCCTACCGTCACCAGGAGGAGCTGGGAGAGGACCCGGTGACGGCGGCCACCAACGGCACCCGGGAGATCGCATTCGCGGTCATCGCCACCACCATCGCGCTGGTGGCGGTGTTCACCCCGCTGGCCTTCCTCGAGGGCAACACCGGCCGCCTGTTCAACGAATTCGGAATCGCGGTGGCGGGATCGGTGGTGATCTCGGGCTTCGTGGCGCTGACCCTCACCCCGATGCTCTGCGCCAAGATCCTGAGGGTGCCGCCCCGTCACGGTGCGGTCTACCAGGCCCTGGAACGGGGCTTCGAGAACATCGCCACCGGTTATGGGCGGCTGTTGCGGAAGGCGGTGACCCGTCCCCTCGTGGTGGTTGCGGCTGCCGCGGCAGTACTCGTCGTCGCCGTGGTCACCTTCCAGTCCCTGGAGCGTGAGTTCATACCGCCCGAGGACCGCGGCTTCTTCGTTACCATGGCGATCGCACCGGAAGGCGCGACCGTGGAATACACCGACGAGTACCAGAGGCGGATCGAGGAAATCCTCGCCCGGACCGAGGACGTGGACGGCTACTTCAGCATCATTGGCTTCGGTGGAAGGGTGAACCAGGGCATCATCTTCGTCCGATTGAAGGAATTCGAGGACCGCGAGAAAACGGTTCAGGATGTGATCAGCGAGGTTCAGCCCCAGTACTTCGGGGTGCCGGGTGTCATGGCCTTCGCCATGAACCCGCCGGCGTTCGGCGGCTTCGGCAGTCCGGTGGACTTCGTGGTACGCAACCCCGACTTCGACTCGCTGAAGGTGGCGCTCGACACCTTCCTTACCCGGGCGCGGATGATCCCGGGGCTGGTCAACGTGGACACCGACCTCAGGATCAACAAGCCGGAGCTGACGGTGCGATTCGACCGCGACCGCGCCGAGGACCTGGGAGTGCCCATTCGCAACGTGGCATCGACGTTCCAGACCCTCCTGGGCGGCCGCCAGGTGAGCACCTTCACCCAGAACAACAAGCTCTACGACGTGATCGTCCAGCTGCGGCCGGAGGAGCGGGCCACGCCATCGGACATGGCGGGATTGTACGTGCGCGGCGCCGGCGGCCAGCTGGTCCAGATGTCGGCGCTCACCTCGGTGGACGAGGGGGTTGGCGCCCAGTCACTGCTGCACCACGACCGGGTGCGTTCGTTCTCGATAACCGCGAACCTCGCGCCCGGATTCACCCTGGGACAGGCACTAGACTCGCTTTACGCGCTGGCCGATGACGTCCTTCCCACCGGCAGCACCACCGCTCTGGCAGGCGAGTCGCGCGAGCTGGAGGAAAGTGGCAGTGCGCTGTACTTCGCCTTCGGGCTGGCGCTGCTGGTGGTGTTCATGGTGCTCGCGTCGCAGTTCGAGTCGCTGATCCACCCGTTCACGGTGCTGCTGGCGGTGCCGCTCGCGGTCACCGGTGCACTGATCACACTGCTGCTGGCCGGCTCGACCATCAACCTCTACAGCCAGATCGGCATGATCCTGCTCATCGGGCTGGTGACCAAGAACGGCATCCTCCTGGTGGAATACACCAATCAGTTGCGGGAGCGGGGCATGTCCACGCTTGACGCGGTGCTGGAAGCGGGCCGGATCCGGCTCCGTCCCATCCTCATGACCAGCGTGGCTACCGTGATGGGAGCACTTCCAATCGCGCTCGGCCTGGGTGCTGGTGCGATGAGCCGCCGGCCGCTGGGCTATGCCATAGTGGGAGGCCTGATCTTCTCGACTGCACTGACGCTGTTCATGATCCCGGTGGCTTACCTGCTGTTCGACCGGCTGCTGGAGCGCTCCAGACGCCGCCGGCACGCGCACAAACTTGCGCCGGCGGAGGCAGCCGAATGAAGCGCATCGCTGGCTGCGCCCTGGTGCTGGCAGCGATGGCCGGACCGGCCGCGGCGCAGGACACGATGGCGGTCACGCCGGTGGTGACGCTGGCCGAGGCGCTCGAGCGATCGGCCCGGCTCGATCCCGACTACGTGGGTGCGCTGGGCACGGTGGAGAGCGCGGAGTGGGGCCGCCGCGCGGCCCGCCTCGCGTTCATTCTGCCGTCGGTGTCGGTTGGCCTCGACGTGACCAAGTACTCCAGCGGCTTCTTCAACCTGGGCACTGGCGAACTCCAGAGCACGTCGGTTACCGCCCGGGCCGATGCGCGCTACGAGCTGTTCAGCCTGAGGAAGCTGGCGGAACTGTCGCGGACGGGCGCGGAGCTGGACGCCGCGCATGCCGACGAGATGCGCGCGAGGTTTGCCGCAGCGCTGCTGACCGAGCAGGAGTACTACGCTGTCCTTGCCGGTTACGAGCTGCTGCGGAGCGCCGAGCAACAGGTCCTGCGCGCCGAGGAGGGGTTGAAAGTTGCGCGGGCCCGGGTGGCATCGGGTGCCGCTGTGCAGAGCGATTCGCTCCAGCTGGTGCTGGACCTGACCCGGGCCAAGGTCGAGCTGCTGCGTGAGCGTGCGGCGCTGGAAGTTGCCCGCCTCAACCTGGGCCGCAGGATCGGCTCGGACGGCGCCGTTGATGCCGCGCCAATCGATACCGCGCCGCCTCCCCCGCTGCCGCTCGACGCTGGCGCCGCCGTTGCGCTCGCGCTGGAACAGGGGCCGGCGTGGCGCGTCGCCCGCGCCGACGAGCGCGCGGCCCAGGCGGTGTTGCGCGCCCGGCGCAGCGACTACCTGCCGACGCTGAACCTCAGCGGGGCGCACCAGCGGTTCGACTCGAAGTTCTTTCCCAGCGCTCGGGCAGTCAGCTCGGTGACGCTGGGCCTCTCGTGGCCGCTGTGGAGCAGCGGCCAGCGTGAGGTGGCCGTGGCTGAAGCAAGAACCCGGTCGAACGTCGCCCGGGCCATTCGCGCCGACCTCGAGCGGGGAGCGCGGGCCGACGTCACCGAGGCGCTGGCGGCATATCGCACGGCACGGGCATCGGTGGAGCTCTCGGAGACCGCGCTCGCAGTGGCGCAGGAGAATTATCGGGTCCAGGAGAGCCGCTACCGCGCTGGCGCTGCGACAGTGCTGGACCTGCGTGATGCACAGGTTAACCTGGCACAGGCTGAAGCCGAGCTGGTGCAGGCACGATACGGAACCCGGCTCGCGCTCGCGGGCCTGGAGGCCATGCTGGGCCGTCGACTTTTCCCGGATGAGAACGAGTGAGACAGATCCTGACTACTGTCGCGGCCGCGCTGGTGCTGGCCGCCTGCAACAGCGCCAACCCCGAGGGAGAAGCCGGCGGCGGGCCGGCCGGCGGTGGAATGCCACCGATGCCGGTCGAGGTGGTTGCCGCGGTCACTGACACCGTCATCGACGCGATTCAGGCCACCGGTCAGATCGAGGCAATGCAACAGATCGAGCTGCGCCCCGAGGTGGACGGGCGAATCACCAGCATCCTGGTGCGTGAAGGTTCCCGGGTGGGGAGGGGAACCGGGCTGTTCAAGATCGACGACGCCGAGCTTTCCGCCGAGGTTGCGCGGGCCCGTGCCGACCGCGATCTGGCCCGCCAGAACCTGGAGCGCACCAAGGCCCTGCTGGCGGACCAGGCGAGTTCGCAGGCGGAGCTGGAACGAGCGGATGCCGCTGCCAGGTCCGCCGAGGCCAGTCTCGCGCTGCTGCAGGTGAGGCTCAACCGCACCACGGTGCGGGCGCCTTTCGCGGGAGTCATGGGCGCGCGTTCGGTAAGCTTGGGCGACTACGTCACCACCCAGACGCCGCTCGCCACCCTTCAGACGGTCAACCCGCAGCGGGCTGTCTTCAATGTGCCGGAACGCTACGCCGCCATCCTGGAACGGGGCCAGAAGGTCGAGTTCCAGGTGGCAGCACTGGCTGGCCGCACCTTCACCGGCACGGTGGACTTTGTGGACCCGGTGGTCCAGCTCCCGGGGCGGACCATCACGGTGAAGGCGGCTGTGCCCAACGGCGACAACGCGCTGCAGGCCGGCATGTTCATCGAGGCCCGGCTGGCCACCGCGGTGCGGCCCTCGGCCGTCGTTATCCCGGAAGACGCGGTGGTCTCGCTGCAGGGAAGCGACATCGTATGGGTGGCCGCGGATGGCAAGGCCGCCCGGCGCCAGGTGACACTCGGCGTGCGGACTCCCGGCTTCGTCGAGGTCCGCAGCGGTGTGGAAGCCGGGGAGCAGGTCGTTGTTGGTGGCGTGGCGATGCTGCAGGATGGCGCCCCCGTGGCACCCACCGTGGTGGAGCGCGTGCGGGAGAGCGGGCGGGAGTAGGACGCGTGGTGCCGGTGCGCCTGGCGGCGGCGCTCGCGCTGGTCCTGTGTCCCGCGGTGCTCGGGGCGCAGGTCGAGGGCAGGTGGGCCCTGGCGCTGGGCGGGGGGCTGACCGGGAGGCTCCGCGGCGAGCTGGTGCTGTCGCACCAGGGTGGCGACTGGCGCGGCACCATCTGGCTCGAGGGACATGAGCGTCCGGTGGACCTGCTCGATGCGGATCTTGCCGGTGATGGCGAACTTCGCTTCGAAACCGACGCCGACGGAGGGTTGCAGTTCCGCGGCTCGCTCCGCGGTGGCGTGCTTCGCGGTACCGCTCGCGCGGACACAGGGGCGGCGCGTCCCTGGGCCGCCGCACGATTGCAGGACATCACCGAGTTCTATCCCACCTTGCCGAGGTTTACCCAGCGCGAAATTGTCCTTGGAGTCCGCCCCGGAAACAGCCACCTGCCGGGTCCATGGGTTGCGGCAGCGCGCGCGCGCCCAGCCGGCGATGCCGAGCGATATCACGACCTGGCGCGAGCTTCCGGCATGGAGCCGCTGGACGAAGCAGGACTCCAGTCAACCAGCGTTCCCCGCGCGCTGGGACGCGCCAACCGAGCCGAGCTGGTTGCGGCGACGCGGCGCACGCTGTCAGAAATCGGGGAGCAGCTTCCATCTCCGGGTGCGCGGCAGGCATTCAACCAGATCTTCCGCCCCCGGGGTGCGTGGCTGACCGACCTCCGGGATGCCGCACGCCACTTTGCCGGCGTGCGCATGCCGGGGCTGACTCCCGAGCGTGCGCTGCCCGGACTCCGCGCGCTCGGCTGGATCGACAGCAGCGTCACCGCTCCCGACGCGGTGGTGGATGCGCTGTACCGGCTGCGGGTACTGGAGGCCACCGACAGCGGCTTTGGCGCGGCGCTCACCACTGACCTCCGGCGCTCCCGGCCCGCCGAGGCGACTGTGATCACCGCGTGGCTGGATGCGTTCCGGATGGCGGAACGGTGGCACGCATCCGCGGTGCAGTTCCTGCTGATGACGCCATGGATCGGTGGCGGGACGGCGGCGAGCCCGCTGATGCTGGCAGCTTCGGGCTGGGAGGGTCTGCTGGACTCGCTTCCGGTGCCAGAGGTCCGCGCGCGTCACTTTTCGTATCCGCAGGCGGTGCCTCGCTACGGGATTCCGGCTCCGCTGTTCGACAGGTTGTATGTCGCCGAGAATTGGGCCGCGGAACGCTGGCTGGAACGACACGGACGCCAGGCGCTGCTGCTGTCGGCACGGCAGGCCGCGCCCGATTTCGGACCCGCGGCCGTGATCGACCTGGGCCGGGACACAGTGATCCTTACAACGGTGCGGCAGCAGGCAGAGGTGCGCACCAGCGGGTTCCTCGAGCCAGCCGACGTCATCGAAGTAGACCCGTCTTACGTTCCGATACTGGCACTTGGTGCGGCGCTGCACGAGTGGCAGCATCTCGCATTCGAACGGGTCCGGCGGCTTCGCATGGCCCGGGACACCGGCCGCGTCGTGGCGCTCCACGCGCCCAACTCATGGGTGGCGGAGGGGGTTGCCGAGTGGCGCACCAGCAGGGTGCTGAGGCGCCTGGGAGAGCAGTTTCCACTGCTTGCCATGGGCGAGCACGAGAAGCGGCTCAGGATCGCGCGAGGCAATCCCGACGAGCCGCACGTGTTGGGGTATCTTCTGGTTGATGCGCTTGCCGCCGCGCTTCCGGATGAGCGTGCCGGCCTGGAGCTTCTGGTGTCGGCTTCCGACGATCCGGCTGCGGTGATGGGGCCCGGGGTGGCTGACTCCTGGCGGCAGTACGCATCAGCACCGGACCTCGAGCTCGGTTCCTTGGGCGGCCGTGCCCTGGTGCCCGAAATGACCTTCACCGTGGAGGATGGGTATCCCGACGTGATCCGCCTCCGCATCAACACCCGACTGCCATGAGAATTCGGCACACCCGATACTTCGCCACGATCGCCGCGCTGGTCCTCGGCACCTCCACGCCGCTTGCGGCGCAGCAAACCCGTGCCGAGCGCACCGATTACCGCGAGACGTCGACCCACGAGGATGTGCTCGAGTTTCTGGGTGAGCTCGAGCGGCGGGGTGCCGGCATCAAGGTATGGACCATGGGCCGGAGCACCGAAGGCCGCGAGATTCCGGTGGTGCTCGCCTCGAGGCCGCTGGTGAGCGGCGCAGAGGAGGCCCACGCCTCGGGCAAGCCGGTGGTGTACATCCAGGCCAACATCCACGCCGGTGAAGTCGAGGGGAAGGAGGCGGCGCAGATGCTGCTCCGGGAACTGACCCTCGGATCATTGCGGCCGCTGCTGGACAGCGTGGTGCTGCTGGTGGTGCCGATCTACAACGCAGATGGCAACGAAGCCTGGGCTCCGGGCGCGGTGAACCGTCCGGGACAGAACGGCCCTGAGACCGTCGGCCGGCGGAGCAACGGCCAGGGATATGACCTCAACCGTGACTATGTCAAGCTGGAGGCGCCGGAATCGCGCGCCTCGGTCGAGCTGATCACGCGCTGGGATCCCGACGCTTTCATCGACCTGCATACCACCAACGGCAGCTATCACGGCTACGCGCTCACCTGGTCGCCGGGACTCAACCCCAACCACTCACCCGTCAACCAGTTCGTTCAGGACAACTTCCTCCCCGAGGTGGCGGACCGGCTGCGAAAGCGCCACAGCACCAGGACCTTCCCCTATGGGAACTTCCGCAACCAGGAGCCGGATTCGCTGCGGCAGGGATGGGAGACCTACGACGGCAAGGCGCGCTATGGCAGCAACTGGCACGCAATGCGCAACCGGGTGTCGATCCTGAGTGAAGCCTACAGCAATGATCCCTTCCAGGCCCGGGTCGCTGCGACCTATGCCTTCGTGCGCGAGGTGCTGAGCCTGCTGGTGGAACAGCAGGATGAGATCAATGCTCTCGCCGGCGAGACCTGGGCGCCGGATTCGGTGGCCGTGCGCCAGCGGCTGGCGCAGGCGGTGGAGCGCGACGTGATTGCCGAGATCACCCACCCTGCCGGCGATGGATCCCATGGGTATGCCCGCCGCCAGCGAACCGGCGAGTTCCGCACCATCCGGATGCCGGTGTGGGACCGGTTCATTTCGCGGCGCAGCGAAGCCATGCCGTCGGCGTACCTCGTGCCCGACCAGCAGCAGGACGTGGTTGAGCTGCTCCGCCGGCATGGGGTCCGCGCAGTACGGCTTCCCGGCGGGTGGGACGCCCCCGCTGAACGCTTCCGGGTGGACGATGTCATGCACGCCCGGCGCGAATTCGAGAAGCACCTCCTGACCAGCGTCGAAGGCACCTGGACCGAGGGCCCCGGCAGCGGGGAGGGAGTCTGGTGGCTGGTGCCGACGGCACAGCAGAACGGAGTTATCGCAGCGTACATCCTCGAGCCGGCCAGCGAGGACGGCGTGGTGGCGTGGAACTTCATGGATGACGCGCTGGCTGCCGGGGCCGAGTATCCGATACTCCGCCTGAGGGGGCCGCTCGACCCGGGGCAGTTCGGGAGCGCTCAGTAATGGGTGCCAAGGCTCGCACCGCCGCCGGGCTCGCGGTGGGTGCCATGGCGCCGGGCTTTGTGCTGGAGGACCAGGACGGCAATGCGGTGTCGCTGGCAGCTCAGCGAGGCCGCTGGGTGGTGCTGTATTTCTACCCCGCAGATGACACGCCCGGATGCACCACCCAGGCCTGTGACCTCCGCGACAGCTGGCATGCGCTGGGCGCGGCGGGGGCAGTGGTGCTGGGGGTGTCTCCCGACGACGCGGCATCGCACCGTGCATTCAAGGCGAAGTACCAGCTGCCCTTCCCGCTGCTGGTGGATGAGGGACACCGGGTGGCCGAGCGATATGGCGCCTGGGGCGAGAAGCAGCTCTATGGCCGGACCTATACCGGCCTGATTCGCACCTCCGTGATCATTGATCCGGACGGCCGGATCGCGCAGCTCTTCCCCCGGACCCTCGCGGCTGGCCACGCCGGCCGGATACTGGCAGCACTGGAGCGGCTGCAGGCCGCATGACGGGTTCCGCTATCTTTGCCGGGCCCCCAGGACTGAACGAAAGCAGGTACTTGTGCGTCTGGTAATGACCGTGATGATGTCGCTGGTGCTGGCGGGATGCGGCGGGCCCGGGAATCGTCCCGAGCAATCCGCATCATCGGCTTCCACGCCTGACACTGCGGGCCTGGTCCTGCCGGGCGAGCGCCACCTGGCCAACGTGCGCCAGCTGACGTTCGGCGGCAACAACGCGGAGGCCTATTTCTCGTCTGACGGCACGCAACTGATCTTCCAGCGGCAGGAGGACACCGAGAACGGCTGCGACCAGCAGTACATCATGAACACCGACGGAAGCAGCATGCGGCGGGTGTCCAATGGCGAGGGCCGGACCACCTGCGGCTACTTCTATGATGGCGACCAGCGCATCCTGTACAGCTCGACCCACCTTTCGTCGCCGGCCTGTCCTGCGCCGCCCGACTACTCGCAGGGGTACGTCTGGCCGCTCGGCCAGTTCGAGATCTTCACCGCGCGCACCGATGGCAGCGACCTGCGCCAGCTCACCGACAACGGTGCCTACAATGCCGAGGCAACGGTGTCGCCCGACGGCCAGAAGGTAATCTTCACCAGCACCCGCGACGGGGACATCGAGCTGTACGTCATGGATGTGGATGGAACGGATGTTCGCCGGCTCACCAATCGTGTCGGTTACGATGGCGGCGCGTTCTTCTCGCCGGATGGCAGCCAGATCGTGTGGCGGGCCCAGTATCCCGGGACCGCGGCCGACAGCGCGGACTACCGGCGCCTCCTGGCTCAGCGCATGGTGAGGCCCAGTCAGCTGGAGCTCTGGGTGGCCAATGCTGATGGTTCGAACGCGCGCCAGGTATCGCACCTGGGCGGCGCCAACTTCGCGCCGTTCTTCCATCCCGACGGCAAGCGCGTCATCTTCGCGTCGAACTACACGGAACCGCGCGGCCGCAACTTCGACCTCTACCTGCTGGACATCGGCAGCGGCGAGGTCGAGCAGGTGACCACCTCCGATGACTTCGACGGCTTCCCCGTCTTCAGCCCGGACGGCAGCCAGCTGGTTTTCGCCTCCAACCGGAGCGGCGCCGAGGGCGAGACCAACATCTTCATCGCGGACTGGGTGGAATGACCGAGGCGACCGCGGCACCACGGTCCGCGCTGAGGGAATGGGGCAAGTCCATCGCCATCGCGGTGGTCATCTGGCTGTTCCTCAAGATCTTCCTGGTCGAGGCCTTCCGGATTCCGTCGCCCAGCATGGAGAACACCCTGCTGCCCGGTGACTTCCTGTTCGTCAACAAGGCGGTGTACGGAGCCGTGGTGCCGTTCACCGGCTGGCGCCTGCCGGCATTTCGCGAGCCTGCGCGGGGAGACGTGGTGGTGTTCGATTCGGTGGAAGAAGAGGGGATGGACATCGTCAAGCGGGTGATCGGCGTGGCGGGTGACACACTGGAGATGCGCGATGGCCAGGTATACCGCGACGGCGAGCTTCAGTCGGAGCCGTTTGTGGTACATACCGACATCACAAAGAGCGAGTCGCCCCGGTCGCGGTCGCAAATGCGCGCATGGCAGGTGCAGCACCTCGCGGGCGCTGATCCCGCCACCTACCAGCCCGATCTCCAGGATTGGGGTCCGATAGTGGTGCCGGCCGACTCCTACTTCGTGATGGGCGACAACCGGGATGAGTCGTACGATGGGCGCTACTGGGGCTTCCTCCCGAGGCGAAACATCCGGGGCACACCCATCGTTATCTACTACAGCTACAATCCTGACAGCTGGCGGTCCGCCAAGTTCATCACCGCGATTCGCTGGGACCGGCTGCTGCATCACCCATCATGATGCCACCACTCCGCGCCACGCTGCGCCGCTCGGGCGCCATTCTCTGGGACTGGACCCGGTCCCTGGGTGGTGCGCTGCTCATCTTCCTGGTCCTCCGGGCCTTCGTGCTGGAGGGATTCCACATTCCCTCGAGCAGCATGGAACGGACGCTTCTGGTCGGGGACTGGCTCTTCGTCAACAAGGCGCTGTACGGAGCCGAGGTGCCGTTCCTGCACACCCGGCTCCCCGCGCTGCGCGAGCCGCAGCACGGCGACATAGTCGTGTTCGACTCCAAGGAAGATGCGGAAATCAAGGTGGTGAAGCGACTGCTGGGCATGGAGGGTGACACGCTGGAGATGCGGGAGGGCGCGCTCTATCGCAACGGGTCACTGGTGCCGGAGCCGTACGTGATTCCCGGCGGCAATGGCCCGCGTTCCAGTCCCTACCGCGAACGGATGCGGGAATGGCAGGCGCCGCACCTGGTGCGGACCGACACCGCAGAATACCTGCCCGATCCCCGCAACTGGGGTCCGCTGCTGGTGCCGGCCGGTTCGCTGTTCGTGATGGGGGACAACCGGGCCAACTCGTACGACAGCCGCTACTGGGGGTTCCTTCCCCGCGAGAGCCTCAGGGGTTCGCCCATGTTCATCTACTACTCGTACGACCAGGCGAGCCTCAGCCCGTTGCCGTTCCTGACATCAATCCGCTGGGACCGGATCTTCTCGGGGCCCGACTGAGCTTCGCCCTGGACTTCGCTCAGCGGGGCTGCACCATCGCGATGCAGGCAGCGATGAGGGCTGATCCGGCGGCTGCGTAGAAGGGAGCGGCTGGGCCGGCGCCCAGCTGCACCAGGCCCAGCGCCGGCGGCCCCACTATGCGCGCCACTGCGCCCACGCTCTGCAGGAGTCCCAGCACCCGGCCCTGTCCCTCGGAAGGCGCCCGGCGCGATACCAGCCCCGCGAGACTGGGCCCGACGAGGCAGAAGCCACTGGTCAGCGCCACCAGGCACAGCACCAGCCCGGCAGTGGTCACGGACGCGTGGGGAAAGAGTCCGAAGCCAGCTGCCATTATCAGCGAGCCCAGCAGCATCAGGCGCCGCTCGCCCACTCGAGGGGCCAGCCGCCCCACCAGCCGACCCTGCACCACTATCGTCACCAGCCCGATCACGACGAAGAAGCTGGAGACCGCTGAACGGTCGTAGTTCAGTATTTCCTGGGCGAAGAGCGGGAACGAAACGTAGATCGCGGTGAACGCGAGGGTGGATGCGAACATGATTCCCGCAGGCAGGCCCAGCCCGGTTTCGCGGAGCGGCAGCGGACGGTAATCAGGCCGGCGTCGCACGTCGGTCTCGGGGAGCCACCGCCAGGCAAGCAGCAGGTTGGCTGCGGCGATCGTTGCCGCGATCAGCCCGGGAAGGGGATCACCGAACCGGCTGGCAATTCCGCCGATGGCGGGTCCCACCGTGAAGCCCAGCCCGAACGCAGCGCCGATCATGCCCATCGCGTGCGAGCGCCGTTCGGGGGGTGTGACATCCGCCAGGTAGGCCTGGGCCACATGGATTGTGGCCCCGGTCGCGCCCGAAATCACCCGCGACAGGAACAGAACAGCCAGGCTTCCTGCCAGGCCGAACACCAAGTACGAGAGCGCGCTCCCAGCAAGGCCGACCAGCAGCACCGGCCGCCGCCCGATCCGATCGCTCAGCCGTCCCCACCAGGGAGCGACGACGAACGTCAGCGCCGAGTCGGTGGCTACCAGCGCTCCGATGAGTGCGGCGCTGGCGGTGTACTTGAATCCGAAACTTGGCAGCAGCGGCAGGACAATGCCGAAGCCGATGAGGTCGAGGAATACTGTGAGGAAGAGCCGGGTGGCGGGTGCTGGCATGGGTGAGGACAATGCCGGCACACCGGTTGTGGGTCAAGCGTCAGTGCATGTAGGGATTGGGAGCCTCGGGAGAAACCATTGGCCCGGAAGCGCGCTCGATGTAGCAGGCACTCCGGCCGCAGGCGCTGCAGGCCATGGTGACCCGGCCGCCGACATCCTCGGCCCGGCGAGGCGTCCGCCTAACTTCGGATGAGCCACAGGACGGGCACACCAACGGCTTCCGATCCCGATCAAGCGCGATCAGGACCAGTGCCTCAGGTGCGCGATACTCCTTGATGCCCCTGCGTCCCACGGCAAGTCCCCTCGGCGGCAACAATGGCGCGAATACCGCGCGCTCCGCCATCTTTTCAATGTAGGGCCGGATTGGCCGGCCCGATAGACTGCAGAGCCAGGAGGCCCATGCGCACATTCATCGCTGCTGCCCTTTTCGCCTGCGCGCTGTGCCCGGGCGTGGTGCAGGCCCAGCAACGTCATGTGATAGAGACCAGGGCGGACGAGGACGAAGAGTCATTCAGCTACAGTCCGGAGACCGTCACGGCCAAGGCTGGCGATGTCCTGGTCTTCCGCGGATCCGAGGGCGCGAATCACGCGGTGTCATTCGAAAGGACGCTTTCACCGGAGGCCCGGCGGGCTCTCAATTCGGCAATGCCCAACCGGGTGGGCGACCTGGCCGGACCGCTGTTCACGGCCGGTCGCGAGTACCGGATCACTATCCCGGCAAGCCTGCCGGCCGGGCGTTACCGGTTCTTCTGCCTACCGCACCGGGCATACGACGAGGCGGGATGGTTGGTGGTTGAATAGGGATCAGGGATCAGGGATCAGGGGCCAGGGGATAAGGGGCTAGGAGTTGCTTAATAGTTAGTAGTATGAACTACTACTAGACGAATATAGCGCTTGGCAGTTAGGTTGCGGGCCGTTTGACCTGATCTCTGGCTCAGGGAGGGCCCCGTGGCCGAACTTGGTGGCACGCAGATATCGTCGCTGATGGAGACCTTGCCGGGCATCGCGCAGGTGCTGCGCAGCCCGGTGGCTGATGCGATTGTGCACCTGTCGCGGGCTGCGGCCCGGCTGGAGGAGTTTCGTCCTGGGGACTCGGAGGAGTTGCTTCAGTTCGCGGTGCGCCGGAGCCTCATGACGCAGGATGAATCCGACCGGGTGCTGGAGGACGTGCAGGCGGCCCACCAGAAGCGGATTGACCGTGCGGCAGCCAAGTCGACCCCGGCCGCAAAGGCTGCGCGTTCGGCGAAATCCACTGCCCGCAAGGCGGCCGCAAAGCCCAGGGCCCCAGTCAGGGCGAAAAAGGCGGCGCGGCCGGTCAAGAAGCCGGCGCGTCCCGCCCGCAAGCGCTGAAGCCCATCCTCAGGTCTTGAAGTCGCGGATGGCGGCTGTCAGCCGGTGGGCGCCGTGCAGGAGCTCACCGGCGGACGACGCCATCTCCTCGGTACTGGCACTTTGTTCTTCCGCCGCCGCCGTCACCTCCTGACTGGCGGCGGCGTGTTCGTTGGCACTCTGCGCCACCTGATTGGTACGCTCTCCCAGGGCATCCACGATCTTCCGGTTGGCGTCGGCCTCGCGGGCCACCTGGCTCGCAGCGGAGTGCACATCCTCCACCGCTCGCGCGATGTCATTGAGGGCGCTGGCCGCCGCATGTGCGACACCCTCGACGCCCCCCACCTTTGCCGAGCCAGTCTCCATCGTGGCGGAGACTTCGCGCACCTGCCGCCGGATGAACTCCACGGTCTTGGTGACGTTCTCGGCAGCGTGCGCGCTCGAGTCGGCCAGCCGCCGCACTTCCTCGGCCACAACGGCAAAGCCGCGGCCGTGCTCGCCTGCACGCGCGGCCTCGATCGCGGCATTCAGCGCCAGCAAGTTGGTCTGAGATGAAATCTGCTTGATGAGGTCGATGAAGTCGGTGATGGCTTCACTGAGCTTGGCGAGCTCCTGCACCTGCGACGCTGATGTCTGAACCACCTCGCGCACGTCGAGCAGGGTGCGCCCGGCGTTTTCGACGTCGGCCCGGTGGGCCGCGGCCAGGCCGCGGATATGCTCACCCAGGGCGACCACCTTGCCGGCTGCTTCGGCATTGAGCGAAGCGGCGTCGCGCAGTTCCTCGAGCAGGATCCCCGCCTGGTCCATGCCGGTGCGCTGCTGCTCGGCGCTGCCGGCCACCCGAACCATGGCGGTCGAGATTTCGCCGCTCGACGCTGCCAGCTCTTCGCTCATCGCGCTGAAGTCGGTGGCGCGGGAGGAAATGTCCTCGGCTTCCCGGGATACCGAACCGACCACATCGCGCAGGCGGGCGCCCATGTGCTCCATGGCCAGTGCCAGGCGGCCCAGCTCGGTGGGCATGGCGTCCAGCTGGACCGGTCGCAGGTCGCCCGAGCCAAACCGGTCTGCGGCCTCCACCAGCTGGCGCAGCGGGCGATCGACGGTGCGAACGGCGCCGGCCGATGCCGCGACTCCAATCAGAAGCACAACCCCGAAGAGCAACCAGAGCGCGTTGCGGCGGCGGGCGGCCTGCTCCGCCAGGTCCCTGGCGCGCTCCCGTGCGTGAACCACCTGGGCAGTAGTGAGGGCACGCACGTCGGCGATGAGGGAATCACTGGGGAGGCGGGCAGCCTCCGCCGAGCGGGAGGCTTCTTCGGTCCTGCCAAGGTCAGCCAGCGCATGGGCCCGTGCGTAGTGGACCTCGATGGCGGCCTGGGTGGAGGCGATGCGGTTGAGGCGGACCCGGTCGGCGGTGCTGAGCCCGCTCAGCTCGCGATAGCGCCGCTGGAAGGAGTAGGAGGAATCACCGGCATTGATGAAGTCGTCCACCAGGTCCGGTGACGGCCGCATGAGGTACTGCTCGCCAGCCCGGATCTCGGCGGTTGCGGCTCCCACCAGCGCGGTCCCCAGTGAGCTGCCCTCCACCACGCTTTCCAGCTCCCGTCCCACCGACCGGTCCAGCTGGCTGATGGCGTTCACCCCTATCACAGCGATGACCAGCACCAGCATGATGAGCAGCACCATCGTGGCGATGATCTTTCCCCTGAGGCTCCGGAGCGAGATCACTGGCCCCCCGCCAGCCGAAGCGCGCCGTTGCGGACCACCGCCACGTAGACCTCACGGGTCGGCACGTCGCCATTGGCATCGAACGCAATCTGTCCGGTGACGCCCTCAAACGGCTCCTCGACATCCACTGCCTCGAGCCCCTGGCGGATCTGCTCCCGCTCGATACCACGCTCCTCCATCACGCGCTTGAGCAGGTGAATGGCGTCGTAGCTGGCTGCAGCGGGCTGGTTGGGTGGCGGCTCGTCGGGATAGCGCTCGGCATAGCTGGCCACGAACCGCTGGTTGCCGGGCCGATCCAGTTGAGGGAGGTATGCCAGCGTCTCGTACACGCCCTCCGCCAGCGGACCCGAACCCTCGATTCCCTCCAGGCCGTCGGCTCCGAGAAGTGGCAGGGTGATGCCACGGGCGCGGGCCTGCCGCAGGATCGCTTCCGCCTCGCTGAGGTTGCCGGCCACCATCATGAACTGCGACGCGCTGTCCTGGGCGAGGCGGTCCATGTACGCGCTCACGTCGGGTGAGTCCCCGAGGTAGGGCGCCACTGCACCGAGCACTCCGCCGCGGCGCACGAACTCGGCGGCGAACCGCTGCCGTACACCCCTGCCATACCCGTCGTTGAGGTAGAAGACCGAGCCATAACGGAGTCCCAGCCGCTCGCGAATCCAGGCGGCGAGGGTTTCGCCATGCTGCTCGTCGCTGGGGCACATCCTGAAGGTGTAGGGCCCCATCTCTGTCACGTCGGGAGAGGATGAGGAGGGCGAGATGGCAACGATGGGCGTGGAGCCACTGTTGTACACCGGGGACGCGGCCAGCGTGGTGCCTGAGTAGAGGTGACCCACCACCGCCACCGCTTCGCTGGCGTAGAGGTCTATGGCCACCATGACTGCGCTGTCAGGATCTCCGTAGTCGTTGCGCTCGAGCAGCGCGAGCGGGCGACCGTTGATGCCCCCTGCGGAGTTGATTTCGTCCACCGCCAGCTGTGCGCCCAGCGTCATCGGGCGCCCCACGGGGTCGTCGAAGGCGCCGGCGAGGCCTATGTAGATGGGGTCGCTCCCCGAGCCGCAGGCGGAGAGCAAGAGGATGGCGAGCGATCCGAGGCGTGCGTGCCTGCTCACAGGCGCGTCTCCGAAGCGCCCATGGAGGGCGCGAGCTGAGTGCGGGGGGAGTGCAGATAGTTACGAAACTGCGGGGAAAACGGCAAGCGCCTCGCCAGTCAACAGCGTGAACGGGAAAAGCAGAAGCGTGAACGGGCGGCCCGTTCACGCAGTTGCAGTTCCGCAGTTGCTGTTCCGCTTTTGCGGTTCCGGCGTCATCCGCCCCTGGCTTCGCGGCGGTTGTTGCCCCAGCCGTCGAGCACCTGGCCATCCACCAGGCTGACGGAGGCGATCCGCTCATCCCGGTTGACCCGCCAGGTGAGCCGAACCATGCGGCCGTCGCGGACCCACTGCATCATCCACTGGGGGCCTTGGACCTTGGCCCCTACCCGGCCGTACTCCTGCTCCAGCCCGGCCCGCCAGCGGTCGAGCTGGTCGGGAGCGACGTCGGCGCTCAGGGTGAGGATCGCGGCCGTCGAGTCGATGGCCGAAAGCCACACCCGAACGTTGCCGCCGTGCTGCGGGTCCCGCACCGTGCCGCGGCACTCCTGCAGCCGGCGGTCAGCCTTTGCACGGTCGCACCGAAGTGGCGTCCCGCCGAGAGTCCGCATCTGGGTGGAGATGTCGGCCAGGGGTGCGCCGGCACGGAAGCCAAGGAACTGCAGGGCGCTAGGTCCGGCTGCAGACGCTTGCGCGGAGGCGCCTGGTACGTAAAAAGCCAATGCGGCGAGGGCCAGCAGCGAGGCGGCGGCACAGGCTCGCAGCAAGTGGGGAAAGCCGGTCATCAGGTTCAATCCTTCCGGGGTTGGCCGGTACATCCGCAAGAACGACACCGCGCCCGGCGAGGGCCGGGCGCGGTGGTAGATGGCGCAGGGCTACAGCTACGCCTTTCGGACGTTCGCCGCCTGAAGGCCCTTGGGGCCTTCCACGATGTCGAACTCGACCGTGTCGCCTTCAGCCAGCGACCGGAAGCCGTCCATGGAGATGGCGGTGTGGTGCACAAAGACATCCTTGCCGCCCTCCTGCGCGATGAAGCCGAAGCCTTTCGCGTCATTGAACCACTTGACCGTGCCCTTCGCCATTTCGGAAGCCTCTACTGTGCGGGAGCGTTACGCTCCGTTCTACGTGCCGGCCCGGGTGGCCGACAAAAAAACCGCCCGGGGCCTTGGCGGCTCCGAACGGCCTGCGCTATGCCGAGCTCGTTTCGGTTGGGAACTGCGGACGCATGGTCTAAGGTCGTGCCGGAATTCCCGACTGTCAATATGTGCCGCCCCACAGGTGGTCTGCTCGCCGACGGCCGACGGGGGTGCTGCCTCCGGACAAGCGCCACAGTCCTGCAACAGCACCCCGGTCGTCCACCGGCTTGCCTCCGGAACCCGAGTTCAGCGCAGCACCAGCCTGGCGTGGCGCTCCTCGTGGGCCAGTAGCCAGCGCTTCCGATTGAGGCCCCCGCCGTAGCCCACCAGCTCCCCCCGACTTCCCACCACCCGGTGGCAGGGGACCAGGATGGCCAGGTTGTTGGCGCCAACCAGCTGCCCCACCAGCCGGGGGTGCAGCCCGGTCTGGCGAGCGAGGTCCGCATATGACCGGGTGGCGCCGAAGGGGATTCGGCAAATGGCGCGATGCACCGCGACCATGGCCGGAGAAGGATCGAACCATCGGCTGAGTCGCTGGGGATACCGGAACGGCCTGGGCTTGCCATCGAAGTAGTCATCGAGCAGCGAGCGAGTGCGGTCGCAACCGCCTTCGCGCACCTCAAGGGCCGGTGTCGCTCCCCTTACCCGTACGGTCCAGCGCACCCGGTTGGAGCGGCCAGGGTACTCGACCACCAATGGGCCACGGGCTTCTTCCACCAGCCTGAGGGGCCCGATGGGCGACTGGTAGACGGCGGTCTCGAGCACGAGTGTCATGTGAGCATGCAACCTATCGCCGCCGGGGTGCGGCGCTAGATTGGCTGCGCGCATCCAACGACGTCCCGCACCTCCTACGAGGCTCCCATGCTGGTTCTGCTCCTCGCATTGCAGCAGGTTCCATCACCGCCGCCCCGGCCCACCTCCAGCATCGCCCGGGTTGAAGTCACACCGGCCGAAGTTGCGGTGGAAGTGGGTGATACACTCAGGCTCAAGGCGGCGGCGTTCGACAGCGCCGGACGTCCGGTCACCGATGTCACGGTGCGATGGTTTCACGCCGGCGGCAATTTCGAGGGATCGGTCGATTCCGGCGGGCTGGTGACCGGTGGAGCCGTAGGGACCATGAGGGCAGCGGCACTGGTGAGCCCGCGTGCCGGCGGCCGTCCTACGACCCAGTTTGCCAGGATCACGATTCTTCCCGGTCCGGCAGCCCACATTGCCGTATCACCCGTGATCGATCGGTTGTATGCCGGGCAGTCTGTGGTACTGCGGACGTCGGTCACCAGCGCCTCGGGCGACGCCCGCCATGACGAGGTCGAATGGCGCAGCAGCAATCCCGATGTGGTGCGGGTGGGAGCTGCCGGGAGGATCACCGCTGGCAGCCCGGGGCGGGCCACCCTCACCGCGACCGGCGGCCGCGCCACGACCACGCTGCCGCTGACCGTGGCGGAGAACCCGGTCACGTCGTTGCGGGTGACTCCCGCCGACACGGCGGTGCGGACGGGGGACGTGGTGCCGCTCAAGTTCGCGGCCCTCGCAGGGCGGAGCCATCTCGCCGGGGCCCGGCCTGAATGGCTGGTCTCGGGCGGCTCGGCGGTGGTGGATGACGACGGTTTCTTCGTGGCCTACGAGCCGGGCAGTTACCGTGTCACCGCCAGCTTCGCGGGGCGCACTGCCGAAGCCGTGATGGATGTGCGGGAGCGCGACGTGCAGCGCCCCACCACGCTGGTGGGACGGCTGCCCATCAAGCTGATGGCCTCCGAGTTCTGGCTCCATCCCGACGGGCGCCACGGCTACCTCTCGACGGTGGGTGACAGGGTCTATGCCATCGACCTGGCGGACCCTGCGAAGCCGGTGATCACCGATTCGGTGGTGGTGGATGCCCGCGGCATCAACGACGTCATGACGACGGCCGACGGCCGTTACGGCGTGCTGACCCGCGAAGGCTCCAGCACCAGGAAGAACGGCATCGTCGTACTGTCTTTCGAGGACCCGGCACACCCGGAGCCCATCGCCGACTTCACCGAAACGGTGAGCGGCGGGGTGCACAGCACGTTCATCTACCAGGACCACGTCTATCTCACCGATGACGCGACCGGCTCCATGCGGGTCATCGACATCAGCGACCCGCGGCAGCCACGACAGGTCGCGCGCTGGGAGACCCCGCGTTCCTCAGCCGGGCGGATGCTGCATGACATCGATGTCCAGGATGGGCTCGCCTACCTGTCGTACTGGAATGATGGCCTGATAATCCTCGACGTCGGCAACGGCATGAAGGGCGGCAGTCCGTCGGACCCGCAGCTGGTTTCCCAGTTCAAGTACGACCTCGAGTCGCTCTATCGCGAGGTGGAGGCGGTGGGCGGTCCCGGGTTCATCCGGGGAACCCACACTGCGTGGCGTTCCGGGAAGTACGTGTTCGTGGGAGACGAGGTCTTCTCCGCCCGCCCCAACATCACCCAGGGCAGTGGAGTGATTGGTCTCGGAAGAGCCTACGGCCGCCTGCATGTGGTGGATGTGTCGGACCTCGAGAATCCCCGCGAAGTGGCCTGGTATGAGCCCAGGGACGGCGGCGCCCACAACGTGTGGGTGGCGGGCGATACGCTATACATGGGCGACTATCAGGGTGGACTCCGGATCCTCGACATCTCGGGCGAGCTGCGCGGCGACCTGATGGCCCAGGGTCGCGAGATCGCGCATGTGGTGACCGCGGACTCGAAGGGAATGACCCCGAACGCTCCGAACACCTGGGGAGCCATCTACCGGGACGGATACATCTACGCTCCCGACATGAATTCCGGGCTCTGGATCGTGAAGGTGGAGGGGAAGAGCGAATTGGTTCCTTGAAGCGATGGAAGTGAGAAGTGAAAAGTGAGAAGGTGGGGAGGGCGGTGGCGGCCTCGGTGCCAGAACGGCGCTCTGGGGGTAGATTTACTGCATGCCAGCCCCAGCCCTGTTGGTCATTCGCAGCTACTCGGACCGCGCCGAGGCGCTTGCCCATTTTGTGCTCCGCGCCGGGGAAGCGCCCCGGCTCCTTGCCTTCGACGACGGAATCGGCTGTCCGGTGGAGAACGCCCTGGCGGCCCTGGAGTGGACAGGAGCTGTGGGGATACTCCGGGACGAGGACATGGTCCATGCCGCCCGGCTCACCAGCGAGACAGCGGCCGCGGTGGTCGAGCGGAAGGCGGAGGACGGCCGGCGCTACGTCTATCTTGGCCCCCGGCTTGATGCTCCGCCGATGGACGTGTTCGAGGGTGCGGTGCTGTTCGACGAACCGGGAGTGAAGGCCGTGGAGTTCAGCCAGCGGGCCCACGCGGTGGCGCACTTTCTGCGTGCCACGTCCGGCACTGGTTCACTCATGGCCTTGCTCAGTCGCCGAGGTCCGGAGGTTCGGCATCTCCGGCGGTGGTTCGGCCACATTCTGGAACACGTTACTCCGCCCTGTGCGATGGTCGGGGGATGGTTCGCCGCCAGTTCGGCCGGCGCTCTCTTCCTTTCGGCCGACGAGGAGCCGGAGTGGCGCTACATCGAGGTTGGAACCGAGACATGAAGCTTGTCCCGATGCTGCTGTTTCTGTCGTTCGTAGCTGCTCCGCTCTCCGCCCAGGCAACGGTCATTCTTCCAGAGAAGGCGCTCGCGCCCGAACTGGAGGCCGTGCGCGTGTCGCTCTACGAAATGCGGGACTCACTGTCGAGTGTGTCAGCCGCCATCTCGAGCCTGCGCCAGGACCTGCGCCGATCATCCGCAGCGGCGCTGTCTTCGAGGTCGCGTCACCTGGCAAAGCGCTGCTCTGCGGCGCTACCAGTGGTTGCCACAACCCGGGCCAGCGTTGTCGCGGCCAAGCCGATAGACTGGCGCCAGGAGCAGGCGCAGCTGAGGCTGCTGGCCGGGCTGGACAGCCTTCCCAGGCTGCTGACCGCATGCGACTCGACCTTTTCGGCGATGGGCCAGCCGGGCAAGGGCGAGGAGGTCCGCGGGTATGGCAACGCGAAGGCAGCGCCGCTGCACGAGCGAATCAACGGATACGACGCCACCGCGTTCGGATTCTTCCGGGCGTACCGGATCGAGTACCGGCCCCAGGGCGTGCGCCGGAATCCGCTGGCCGGGTAGGCGAAGGCGGTAAGGCGGTAAGGCGGTAAGGCGGTAGGGCGGCAAGAGTGCGAAACGGGGATCCTGGTCAGGTGCCGGGATCCCCGCATTCTTGATGTTACTGCTTACCGCCTTACCGCCCTACCGCTGTTGATACACATCTCCACATTCTGTGGATGGATGGCGTAACCTGTCCTTATGAAACAGCTTCATTGGCCACAACTAGTCCACATCGAAGTGAGCTAAACCGAATAAAATCAGGCACTTGCGCGATTTGGTCCCGCTTCCCAAATTGGGTTCACGCAATTCGTGGCGTGTGCGGACTCCGGGTTCGCATGCAACGCGGAAGGCGGTTCGGAAGTGCTGGTGGTGGAGTCAGGCGGGCTTTCCAAGGGCTTCGGCTGGCATTGATACCTCCACGCTCCGGGCAGGTGAGGCCAGTCGCGTGCCTCATCCGTCCCGATCTGGCGCCTCGGGATGCATTGCGATCGATCGGTCCGCGACCCGGTCGGACTCGCAGCGCCAGCGTTGATGAACCAGGCAGGACGGCCATCCGGTCTGGGAATCGAGAGAGGGGATTCTTGAGAACGTCAGCTTCGGCTGCGTCCCCTCCCTGTCATCGCGAGAAACGGCCGTCCAGCCACGACTGGACGGCCGTTTCGTTATCTCCTCCCGCCCATCCGTCTATCCGTCCAGCCGTCCAGGGGACCCCCAGTCACTCCTGCCCCGCCACGCCCGCCGCCTGTCCAGCTGCCAGATGGTCTTGCTGCTCACGAGGTCATCGGCGCTGAAGTTCTCGTCGTCCTGAAGTGCGTCGGCCATGCTGGCCGACTTGGCGCTGGAGTTGTCGGCGTAGTGCAGTACCTCGGCCTCGAGCGTCATCGGAGGCACGGCGGCGCCGAACTCGAGCTCCCCGTGGTGCGAGAGGACGAGATGCTGGAGGGTCATTTCCTCCAGTTCGGTGCATACCGGTTCCGGCACCTCACGGAGCCGCCGGTCGAGCATGAGCGAACCCAGAACCACGTGGCCATGCAGCCGGCCCCGGTCGGTGTAGCCGAAGACGCCGTCCCAGCGGTAGGCCTCCAGCTTTCCGATGTCGTGCAGCAGTGCGCCTGCCACCACGACGTCGCGGTCAGCTCCGCTGGACGCCGCGATGGCGCGCCCGATGTGCGCAACTTCCCACACGTGCTTGAGCAGCCCGCCCAGCTGGGCATGGTGACCCGTCGGGCTGGCGGGGCACTGCTCGAACTGGCGCCGGAAGTCGGGATCGTCGAAGAACAGACCCAGCACCGCCTTGAGCCGGGGCCCGGCGATGTCCTCGCGCCACTGATCCAGCCGCTTCCAGAAGGGCTCGACGTCCCCGATTGACGGCACCAGCCCGGCGTAGTCCACACTGTTGCGCGGCAGCACCCGGAACGATGTGATCCTGAGCTGTCGCCTGCCGCGGTATTCGCCGACCTCGCCGATGACCTGACCCACGTCTCCCGCCGCAACGCCCGCCACCGCCGCTTGCTCGGCGCCCCAGAACGGCGCCGACTCGATCCGTCCGGTGGCGTTGCCCAGAGTCAGGATGGTGCAGTCCTTGTCGGCGCCGAAGGAGCGGCGCTGGACGTCGAGCACCAGCAGGGGATCTGCAACGCGCTCGCTGATCTCGAGCTTCGCAAGGTCTCGAATGGGCATGGCGAACAAGTTAGCGGCGGCCCCTGACAGCGGATAGCTGGCTGCTGTGCGCCGCAGTACCTTTCGAACATGAGCGAGAAGCATGTCCTCCTCCTGGATGGCGACGACGAGCGGCGCCGAGAGCTGGTGCAGCTCCTGCGCGATGCCGGGATCGTGGTGGTGGCCGAGCGCACCGGCGCCGAGGCATCGGCCGCGCTGGTGGCCGGGCCGGCGGGGGCCACGCCCGGGTTCGACCTGCTGATGCTGGACCTCGAGGCATCCGGGCTCGACCTCGACCTGCTGCGCGAGGCGCTAGCTCCTGCCAAGGCCGCGGTTCCCGACTCACTCGCGGCAGCGGAGCGGCGGCACATCGCGCGAGTCCTGGAGCACACTCGCGGCAACCGCCGCCAGGCCGCGCTGCTGCTGGGGATTTCCCGGTCGACGCTGCTGAACAAGATCCGGAAATACCAACTCGAATAGCAGTAGAAGCGGCACTAGCTCTTCCACCGCTTCTACGTTATCCCACCTCTTCTACCTGACGCTCACTCTCCCGTACCGGGAGATCACCACTCTCCTTGTTACTCCCCCCTTGCTGACCACCCACGTGCCGTTGGACACCCCGAAACTGATGCCCGTGGGAGTGAAGCGGAGCAGCCGGGTGGGGCCGGTCAGCTCGATGCCGTCAGCAGCTGGGCCGATGCGTTTCCATTCCGGTACGGTGTCCTGCCCGTCCAGCACGGTCACAACCAGACTATCCGCGGTGAGCTGCAGCAGGGCGACTCGATTGGTGCGGAGCGCTGCCATGCGCGCGCGCATGTGGGCCCGCACCAGCTGGTGCGCGGCGCTCTCCACCGCGATGGTGTTGAGGGGGCGCGCCATCATCGGCACCGTAATGGCACCAAGAATTCCGAGGATGACGATGATGCACGCCAGTTCGATGAGTGTGACGCCGCGTCGCATGCTGCACGGTAGCACTCCACTTGCGCTTCTCCGTCACCGGATTAATGCGCAGATGGACCAATTTCCGCGCGGCACTTGCCGACCCGTGAATGGGGGCGCATACTAGCGCCACACCCTCATCGGCCGGAGTCCCGCACGCAGTGTTCACCGTCCAGCAACTCGAACGCGCCTTCATGAACCGGCCAGCCGGCTTGCGCCACGCGGCACTGCTGGCACGGGCCGACGAGCAGCTGGCGGGAGCGGACGGTTCGCAGCGCGGCGCACTGGGCGCCTACCTCGTGGCACGGCTGATGGACCGGATGGTGGGGCTGACCGGCGCCCCTTGCGAGGAGCAGGGCTTCCGCTGGCAGAGCGACCACACTGCCATGTATGTCGCATCGCTCCCTCAGGACGACGCTGATGCGGCCCATCTCACCAGGATCGTGGAGGCGACCCGCGCCGCACCGGCCGAGCGCCTGGAGGTGGCCCGGCAGGCGCTCTCCGCCTACGCTGATCATCTGGAACGCGCGGGCAGGTTCGACCAGGCTCTGGATGTCGAGCGGCTGGTGGGCCTGACATGGCGCCAGGGAATTCCAGCCCGGGATTTCGCGTCGCTGGCACTCACCATCGGTCGCCTCAATCGCCACCTGGGGCGCGCCGAACCCGCGGGGGCGGCTTACGATGCCGCCATGGCTGCAGCGGGCCAGGCGGGAGACGAAGCAGCGAGCCTCAGGGCTCGGCTGGGCCAGGCGGCCGCCTGGCGCCTGGAAGGCGACGTGGCCGCGGCTGAGCGCGAAGTCTGTGCTGTGATCGAGCTGGCGGATGGGGATCCTGCGCTCAAGTCGCTGGGCGGGCTGGCGCTGGCCGAGCTGGGCGCCATCCATGCGGTCCGGGGCCGCCCGGTGCCAGCGGTGCGAGCGCTACTGGAAGCGGTTCCCCACTTCACCGATGTCGAGGACCGGCTTCGGACACTGGGCGAGCTGGGTTGGATCCTGGTCCTCCTGGGTGAGCGCGAAGCCGCGGACGCCGCCTTCCGGCTGGTCGAGTTGCGATCGGCCAACGCCGTGATTCGGGGTCGCGCGACACTTGGTCTCATGGAACTGGCATCACTGGCGGACGACCGGGTGGGCTTTCAGAGATGGCGCCTGGCGCTGCTGGACGGCTTCGGCGCGCTTCCTCCGCTCATGCAGGTGGAATTCCGCTATCGCGAGGGCGCCGGCCTTGCCCGGTTCGGCCGCTCGGCGCGGGCCCGTGCGGCGTGGCGCGACGCCGGTGTGCTGGCCCGGATGCACGAGTTTCCCGGCTGGGCCGGCCGTATTTCGAACGCCCTCGAGCAGCTTGGAGCTGGCGCTCCGCCATCGGCGGAGCCGCCATCACCGCCCGAACTCGCCGACCTCGCCGACGACCTGCGCGCCCTCGTGGCCCTGGCGCGCGCCTGACAACCTCAACGCTTCATTTGCCCGTGACCTCAGCATTATCAGCCCAGCCTGATGCCAGCGATCCGCTGACCATCCTGCGCGAGTACGGCGCCCTCGCTCCTTGGGGCCTCCGCGACCTCGCCGCGCTTGCCGGGGCGATACTCGACGCCTCCGGCGTGACGCCAATCAACGCGGCGTCGCGGACCCACCCGGGCGAGCGCACCATTCGCTTCTATGTCACGCGCGGCCTGGTCAATCCTCCAGAGGGCCGGGGCACGGCGGCGGTCTACACCTACCGGCACCTGCTCCAGGTCCTGGCGATCAAGCTGCGGCAGATGGAGGGCGCGACGCTCGAGACCATCACCGGCGAGATGCGGGAGATGACCGGCGACATGATCGAGCGCCGGGTGGCGCAGACCCTGGGTGCGGCGCTGCCGGCGCCGTCGCGGCTGGCATTGCTGCAGGCTCCAGGAACGGGCCGAGGCCGGGTGGGCCGGGCGCTGCAGGCATGGATCACCGCTCCGTCCAGTGCCGAGGCGTCGCGGGGCACCATCTGCCGCCGGATAGCGGTCGCGCCGGGCGTCGAGCTGCTGCTGGATGAGCAGCACCCGGTGGCGCGTATCCACGGCGACGCCGACGTCATAGGCGATGCGGTACGCCGCGCGCTTGCTTCGCTGCTTCCTCCCCACTGACCCACGGAGTCCGCATGGGAATGATCATCCTGCTGGTCGCAGTTGCGCTGCTGCTCTTCTGGGTTGTGGGTGCGTACAACCGCCTCATCACGCTCAAGAACGAAGTGGTGAACGCCTGGAAGGCGATCGACGTCCAGCTCAAGCGGCGCCACGACCTGGTCCCCAACCTGGTGAATACGGTGCGGGGCGCGATGGAGTTCGAGCGCGATACGCTTGAGGCTGTGATCGCGGCACGCGGGCGGGCGGTGTCCGCGACGGGCGTGAAGGAGACTGCGAAAGCGGAAGGAGAGCTGAGCCAGGCGCTGGGACGCCTCTTCGCGCTGAGCGAGGCCTATCCCGAGCTCAAGTCGAACACCAACGTGCTGTCGCTGCAGCAGGAGCTGACCAACACGGAGAACGTGCTCGGCGCGGCACGCCAGCAGTACAACAACGTCGCCACCCGCTACAACGTGGCGCAGTCCACCTTCCCCACCATGCTGGTGGCGGGAATCGCCAAGGCATCGCCGGCGGAACTGTGGGAGATCGACGTCGCCGCCGAGCGGGAAGTTCCGGTGGTGGACCTGTCGATGCGGAAACCGGGCGCCTGAACGGGCCCCGCCTGTTCAGCGCCCCGGCAGTCCCATTTCGTCCGCCAGCGCTGCTGGATCGAAGGGCGTCCGGATGACGCGATCTGCCCAGGTGGCGAGTTCGGCTACTTCCTCGTCCGGCACAAACGCTATTGCCACGTAGCTGCGTTCGGCACGGGGCGGGATGACCGTCCCGGGCGCATCGCGGGTTGCAGCGAACGCCACCAGCGTGACCTGGTCCTCGGACAGCCGCCGCACCAGCTCTTCCTTCGTGTCGCACCGCTCCACCGACCATCCCCCCTGCCTCAGCACCATCATCGCGACCCGCGCCTCGGCATCGTCGGGATAGTAGACCAGCGCCGTGCCGGTGCTCAGCATCGCGGAATCATCGCCCTCCGGCGGGTTCACATCGAGCATCCGTAGCTGCCCGGCGTACGCGGTCGACCGGGCCTTCGATAGTGAAGCGACTCGCTTGAGCAACTCGGCGATTCGCCCCAGCGCGTCGCGAACGGCCTCGGCGCTCTCGCGCTGCGCCGGCGTGAGATCGTCAGGGCCGCCCAGCAGCAGGTCGATCTCCGCAAAGGCCGCCATCAGCGGGTTGTTGATCTCGTGGTGCAGGGTCACGTTGAGCTGCCCCACCGCCGCGAGGCGCTCGGCCCGGACCAGCTCGTCCTCCGCATCCTGCAGCGCCAGCCGGATGGCGCGTTCGCGCCGCACCCGCTCCAATACCTCCGCCAGCAGGTGTGGCAGCGAGCTGTCCTTGACGAGGTAGTCGTCTGCGCCGCGCCTCAGCGCCTCGGCAGCGAGCGCCTCGTTGCCGTGGGCGGTGATCATCACCAGCCCGGGTGAGGAGGGACGGATCCTGAGCGACCTCAGCAGCTCCAGACCCTCCGCGTCGGGCAACTGGTGGTCCAGCAGCACGATGTCGGCCTGGTCGGCCGCGCGCAGCGCCTCATCGGCGGTGCTCACATAGGTGACATCGGTGAAGCCCTGACGCGAAAGCAGCGCGCCGAGCAGCCGGGCGATGTCCGGGTCGTCGTCCACCACCAGTAGCCGGATAGCCGAACGGTCAGCCACGCGCCGCCGCCTCCCGCGGAGTGAATCCTACGCGGTGGAATTTCTCCCAGTCAGTCTTGCCCCGCCATGCATCCCACAGCCCCCGCAGCCGCCAATACACCGTCAACTGGCGGAAGCCGAGGTTCTCCATGATGGCGTAGGCCAGCAGGATGAAGACGTCACGCTTCCGGCTGAACGGGAGCAGCCCCCGCTGCAGCCGGTCGGCGAGGCCGAAACGGAAGCGCCAGGCGCCCACCAGCACCGCGAACACATTGACCAGCATCCCGGCGCCGAGCGACACGAGGAAGAAGGCCCAGGCGTAGTCGCGGTTCAGGAACCGGAAGCCGAGATAGTGCTCGGCCAGGAGGAAGAAGGTGATGAACAGGTAGCCGGCCAGCTCTATGACCGGTCCCCAGTACTCGAACAGCCAGAACGAGGGCAGGGCGAACCAGCCGATGCGGCCGAAGCGCGGCCGGAACAGCATTTCGCGATGGTAACGAAGCGACTCGCGGAGCCCGCGGTACCAGCGGCCCCGCTGCTTCCTGAGCGACGCCAGCGATTCGGGCACTTCGGTCCACGCCACCGGATGCGGCAGGAAGGCGATCCGCTTGTGCTGGAGCTTGTCGCGCACGAAGCGGTGCAGCCGGACGATGATCTCCATGTCCTCGCACACAGTGGCGGCGCGGCGGCCTACGTACTCCTCGATGATCCTGCTGTTGACGAAGGGCGTGAGATATCCGCCGGCCCGGATGACGGTGTCCTTCTCGAACACCGCAAACACACCCGACAGGATAAGCACGGTGTCGATCTGGTCGAGGCCGGTGCGTCCGGTGGTGAACGACCGAAGGTATTCGACCATCTGGAAGCGGGCGAGGTCATGCCCCGGAAGGCCCACAGATA